>CAYSIN010000001.1:0-2989 GCA_964431135.1 uncultured Bacteroidales bacterium
ATACTTAGAATATTCATGAAATTTTTGACTAAAAGTCTCGTCAGCAATGACGAGACAAATAATTTTTTATAAATACGACATTATAAAATTCATATTTAATAGGATAGGTACTTTTTAAGTGACGACTATTATAGTTTTTCAAAATAAAAAAGGCAGTCCTTTGACTGCCTTTTTTATAACGTTTAACACTCTTATTCAACGATAAGTTTCTTTTGAACTGTTCCTTGAACATTCGTTATTTTAACGGTATAGATCCCTGCAGCAATACCTTTCAGTGGGAGAATATGACGATTACCATTTACCTGTTTATTGTATAACAGTTTACCATCGGATGCCCACAATTGAATGGTTGCTTTGGCATTGTTGCCCAATATTACAGTAACATTGTCAATAGCAGGATTAGGCATTAGCGTAATAGCACTTGCCAAGTCATTATTCAACATCAAAACCGGAATATGATGTATGGAATTGGACATGGCAGAGCAACCAACTGAATCGGTAACTACAACATAATAATCCTCTTCTACCGTAGCAATTAATGTATCATATACAGCACCAGTGATAGGCCCATTACTGTTGTACCATTGATTTCCTGTGGATGAAGAAGAAGTAAGTGTATCGCCATTTTCTGAAATAGTAACCGATGGCAGGTTATGAATGGTTAAGGTAGCCGATGTGGTATCGCTTTGGCAAATACCATTGAATGCCACAACATAATAGGTATAAGTGCCTACGTTGGTTTCTGGACTTTGGAAGGTGCTGCCTGTACCTACTTGTTGAGTAAGTGCAGAATCGCTGTACCAAATAAAATTGTTGTAGTTTGAAGTAGCCGTAAAAGCATCTACCGTAGAGCCAGAACAGTTATCTATATTCGATACCGTTGGAGTATTTGGAATTTCAATAGGAGCAGGTGTTACAGAGGCAACGTCACTTACACAGGCTCCATTTGTATAATATGCTGTAACAGGATTATTGCTATTTACCCAAATAGTATCGTTTATGTCTAAAGTGCTCCATGTAAGTGTGCCCGCATAGTTGGTAGCAATTATTTCCGATTGACCACAAGTATCATGAACTGTAAGTACCGGTGCAGGGGGATTGTTAACAGTAACCGATACGCTGTTTGTATTGGTACAGTTATGAACCGAAGTAACTACTACATGATAATCAGTACTTACCACTGGATTATCCGTTGGATTGTATATACTTGAAGTAAATCCTGCAGGAACAGATGTCCATGTAAAGGTGTTGGCATTATACAGTTTAATAGTAGGATTGTCTATTGCCCAATAATAAGCATACTGTGCATCATATACAAAACGTATCTTCAGATTGGCATTATTCAAATAAGCAGAAGGTAGTGGAATAACGGTATGATTAAAAACAGTTGGGTATCCAATAGTTGCGGTATAAATCACTAACGTATTCCATTGCGCACCATCAAAAATTTGAATATACGCAGAATCATCCGTATTATAATTTCGATAATATTGATAAACTTCAAGTTCAACAGAATCAATACCAACAGAACTGAAGGGTGAAGTAATAAGTTCGGTATGAGTTGTACCTCCCGAACCTTGTGCATCGCTGTTTGAAAGATAAAATTGAGAGTTATCATTACTATGGAAAGTAACTGGACTAAAAGTCCCATAAGTATATCCATCAGGTCTTAATGTCCATGCTGCTGCGGCAGGAGTCCCGCCCGTAGAAGTATTAACAGTTGTAAAAGAATTGTAAGGTGCATTAAAGTTTTCTGTCATAATTTCAGGAGTAAACCATTCGCCAGCAGTTAATTGAATACTTTCACCACAGAAGATAGAAGCATAATCTACTGAAGCAGTTGCTACTGGTAAAGAATGAACATTCACATAAACGGTATCTGCATTGGCACAACCTGAAACAGCATCTGTAGCAGAAACTATATAGTTAGTACTTACTGTTGGTGTAGCAGAAACATTGGCACCAGTAGAAGGAACGGTTGCAGGTGTCCAACTGTATGAATAATTTGTATTTGAACTTGTTACAGAAAGATTAACTGTTTCACCAGGGCATATATTGCCATCATCTACTGAAGAGAAAATATCGGGGGGTGCTGTAATAGTGGCTACTACTTCGGTAGTTCCACTTGAACACAGTAAAGTCGAATTTAGCATGAATTGTGGCAATGCGTTTATAGTATAAGATGCTGTAGTTTGTCCACACAGAACCGATGCAGATTGATTATCGCCTCTGAAATATGCTTCAGACACATAAGAAGTAACATCGTATTTAACAGTGGCACTGGTACCACCGCCATTATTGTTTGACCAGCAAAATTCTACCACTATATTAGAAGTCCCATCCCAATTGAATGGTGAAGTAAACGAAATACTGTTTATACCAACTGTTGGAGTATATGCAGCGGTGTAATATACATCTGTCAATCCACTTATAAAAGTAGTTGTCATGTCAGATAAAGTAGTTGCACCTATTTTTACATTAAACTCTTCATACGTTGTGCCCGCAGATACAACATCAAAAGCAAGCAAATGAATATTACCTGCTGTTAACCCTGCTGCCAGTAAATCGGAAGCAAGTATTAAATATTGAGATTTTTTACCCCCATATAAATGATAAAATGGACTTTCGTTCCCTGTACTTGTGGATGAACCTGTACCGATGGTAATGGGGTTGATTTCAGCGGCGGCATAATAGGATGTAGTAGCAGTAATATTAGGGGTTGTAAAGACATTACCTGTATCTAATAAATTACCTCCAATAGCAGCATCGTACCAGTGGATAGTAGTTCCAGTGCTTCCAGCAGCAGATAAGGAAACTGTTCCTGGACCACAATGTGTACCAGGAGTGGTAGAAGTTACTTGAGGATGGTTTATGATTAATGGAATATTTTGCTGAATACAGATATTAGTGTTTAACGTGGCCTTCCATTGATAATAAGTAGTGTCATTAATAACCGGTGTAGTATAATTAAATCCTGTTTCTCCTGTAA
>CAYSIN010000001.1:2999-93691 GCA_964431135.1 uncultured Bacteroidales bacterium
TGTAATGTCAGCATAAATATTACCATCGCTCGATACTGCCCATTGAAAAGTTGCTGCACCATATCCGGTAGTTGGATAAACCGACAACATTGCTGAACCTGATTCGCATATTCCATCGGGTGTAGAAGTAATAATAATAGAAGCAGGTAAAATAAGAATTTGAACGGTGTCTAAGGCATTGCAAAAAGAAACGGAATTATATCCATTACAAATGTATGATAATGTGCCACTTTGAGTGGTTTTTAAATATACAATAGTAGCATTAGTTCCGCTTGTATAAGGAGTAATACATGTAGCATCTGTATATAAATCTGTAACAGGTGCCCATGTAAACTGGTTATAGTCGGACAAGCCACTTAAAACCTGTAACGTAACAACTGTATTGTTGCAGGCACTTGTATCGTTTGATATGCTGATAGGTGTTGCCGAAGTAACCGTTGCCGTGACAGCGACACGAGGACTGGTACATATATCTGTAAAATCACCAATAAATCTAATATTAGGACGGTAAGAACTTATATAGTTATAAGTGGGAGATGTCATAGAGCAACCGGTTCCATTATCCATATAGCCGTAATGATGAGAACTGAATGGAGTGATAGAATAATAAATACTTGAACTTGTGCTATACGAAGAATTATTTCCATCGCATATTTGAATAATGATGTTGGAAATGCCATCCCATGTAAAAGGTGTAGATAAGGTAATGGTTTGCCATCCGGTACCAGCAGGAGTATAAGCAGTAGAAGAGTAAACAGTGGTAAGCCCTGTTTCATAGGTAGTGGTTAAGTTTGAGAGTCCAGTGTGCTTCATAGAAATTTCAAAATTTGACATAGGAGTTGTGCTTACTGAATTAAAGTTAAAAGCCAAACTGGTAATGTTACCGGCGGTCATTCCTGCTGCTTGCATTTCACTGGCTAAATAAAGAATTTGATTTTTACTGCTTTCATAATAAGTATAAAAAGGTGTATAGCCAGAAGAAGAAGAACTACTGGTGCCTGTTCCAACGGTAATTGTTTTAGGATTTAAACTGGATGTTTCGGCAGCCACATAATAAGTGGTAGTGGTATTTATAGTAGGAGTAGTAAATGGAGAACCCGTTCCCACAATATTGCCTCCTGCAGGAATATCATACCAATTGACTGTTGCGCCAACGTTAGCGGTTGCTGCCAAAGATGCCGTTCCTGTACCACATATAGTAGCATCCGTAGTAGATAAAATCTTATTGGTGAAGTCAACAAAAACAGGAGTGGAAGCAATAGTTTCAGGTCCGTTAATACACGTAACGTTACAGCGAAAATATAAAGGTTCGGTCATTACAAAATTGTCTAACGTACTATTAATGGCACCCGTTACATCTGTATAAGTAATTCCATCGGTAGAACTTTGCCATTGATAACTGATTCCTGTGCCGGGAACGACGTTTTGCAAACTTAAATCAATGGCTTCTTCAAAACATGCAGTAATTACGCTGGCTATTGTATTTCCAGGAGCAGGTGTTGTGCAAGTATAGTTGGGCAAGCCATCAAATTCATCAGAGCCAATATCAGGTGCAGAGCCCGTTCCCGTATAACCGGTGCTGCCAAAACGTATATTGTTATCACGGTCGTTGTCAATACCGGAAATTATTTTACCACCACTTTCAGCAAAAGTCTGTACGGTCGTCTGAAGATGCAAATCATACGGATGCGTGCTTACGTTAACAAACGGTGGTAATTCGGTAACCGATTGAACATCGCGTGGAGCACCTACTAATGCCTGAAAATCGGCTAATGTTTGATAAGGTGTTGTGCCATCATAAAAAATTACATTCATTGCACTGGGTGTTCCAGCATAAAACAAATTATTGTTACTTTCATTATCATACGAAGTAAGGGTTGTATTGCTGCGGCTGTATGCAGAAGTGATTCCTGCTCCACTTGCCGTACTTAAATTTACGATAATATTATTAATAAGTTTTAATGCAGTATTGGTAGAAGCATATAAACCCGATGTTTTAAAATCAGTGCCCGTAGAGGTTGCATTAAGATAAATAGAATTATAATACGCATTAACACTTATCCCATTTAAAACGGCGATACCCGCTACCAAGGGTGCTATAGTTCCAGAGGCCGCAGGTGTATATAATTCAGATATGGTATTATTATATAAATTCACTGTGGTACCGTTAGTAACAACTATACCAGCAGAAGTAGAAGAAGCAGCACTTGCGGTTATATCATAAATAGTATTATGGTATATGTTGGATAATGCATTTGTTCCTGATGCACCACAAGTAATTCCTATTATGCTTCCTGCTGTTGTAGTTAAATGATGAATAGTATTATCATAAACATTTTGCATGGTAGTACCATTTCCACCTGCATTAATGGCAGTAATGTTGGCACCATTGGTAATGTTTTCGATAACATTATTAAATAGTTGATGTGTTCCCATGTTTACAGAAATGCCTGTTATATTACCAGTGCCACCTGTGCAATTTTTAATTGTATTGTTTGAGATGGTTTTAACAGGTGCATTTCCATTTAAACCATCATAATCATAAATGGCAGTAAACACGGTAGCACCTGTAAGGGTTACATTTTCTATCAGATTATTTGTAATATACTTTGTTACAGTGGATGGTGAAGAAGAATTGGTATAATAAAAATTAACTGTACCACCAGAGCCCGATTTATTCAATAACGACACGTGATTACTATCTATGACTTGTGTACCGTTAGCGGGTATTGTATTGTTGGATTGTATTACCATTACATTGGCAGTGGTATTTGGAGTGAGATTAAAAATGTTTTTACGAATATATTGATTTTTTGCACTTCCCAAATGACGAATACCATAAACAACGGCACCATTAGCCACGGTTGAATAAATATCATTAATGGTATTGCCAATAACGTTATTAGTTATCATATTGTTATAATTATCAAGCATTATTCCATATATAGTTTGGGTGGCAGCACTTTTAAGGCTGATATTATTGTTGTTAAAATTATTGTTAATGGTAATAGTAGTAGGCAAAGTACCATTAGCGTGGTCATAAATTCCACCCAAAGTGCCAGAGGTATCTGTTCCATTGGAGGTTAATACATTTCCATAAATATTCTTGGTTAGAACATTGTTAATGATAATACCATTAACCGATGATGTAAACACATTTATGAATGAAGAAAAATTGCCGGTCAACCCAAACGTAATAGTATTGTTTCCTATTTCTAAATCATTAGCCATATAATTGCCCGTTTCAGAGCCCACTAAAACGATACCCATATTTACATCTTGTATAGTATTTCCCGTTATAACAAGATTGTTGAATGCTCCACTGGCACTGGTAATATCAGATTCTGTAAGCAAATCGGTAGCATTAGTACAACTTGTAGCAAAGATGCCAAAAGCATTTTGATAAGTAACACCTAACTGAATGGTGTTATCCTGTATAGTAATATGTTCAGGTCCATCGGTGGTGGAAGTATAAAACAAAGCAACGCCAAATTCTGTCATATTATTGGTTGATGCGGAGGTAGTTGTATTGGAACTGTTTTCGTTCATAACAAAATGTTGAATGGTAATATAGTTACCACCGATAATTTTAAAAATAGCATCATTTAATGTGCCACTTGTCTGAGGTGTAAATGCAGTAATTGTATTGCCATTACCTTCAATAACAATCGGATTTGATGAAGTTCCCGTAGCAGTAATCGTGTATCCTCCGAGCGTTGCAGTTTGCGGATTACCGGCAGTAAGATTTATGGTAACGCCACCAGTTCCTACCCCTTGTGTGTTTAAGTCAGTGATAGCTGCTTCAAGGGTTGCATAATCGCTAGGGATGTTTTTTGTCCCTGTAAGTTGCCCAAAGGTAAAAACTACCCAAAGTAACAAGCCTGTAAATAAAAATAAACGTTTCATATAAATACTATTTAAGTTAAAAAAATATAAAATTCATTTTGCAAAGATAATAAATTTGAATTACAATATCAAAATTAGAAAAAAAATATTTTTATATGTGTCGATACTCATCTTTTAACCAGTTGGTGCTATTCATATCGCAAGGCATCGATAGGATTAAGTTTTGCTGCTTTGGTTGCAGGGAGATATCCCGATAAAATACTCACTGTAAAACAAAGAAGTACTCCCGATATCATCCAAAACCATGGAACAACGAAAGGACCTTTAATCAGCAATGCTATAATATTTCCAGCAATAACACCAAGTATTATTCCAAAAATGCCCCCCAATTGTCCAATGTAAATGGCTTCGATAAGAAATTGTTGCTTGATAGTTTGTGGAGTGGCTCCCATTGCCTTTCGTGTTCCTATTTCCTGAGTTCGTTCTGTAACCGAAACAAGCATAATGTTCATAAGCCCTATGGAAGCACCTATTAGTGTAATTATTCCAATCAATGTAGCAGCAATAGTAACATAACTAATATTTTCCATCAGCATATTGATAAGACTGTCGCTTTTGGAGATTTCAAAATTACTTGCCTCGCCAGCCCTAAGTTTGCGTATTACTCTGAAAATGCTTTCTGCTTCGGATATGGCAGGGTCAATCATCTGAACATCTTGTGGCATTACATTTATAACAAAACTAGGATTTTGTAATGATAATTGAGAACGTGCATTTTGAACGGGTATGTAACATTGTTTATCGCCACTGCCGCCAAAACTTGACCCTTTGGATTTTAAAACTCCGATAACGGTATAACGCCCATTGCCGATTAATATCTTTTTCCCTACCGGATTTTCGTTGGCAGGAAACATGGTGGTTTGAATTTCCTTACCAATAATTACTACAAACGACCCTTGCATTGCTTCCTGAAAGGAAAAATTCCGTCCTTCTTCGATTTCATATCCTGAAACGGTAAAATAATTTTCGTCCACCCCAAAAACTACGATATTAGGATTGGACTTTTTGGATTGATATTTTACTATTCCCATGTCTGTGCCTTTAATAGAAATAGCCGCCACAGAAGGGAAGGAATACCTTTCTTTGAATTGCTGGGCTTCTGCAAAACTGATATTCTTGTATTCAATCCGTTCATGGTCTTGTCCACTTCTTTTCATAGACCAACTGGTTATTCTAAATGTATTGCTTCCCAGATGACTAAAATTGGAATTTAAAGAACTGCGTATGGCTTCTATGGCGGTTAAAATGCCCACCAGTGCCATAATGCCAATGGCAATAATGAAAACTGTGAGTATGGCTCTCAATTTATTGGTCTTTAAACTTTGAGACGCTACTCTTAAATTCTCTGCTACCAGTGCACTTCTTTTTAAATGAACTCGCATTTTAAAAGTTAAGTATTTTTTATTTATTCGTAATTTATTTGGTGCAAATATACTTGTTTATTTAATGGGACAAATGTTAACTTTTAATTTTATTATTTCGTATGGTCTTTTATTTTGATAAATGATTTATTGATTTCGTTCATGCGGACATAGTTTTTAAAATGTTTGCGGGTCAATTTTTCTAATTTATCCAGTTCTTCTATACTTAATTCATCTATAAAACAGGTAGGGTCTTCGTTAAAAACATCGCCGGTATGATAATAAGCCATAACACGGCAACCGCCGCATGTCCAGTTATATTTACAGTTGCCACATTTACCCTTTAACGAAGGTCGATTAATTATTTTTTTCATTAAATCTGATTCAAATAGAATTTCTTTTAACGGTGTTTGATATACATTGCCAGCCGAGATATTATCAGAAAGCAAAGGACAAGGTGCTACATCACCTGCGGGATTGATGCCATAGAAAGAACCCACCCAGCAACCAACCGAGGGTTGAATGGGCACTTCTGTAGAAAAAGCCTTAATCCCTGTAATTTCTTCATAATCGTTGGGATTTAGAAAAAAGGGAACAAAACTTACAAAACCATGATACGATTTCATAAGTGCCGGATGAAGATATTCTTTCAAAATCTTTTTATCAAACATCATTTCTTTATGTGTTGAATGTCGTGGCGAAAAGGGAATTCGATTGTAGGGCAAACTTTGCTGTATTATTCTTTCAATAGTATTTGAAAATGTTTGACAATTAAAACTTCCCATGGTTACAGAGATATTGGTGTTGATGCTATTTTCCAGCAACAGGTTCAACTTTTCTTCAAAAAAAGATATTTCACGATAACGAGTATCTTCATTTTCATCGTCAAACGAATTAATGCCTAACGAAATGAGTAAGTTATGCCCCAGTATTTTTTTTAATTCGGTTATTGTTTTTTGGTTGATAAGTGAACCATTGGACGAGATGCCTATTTTAAATCCCAATTTGTTTGCCCTATCCAATAACTCAAAGGCATCATTTCTTAATAAAAATTCACCACCGGAAAAATCAATAAATTCAGTACCAAGATTTCTGGCAGGGATTAAAATGTAGTTGATTAAATCAAGGGTACTTTTATCTTCTTCCCACAATGCTGGATTGTTAGAACCACTCGAGCAATGCGGACATCTGAAATTACAACGTCGTGTTGTCTCAAAATATAAAGTATGGAAAAGCATATTTGCTGCAAAATTATCAATTATTCATCACAAATCCTTATTAACGGTAACCGTATTATCTTTTTATAAAAGTTTTATTTTTTTATCATATTCATATTGTATTGCTTGTTATCCAGCAAAACTTTTACAAAATAATTGCCTTTTGCTAAATGGTGCAGTGACAGGGTTTCCGATATATCTTTTTTAGTGGGTATGATACATTTGGATAGAACCTTTTGTCCTGTGCTGTTATATAGTTCAACACTTATATTTTTCAACATATATTCTGTTTGGATAGACAGTGTAAAATTATTGTCGGTAGGATTTGGATAAAGGGCAACATGGATACCTGCTTCCATATCGGAAATAATAGAATTGGCTTGCTGAACGGTAAAACTCATAACGGTAGAACATCCATTACCACTGGTAACCGTAACCGTATAAGTACCTATGGGAATATTGTTTAAATCTTCGGTAGAAGCACTATTGTTCCAACTAAATATATATGGTGGAACGCCATTGGTTATGGTTATATCAATAGCACCGTCTGAAGCCGTAGCAGACGAAGCATTGGTAATGCTGGCTATTAAAGTAACCGATGCCAAAACAGTAACAGTAATCTGTGATGTATCCGTACAACCGTTGGAACTGGTACCTGTTACTATATAAGTATTGGTTGATGGTGGTGTAAAAGCAATTCCATCCGAAACGCCATTGTTCCATTCATACGAGGAAGCACCGTTTCCAGTCAAAATTACCATATCACCTTCACAAACGGGGTTAACGCTTGCAGTAGCCGTAACGGATGGATTTGGATTGACTGTTACAGTATAAGTAAGTGTATCCTGTTGTGAACCATTGTAAGCCACCAGCGTTACATTGCATGAACCCGTTGTATTAAATGTTACGGTTGGACTGGCTTGTGTGCTGGAAGTAGGCGAACCACCAGAAAAAGTCCAAGCATACGAAGTTGCATTGGTACTTGTATTGGTAAAGGTTATCGATTGTCCTTGACAAACAGAACTGCTCGAAACGGTAAAGTTTGCAGTGGGAGCATCACTCGAAGTAATTGTTGCTACAACGGGAACTCGTGCACTGGTACAAGGGTCTTGCTGTACTTGCCAATTATAAAAATAATAGTAATAATTGGTTGCACCTGCTGCCGTATTTCCTGTTATGGAAATCAGATCGGTCACAGTATAGGGATAATTAGCACCTGCATTATCTCTCCATAAATTATTTTGCCCATAAGTACCCAAAACATATCCTGTACCTGCGGGAACATGGAAATTTAGCGTTACGGTTTGTGTACCACTTGGAATATTAACAACTAACGAATCTATAACCATACCATTACTGTTTTGAAGCCAAATAGTTCTGGATGCGGTAGAATTGGAATATACTTTTACCGATTTAATAGTAAGGTCGGCTAATACGTCAAAAATAAGACCAAAATTTCCATTATAATTTGTTCCATAATAGTATCCACCGGTTGATGTTTTATTGATAAGTCCGGCAGCATGAACAGTATGTATTATGTCATTTTCAACATAATACGTTGTAGTTTGCGAGAGCACAGGTGTTGTATAAGATGTTCCCGTTGCAATGGGTGTTCCTCCTGTTGCAGTAGTGTACCATACAAGTGTGTCACTGCTACTTGCGGTAAGGGTAACACTGCATGGTCCAACACAAGAACCTCCTGTTGCAGTAGGACTTGTTGGCAAGTTAATGGTAACATAACTTGTTTTAGTCATGATATTATCTCCAAAACTGTTAGTTGCTTTTAGCGAAACGGTATATGTTCCGCTGGTGGTATAGGTATGCGTAGGATATTGCAATGTGGAGGTTGTTCCATCACCGAAATTCCAAAGCCATGAAGTGGGTTCGTTGGTAGAATTGTCCATAAATTGAATTATTCCCGTACAACTGGAAGTTGTATTGCTACAAAAATTGGCAACAGGTGGTACATCATGTGGTGTACCTCCCTTATAAACAATATAGTTTGCCAATCCCCCAATCAGGTCACTGCCATAAGAAATATACATGTATCCGTTTATTCCCCAAGTTGAGCCCCATGAATTTCTCATTATCCAATATCCACCACCGTCAATAGTGGCACTATCGCACCACCCAACCAACACTACGGCATGATTCAGTTCGCTTCCTGTTTCAGTAAAAATGCCACCTGTATAATTTGAAAATGCAGTACTGCCCGCATCTATAGTAACCCATATTGGACCGTAATCATAAATAGCCTGTTTCATATTGTCATCGGGAGGAATGTAATTTTGGTCTTGCCCTGGTACATCTGCATAACTGTCAATGGTTTCGTGAGGAGGATAGCCCGAAGTATTGCAGGTGCCTGTATTTCCTGTACTGTTACATGTTGTAGGACAGTCTGTTTCATATACAGCACCACCACCTAATGGATTGGCTCCTGTATAAGAGGCTATCCATGCCTGATGAGCACACCATCCACCGTCACAACCGTAGCAATCCTCAGTGTAACAATCGGTAACAAACTCTTCGGAAATAGTTTTTGTAACGCCATCTCTAATTTTAATATTGCATTCCAATGTGGCAACAGATGCATACGCCCAGCAATCACCGCAATACATTTGATTTTTTATGGGAGTGCAATGTGGACGCCAATCCCAACTGGAAGGAACAGATTTGGTTGTAGAAGTAACATGTTTGGGCAATTCTTTTTTCTGCGGAAGATAATTGCCTGTGTATTTACCACTGGATATAACCGTTATGGAATAAGTTTGTATGGGTATCGCATTCTTTTCCCAAGGACGTCTTAATTCAAGGTTTAATGTAGTAGTACCTACCGATGTTCCTTTGTAATGAATAATCTGAATACCTGATTGCCCTACACGATGTTTTCCATTTTTGGAATCTATGAAGTTATCGGCAATAAACAAATCATCTCCCACATTTTCAATAGAACGTTGTATGGATTTATCCATTGCATTGGGTGATTCACACCAAATATATCCCGTAGAAGATAATCGTGGCAATTTTATTTCCAACACCTTATCCGGGGACAGATTGATGGTTTGACCGTTATTGTTTTCATGAACGCTTATAAAATTTTGTCCATAACCGTATGCTACAATTAAAAGGACGCTGAATAAAAGTAATGCTTTTTTCATAAAAAATTTATTATCTTCATGAAGACGACTTTATATTTTAATAGGTTGCTTGTATAGTGAAATTATTTTTTTACAGTTGCTATCTTTTTTTTGATAATGAAATAGCCATTTTTACTGCTTTTTCAGCATTAACAATTCCACCGGTTTTGGAAAGTTTTGTAAAAGGTATCCGTTTATTATATTCAGATTTAGAAGGAAGTAAAACACGAATTTTATAAATATTAACGGAAGAAAGAATAATATTACGTATTTCGGATGATGTGAGTTCAGGGAAATAGGACATTAGTAAGGCGGCAATGCCTGTAACCACAGGACATGAGGCGCTTGTGCCATTAGATGCACGAAAACTGTTATGAAGTCCAGTAGAAAAAATTTTGACACCGGGAGCAAATACATCCACCGTTTTTTTTCCGTAATTGCTAAACGGAGCAGCCAGATTTTCGTCCACCTTAATTCCTGATGCCCCTACATCTATCCATCGTTTAGTCAGAAGTTTGTTATTAATTCCTACAGGACTTGGGAAATGTGGAATTTTATCATTGTTGTTAGATTCGTTACCTGCTGCATGAATAAAGATAACACCCTTACTTTCGGCATAAGTTATGGCGTCATCTACCATATTTTTTTCGGGTGAATATTGTTTTCCAAAACTCATGTTCAGGATTTTTGCACCATTATTAACAGCATATTTAATGGCATTGGCAACATCCTTATCACGTTCATCACCACCGGGGACAATGCGTAAAATCATTATTTGAACACAATCGGCAATGCCAAAGGCATTATTTCCATTGTGTCGGTCGGCAGCAATAATTCCTGCTGTAAATGTCCCGTGATTGCATGATGGTCCCATAATATCATTATTCCCGTATATTGAATCATTTATATTGAAAGGATTATCGCCAACTATATATCGTGCATCAAAATCAGGATTTAATTCGGTCTTTAATTTTTTTTCTGTAACAAGAGCCGCATTTTTTATTTGAGCAAGTTCATATCCTGCCTTTTTTGATTGATAATATCGTGAGGCAAAAGTTTTAATCGTGTCGTTTTGGCATGTGAGCAATGGTTTTAATTTTGATTCGGTAAGCGTATCGGTATGTAAATATTGCTTCAGTGCATTTTCCATACGCGTAACATTTTTAATAACTATAGTATAATAGGTCAATTCTTCGTTGGCTTCTTTTACACGGTTTTGATAATCATTTCTTATTCTGATGTACAAATCAAACTCCTTTTTATCATTCCCTTTCAAATGAAGTGTATCAATGTTGTTAAATTTTTTAAACATTCGGCTATACATGCGTGTTACTTCCAGCGATTCGGCATCAATGTTTTGTCCTTTGGCATTACCTAAGAAATTCCAGCCATGCACGTCATCTATAAAACCATTATGGTCATCGTCTTTTCCATTGGCAGGAATTTCGTTTGGGTTCTGCCACAAAAAATGTTTAATATCTTCATTGGTAGTATCTACACCACTATCAAGAATAGCCACAATTACAGGTTTAGGTTTTCTGTCTTTTAATAAAGTATAAGCCTTATGAAGGCTAATACCCGCATAGCCATCATCAGTATAATCTTGAAAATGCCAGTTTTGTTGTCCGAAAGAACAAATAGAGCCTATCATCAAGGTTATAAGCATTAACTTTTTCATCATCTTCGTCATTTTATCGTGTGTAAAGTTAGACAAATTTTTCTCAGTCTTTCCTGACTAAAAGAATATTCAAAAAATAAACTTTGGTTTGATATGGATTACAGCACTTAATACCAAACCGCTAACCAAAGCACACTAACAAAATTCATTTCATTTTTTTGTTAGCGGTTTGGTATTATATGAAGAAGTGGCTGCATGGTGAGATTGCTTCGCTACGCTCGCAATGACGAGATGGGGCGAATAGTTACAAATAAGTTTTTAAGGGATGACTAGTTATTTGTCCCCCAAATAATAAAGGTAAATAAATTCCATTTGGTATTTATGGGAACATATTTTTTTCTACTATTTCGCACAAAATATGTCCAATCAAAATATGCGATTCCTGTATTCGTGGCGTATCGGTGGAAGGTACGCTAATCATCAAATCACTTAACGATATTATATTCGCAGTATTCATCCCCGTCATGGCAACCGTTGTAACACCTTTTTCACGGGCTACTTCAAAGGCACGAAGAATGTTTTTTGAATTTCCCGAGGTGGACAACCCTACCAGCGTATCGCCGGGTTGAGCAAATCCATGAACATAACGGGCAAACACTTCTTGATAGCCGTAATCGTTGGCAACGGCGGTAAGATAAGATGTATTCACATGCAACGCTTCGCTAGGCAATGGTTGTCTGTCAAAATAATATCTTCCTGAAAGTTCAGACGCAATATGCTGGGCATCGGCAGCACTTCCACCATTACCGCAAAACCACACTTTATTCCCGTGCTTAAAGGTTTCTGTCCACAATGTCGCTACTTGCGAAATGGTTTCGAGCAATGCGGTGTTTTTTAGCAAAAGTTCTTTTATCTGAATGCTTTGCAGAATGCGTTGTACAACTATTTCCACTTGACCAGATGACGATGATTTATCCATTGAACGTATTATTTCGATAAGAAAGTTTGGAATATAAAATATGAATGGTCTCTTCCATTCGTTTCCATGAATATTTATTTTTTTCGATGGCTGCCATGGTTGAAAAATCTTTTTCCTTATGCTCCGTATAGAATTTTGTAATGGCTTGTGCAATGGCTGTCGGTTCGGGCGGAACCACATATCCTACTTTCCCATGTTGAACCATTTCGGGCAACCCACCCACTTTGGTAACAATCATGGGCTTATTAAAGTGATAGGCTATTTGAGTTACACCGCTTTGTGTTGCATCCTTATAGGGTTGTACTACCATATCGGCAGCACAAAAGAAATAGGGTACCATTTCGTCGGGAATGAATTGTGCATAGATATGGAATTTTTGAGTTAATCCGTATTGTTCTATCATTGCTCTGTATTTTGCTTCATCCGAATAAAATTCGCCTGCTACGAGCACATCAAAATTGACGGGCATGGATTGTGTTAAGTGTACGGCTTCTATGAGCAAGTCCAAACCCTTATAATCGCGAACAAGCCCAAAAAATAAAATGTAATTTTTATTGATATTCAATTGTAATGATTTTTTGGCATCTTCTTTGGAAAGTGGTTTTCCATAATGGTCAAACAACGGGTGTGGACAATATTCTATCTGTTTGTTCTTATATTTTTTTTCAATTTCCGCTTTTACACTGTGCGACATAACAATACATCCATCCACGGCTTTAATGAAGTAACCCGCAAGCATTTTATCCGTTACTTTTTTTTCGTGTGGTATAAAATTATCTACCAGGGCAATGATTTTTGTTTGTTTGTTTTTTTTAATCTTACGAATAATAGTACCAAACGCAGGTGCCAGATAGGGTAACCAATAGCGAACCATTACCAAATCAGGTTTTGCTTTTTTTATTTCACGTCCTACGGCATGCCAGTTAAATGGATTAATAGAATTAATACGTCTTTTAATATTCAAATCGGGAGGCTTTGATTGTTCGGAAAATTGTGTCTTGCCCGGAAAAAAAAGTTTGGGATATTGCAATGAAAAGGTGTAAAGGGTAACTGTTATGCCAGATTTAATAAATTCCTGTGCTAACCGTTCATTGGTAGCGGCTATTCCTCCACGATAAGGATAAGCAGGACCTATAATAATTACATTGCGAATCAAAGCCAAATAATTTTCAAGCAAAATTAAGGAATATTTTTTTAAAATCATTACTTTTGTTTTTTTATTTGAAGAATGATGTATCGAATTTCATATATAATATGCACATACAATCGTGCTGTATATTTAAAAAAAGCGCTGACAGCCTTGACACTGCAAACATATCACAACCCTCAAGAATATGAAATAGTAGTGATAGACAACAATTCTACCGATAACACCGAAGAAGTAGTTCATCATTTCAAACTGGAACATCCAATGTTGGCTATTACTTATGCTAAAGAAGAAAAGCAGGGACTGTCGCATGCACGCAACAAAGGCATTGAAGTTTCCAAAGGAGAATGGCTTGCTTTTTTAGACGATGATGCCTATATACATCCCGATTATACCAACTATGTAATGGCATTTATTCATGACCACATAGATGTCAAAGCCATAGGAGGACCTATTCTGTTGGATTTCGAAAGCAAGCCACCTGCGTGGTACACCCCTTATCTCGGTTCTTTATTCGGTTATTTTAAGCCATATCAAGTTACTATGGCTTTTTCAAAAAAAAGTTATCCGCGCGGTTCCAATATGATTTTTCATCGTTCGCTGTTTGATGTATATGGACTTTTTAATCCAGACCTTGGACGTACAGGGAATAATATGCTGGGAAGTGAAGAAAAAGACATGTTTCAACGAATCTATCAAGGCAACGAACGGGTATATTATTTAAGCAATGCCATCATCTATCATCTTGTACCCGATTTTAGAACCACCCCTATTTTTATTAAAAAACAAGCCATAGGCGTTGGCAAAAGCGAACGTATTCGTATCCGTCAAAGCAAAAGGCAACTGTTTAAGAAAATAATGGATGAGTTGATAAAATGGGCTGCTTCGATGGTATTATTCTTTTTTTATACGCTTGCATTTACACCCTCCAAAGGAATAATGCTGTTACGGTTTCGCTATTGGGTGTTAAAAGGATTGTGTATGAAAACTTAAAACATACTATAAATAAAAAATTTATGAAAATTTTTTTTTGTTAATAAATATTGTGTATATTTGCTTAATTAAATTTTTTAATTTATGAAAAAATATTTATTTTCTATTGTACTGATATTCAGTATGTTAAATTTTTATGGACAAGCATACCTTATCAGTTCAGGAGGAACTGTTTCTACCTGTTCGGGTTATTTTTACGATAGCGGTGGTAGCGGAGGTACATACCAGAACGATGAAAACTATACCATGACGATATGCTCAAGTAATGGTGGGCACATTGTTGCTACATTTACTGCTTTCAATACAGAAGCAAGTTATGATTATTTATATATATATAATGGACCGAATACAGGCAGTCCATTAATAGGTTCTTATAACGGCACTACATCACCTGGCACTATTACTTCCAGTGGAACCTGTCTTACTTTTGTGTTTACTTCTGATGTTAGTGTAATGTATGATGGATGGGCTGCAACATTATCTTGTACCACACCAGTTGCTCCAAATACACAGGATTGTGCAGGGGCAATACCATTATGCTTTTCTACTTATTCCACTACTGCTTCTTATTCTGGTCAGGGAAATTTCCCAACTGAAATTCCAACACATTTACCATATTCAGACGACATGTGTCCCGGCAATTGTTTACTGGCAGGAGAACTTAACGATGTTTGGTACACATTTACCGTTCAAACTTCTGGAACACTTACATTTCAGATTACTCCCAATAGTAGCGGTGATGATTATGATTGGGCGGTATATAATTTAACCAATGCCGAATGTGCAGATATTTATTCGAACCCAAGTTTGCAGGTAAGTTGTAATTTTTGCGGTGTACCAGGAGCGACAGGTCCTACCGGTGGAGGTTCTTCTTCGTGTATGTATGGCGACCCGGCTTATTGTACAACTTACAATTCTGCTATTAGTGTAACTGCTGGACAAACATACGTGGTTAATGTAAGTAATTTCAGTTCAACACAAAATGGATATAGTATTACTTTTGGAGGTACGGCTCAAGTAGTGGACAATACAGGTCCATATTTGTACAATGTTGTTCAATCGCCGGCATGTGGACAAAATCAGGTTATCATTCGTTTCAGTGAAAATGTGTCATGCACTACGGTGCAGGCATCCGATTTTACTATCAGCGGTCCAGGTGGACCCTATACCGTTACATCTGTGAGTGGTGCTATTTGTGCTGCTGGGGGCAGTTACGAAAGAGATTATGTATTAACAGTAAGCCCTGCTTTTGTACAAGGAGGAACCTATACTATTAGTTTAGTAAGTAATTCTGTTTCTGATATATGTTCACATCCAACCGGTGGGCAAAATTTGACCTTCAGCGTTACCGGTGTAACTGCTTCGGCTTCGGTAGTAAGTAATGTTTCATGTTATGGTGGAAATAATGGCTCTGCAACGGCAAGCGGTTCAGGCGGCACTTCTCCATATTCTTACTCATGGAGCAATGGTTCTACGTTGGCAAATCCAACCGGTTTGGCTGCAGGAACTTATACCGTTACGGTAAGAGATGCCAATGGCGTTTGTAATGCAACGGCACAAATCACAATAACACAACCTACAATACTTGCCGCTACCATTAGTTCTTCACCTGTTTTATGTAATGGTGGAAGTACCGGTTCTGCAAGCGTAAGTCCTTCTGGCGGAACGTCTCCTTATTCATATTTATGGAGTAACAGTTCCACCGCATCTTCTATTTCCGGTTTATCACAAGGAACTTATTCTGTTACAATAACTGATAATAAGGGTTGCACTTTGGTAAAAAGTACCACAGTATCTCAACCAACAGCGTTATCTGTTTCAACATCTCAGACAAATGTGAGTTGCAATGGAGGGAATAACGGCAGTGCAACTGTTTCGGTAAGTGGAGGCACTCCCTTATATTCATACACATGGAGTAACGGTCAATCAACAGCAACAGCATCAGGTTTAACGTCGGGCACATACACCGTTACAATTCGTGATGCCAATAGTTGTTCAACAACGCGTACTTTCACTATTACACAGCCCGCTACTTTGACTTCTTCCATTGCCTCGCAAACAAATGTTTCCTGTTTTGGTGGCTCAACAGGCTCTGCAACAGTAACACAAAGCGGTGGCACTTCTCCTTATAATTATACATGGTCCAATAGTCAAACCACACAAACTGCTACAGGATTAACAGCCGGTACTTATACTGTTACTGTTAGAGATGCCAATAATTGTACTTCTATTTCGTTGGTAACAATCTCGCAACCAACTGCGGTGAGTGTTGGCATTTCGGGTTCAAATGTAACCTGTAACGGTAGCAGTACAGGAAGCGCTACTGCAAATCCTACTGGTGGAACGCCAACCTATACCTATTTATGGTCCAACAGTCAAACATCGCAAACCATTTCGGGACTTGCTGCCGGTACTTATACGGTTACAGTCCATGATATCAATAATTGTTCGGCTGTAAACAGCATAACCATAACACAACCATCAACATTAACTTCTTCCATTTCATCACAAACAAATGTAAGTTGTAACGGTGGCAATAATGGAACGGCAACCGTAACAGGAAGTGGTGGTACACCTTCTTATACTTACACCTGGTCTAATAGTCAAACATCACAAACAGCCACAGGATTGTCTTCGGGAACTTACTATGTTACTGTAAAGGACACTCATAATTGTACTTCGGTATCGTCTGTTACCATTACGCAACCCGCAGCACTGTCCGTAAGCATGACAAAGACTAATGTTGCTTGTAATGGTGGAAGTACAGGCAGTGCAACAGCAACACCAACAGGCGGAACACCGGGCTATTCTTATCAATGGACTGGTGGACAAACAACACAAACTATTTCAGGATTGTCAGCAGGAACTTATTATGTTACGGTGAGAGATGCCAACAATTGTTCACAAGTAAATTCTATTTCCATAACACAGCCAACTGCTGTAAGTGCCAGCATTTCATCTTCCACTAATGTAAGTTGTAATGGCGGTAATAATGGAACGGCAACAGTAAATGCAACAGGTGGTACACCGTCCTATACTTATAATTGGTCAAACAGTCAAACTACGGCTACTGCTACTAGTCTGGCAGCAGGAACATATAATGTAACCGTATATGATGCGAACAATTGCACTTCTACTACTTCAGTAAGTATTACCCAACCGGCTGTTTTAAATGCAACGTTATCTTCTACTAATACCAGTTGCTATGGTGGTTCAAATGGAAGTGCCACAGCAACACCCACAGGAGGTACCGGCCCTTATACTTATTTATGGGTTCCTGGCGGACAAACAGGTTCAACAGCAACGAATTTAAGTGCAGGTACCTATAATGTAACTATTACTGATATTAAAGGATGTACAAAAACAGGCTCTGTAACGGTATCACAACCAGCATCTCTGACACTTACTATGAGCAAAACAGATGCTACTTGTGGTAACAGTAACGGAAGTGCTTCTGTTTCGGTAAGTGGAGGGACACCTTCTTATTCATATTTATGGTCTAACAGTGCTACTACAATTTCTATAACCAATGTACCTGCTGGTACTTATTCAGTAACCGTAACTGACAGTCATAGTTGTACCAATGTAAATAACGTGGCAGTAAATAATTCCGGTGCTCCGGTTGTAACCGTAAATTCAGTTACAAATGTTACTTGTAACGGTGGCTCAACTGGTGGAGCCAGTATTTCTGCCAGTGGTGGAACACCATCTTATTCGTATCACTGGTCTAATGGTGCAACAACAACATCCATATCTAATGTAGCAGCAGGAACTTATTCTATTACTGTAACCGATGCATTGACATGTATAGGTACGGCTTCAGTAACTATTACTCAACCGTCAGCAGTAGTAGCAACTATTACAAGTAATATCAGTCCATTGTGCAATGGTGCTTCCAATGGAAGTGCTACGGTAAGCGCTTCCGGTGGAACACCCGGATATAATTATCAATGGTCTAATGGACAAACAACTGTAACTGCTATAAATTTGGCAGCGGGCACATACAGTGTTACAGTTAAGGATACCCATAATTGTACAACAACAACTTCCGTAACTGTCACTCAACCAACTGTTGTTACCTCATCCATCACTTCATCATCCAATGTTAGTTGCAATGGAGGTGCTAATGGTAGTGCAACTGCTTCTGGAAGTGGTGGTACACCTGGTTATACCTATGGATGGTCCAGCGGCGCTAGTTCGGCTACAGCATCGGGATTAAGTGCAGGCACTTATTATGTTACTGTAAAAGATGTCAACAATTGTTCTTCAATATCTTCTGTAACTATATCGCAACCTGCGGCACTAACTTCCACTTTCAACACAACCAACGTAAATTGCAATGGTGGTTCGAATGGCTCATTAACTGTTAATCCAACAGGTGGGACATCACCTTATACCTATTCGTGGTCAAACAGTCAAACAACACAAACCATTAACGGACTGATAGCAGGTACATATTCTGTTACCATTACTGATAGTCATAGTTGTACCATGGTCAACAGTGCAACTGTTACTCAACCCACCACGTTAACTTCTTCCATTACTGCTCAAACCAACGTATCATGTAATGGCGGAAACAATGGAAGTGCTACGGTAACAGCCACGGGAGGAACAACAAATTATTCCTATCTATGGTCTAACAGTGCAACTACAAGTTCTATAACGAATGTTACTGCTGGTACTTATTCTGTGACGGTAACCGATGCGCACTTGTGCACCAATACTTCTTCGGTTACTATTACACAGCCATCAGTAATTACTGCAACAACGTCTGGAACAAGTGTTCTTTGCAACGGTGGAAATACAGGAACGGCTTCTGTTGCTGCCAGTGGAGGAACACCGGGATATACCTATCTTTGGTCAACTACTGCAACCACTTCATCCATTAGTGGATTAGCGGCAGGTACTTATTCCGTCACCATTCGCGATGCTAACAATTGTTCCAAAATTGCAACCTATACCGTAACTCAACCTGCTGTATTAACTGCTACCATATCATCATCAACACAAGTTTCATGTTATGGAGGAAACAATGGTGCAGCAACAGTTAGTGTATCAGGTGGAACTACAGCATATTCATATTTATGGTCATCGGGACAAACAACGGCTATGGTTAATGGATTGGTTGCCGGAACCTATACCGTAACAGTTAGAGATGCCAACAATTGTTCTACAACGGCTAATGTTACCATCAATCAACCAACTCAACTTATATCTACCATGGGAATTCCTACTAATGTTTCGTGTAATGGTGGAAATAACGGAACTGTTACTGTTACAGCATCAGGAGGAAGCCCAACGTATTCGTACCTTTGGTCGAATGGGCAAACTGCAGCAACAGCCTCCAATTTAACTGCAAATTCGTATTCAGTCACCATAACCGATTCTCATAGTTGCACTTCAACGGCAAGTGTTACCATAACGCAACCGGCTGTTTTAACTTCCAGTATTTCTGCTTCAAAC
This sequence comes from uncultured Bacteroidales bacterium, assembly GCA_964431135.1. Taxonomy (GTDB): domain Bacteria; phylum Bacteroidota; class Bacteroidia; order Bacteroidales; family GWA2-32-17; genus Ch61. The sequence goes on from CAYSIN010000001.1 coordinate 22,821, forward strand.
CAAGTAACATGCTTTGGAACAGCAACAGGTTCTGCAACTGTAACACAAAGCGGTGGCACATCACCTTATTCTTACTTATGGTCAAATAGTCAAACGACTCAAACAGCGACGGGCTTAACAGCGGGAAATTATACAGTAACCATTACTGATAATAAAGGCTGTACAACCACAAGTTCTGTTACAATAACACAACCGTCGGCACTCTCTGCCAGCATTAATTCTTCCACAAATGTATTGTGTAATGGTGGGAACAATGGTTCTGCATCGGTTAGTGTTACAGGAGGAACACCTGCGTATGTTTACAGTTGGACTACAGGGCAATCAAGTTCATCTATTACGGGGCTTACTGCCGGGAACTATACGGTAACAGTTACAGATAATAACAGTTGTACAAGTATTGCCAATGTAACCATTACTCAACCTACTGTTATTTCAATAACTATGAATTCTGTTAATGTATCCTGCCATGGTGGAAACAATGGTTCTGCAACAGCATCGGTTTCTGGTGGTACACCTGCATATACATATATCTGGTTGCCTGGTGGAGCGGTTACATCATCTATTAACGGACTTTCTGCAGGGACTTATACTGTAACGGTAACTGATGATAATGGCTGTACAAAGGCTTCCGTTGTAAATATTACTGAACCTACTGCCATGACGGTTAATCCAACCGTTGCGGATGCTACTTGTGGCAATTCAAATGGAACAGCAAGCGTTACAGTTAGCGGCGGAGTTAATCCTTATTCTTATCACTGGTCAACGGGCGCAACTACCGCATCTATTTCAGGTATTCCCGCAGGAAATTATGGCATTACTGTGAGCGATGCCAATAGTTGCAGTACCATATCTACTGTTTCCATTAATAATACAGGTGCACCTACCATTACGGTAGATAATGTAACACCTGTTGTTTGCTTTGGTGGCAGTAGTGGTTCCATATCCATTTCTGTTACAGGCGGAAGTCCAAGTTATACTTACAGTTGGTCTAATGGCGCAGATAGCACTTATTTGACTGGACTTACAGCAAACAATTACTCCGTCACAGTAACCGACAGTATAGGATGTCAGGCAACGCAAAATATTACGATAACTCAACCAACGGCCATCAATGCTTCTATTATATCCGTACTGCCTCCATCATGCTATGGTTATTCTAATGGTTCTGCTTCGGCAGTAGCATCAGGTGGAACACCTTCTTATTTTTATTCGTGGTCAAATGGTGCCAATACGGCTAATGTTAATAATTTATCAGCAGGAAACTACACCGTAACTGTTACCGATTCACATGGTTGTACGACAACCGCTTCTACCAGTGTTTCTCAACCAGCAGGTATGTCTGCCATGTTGGTTTCTCAAACGAATGTTTCCTGTCATGGAGGTAACGATGGTGCTGCTACCATTTCCGTTTCGGGTGGTACATCACCTTATACCTATTCATGGAATAATGGTTCTACATCAGCGTCTATTAGCAATTTGATAGCAGGCAGTTATACGGTTACCATTACGGATAATAATATGTGTACGATTTCTTCCGGTGCTTCTATTATTGAACCACAAGCCATCAACATTAATGTACCTATTTTAAATAATGTTACCTGTAATGGTTTAAGTAATGGTGCGGCATCTGTTAATGTTACAGGTGGAACCTTGCCTTATGGATATCAGTGGTCAAACGGTTCAACTATAAATAGTATTACCAATGTGCCTGCTGGTACTTATGATTTAACTGTAACCGATGGACATTTATGTACATCAACTACCCAAATTACCATAACAGAACCATCATCTATAATGTCCACTGTTACGCAAACAGCATCGATTAGTTGCTTTGGCGGTAATAATGGTGCAGCAACGGTCAGTGCATCAGGTGGAATAAACCCTTATGGTTACCACTGGTCAACCAATCAAAGTACGCCAACCATTTCCAATTTAAGTGCAGGAACCTATTTCATTACGGTTAACGATTTGAACGGTTGTACCAAAGTGGACAGTATTGTTATCGTTCAGCCCACTGAAATCGTATTATCCTTTGCCGATGATTCGGTACTTTGTTATGGTGCAGTCAATGGAAATATTGATTTGACTGTTAACGGTGGTACACCTTCTTATACATATCTTTGGAGCAATAATCAATTAAGTGAAGATATAACAGGTTTGGCGGCAGGCACTTATACTGTTACGGTTCACGATGCTAATCATTGTCCTATGATATCTTCTACAACTATTTATGAACCTCCAGTTTTGACCAATACCTTCAACATGATAAATTCACATTGCAATCTGTCAGATGGAAGTTTGCAAACCAGCGTTTCAGGCGGTGTTGGTCCTTATACTTATTTATGGGATGCACAAGCCAATGGACAAACAACATCTACTGCCATTAATTTAAGTGCTGGCACTTATTCTGTTTCGGTACACGATAGTCATGGCTGCCTGTCTGTATTTACAGGCAGTGTGTCGGATATTAATGCACCACAACTTTCATTTAATATTGTGCAATTACCTAATTGTAATGGCGATTCTACCGGTAAAGTTTATTCAACGGTGCAAGGTGGTACTAATCCTGTTTCACTATTATGGTCAAATGGAGTTACCGCTGATTCTATTGTGAATGTACCTGCTGGTATTTATTATTTAACGGCAACCGATGGTGCAGGTTGTATTACAATTGATTCTGTTACAGTTACGCAACCCAATGTGTTGGCATTTAATATTGATGATGTTGTTTCACCAAGTTGTTTTGGACTTACCAATGGTTCTATTCATCTGCATGCTGAAGGAGGTACTTTACCATATACTTATACATGGCAGGATGACCAGGGAACATCTCTTGGCAACAATTCATCCATAACAAATGTTGGCGTTGGCAATTATTTTGTTACTGTAGTCGATTCGCATGGTTGTAGCACAATGTTAAATCTTAGTTTATCGCAGCCATCCTTATTAGTTGCAGATACGATAAGTCATATCTCTCCACTGTGTGCCAACAGCAATGATGGAATGGCTAATGTACAGGTTTCTGGTGGTACTACTCCTTATACTTATATTTGGAATGATGCTTTGCATACGCAAAATGATACATTAAGTAATGTAGATGGGAATCATTTCTATTATGTAACTGTAACTGATGCCAATGGCTGTACCATTATTGATTCAGTCTATATTACTGCACCTGCTCCAGTCAATGCTATTGCTTCAGGATTTTCAGCCAATTGTAATTCACAAAATGGCTGGGCATACGTTCAGGCAAGTGGTGGAACATTACCTTATACCTATTTATGGTCCACAGGTGCAAATACTGATACGGTACAAGGTTTATCCAGCGGAAATTATCATGTAACTGTTTACGACAGTCATGCATGCTCTGCAATTCAAACGGTTCAAATTACCAATCTGCCGGCTGGCAATATTGTAGTTGATTCTATTCAGGATGTTTCATGTTATGGTGAATCATCAGGCAATATTAGTATAAGCGTGAATGGTGGCACAGCACCTTATTCATATTTATGGAGTAATGGGAGTACTTCATCCTCTTTATCAGGTGTGGTTGCCGGACAATACTCTGTAACCGTTACCGATGTTAACCATTGTACAGACGATACTGTTTTGCAAATCACACAACCTCCGATATTGCTTGTGGATGCTGCTGTTCAAAATATTACATGTAATGGATTGCAAAATGGCAGTATTGTATTGACCGTAAATGGCGGTGTAAGTCCTTTCAGTTATATATGGAATACAGGTTTTTTAACACCTTCCATTAACAATTTGACAGCAGGAACTTATACGGTTACGATTACCGATTCTCATCATTGCACGGTCATTTATCAGCATAACATTACAGAACCTGCACCGTTGCAGGTAAATACTTCAGGTACAAATCCGTTGTGCTATAATGGCAACGATGGTGCTATACATGCTACTCTCATAGGCGGAACACCACCGTATTCGTATGCATGGTCAACGGGAGAGACGACTCAAGACATTCAAGGATTGACGGCAGGTTCTTATCAGGTTACCATAACCGACAGCAATCTCTGTGTTGTTACAGCCGTAGCGATTATTGCCAATCCTCTACCCATGCAAACCACGGCAACACAAAGTCAAGACCCTGTCAACAATTTAGGGAATGTGCAATTAACTACTATTGGTGGCACCCTGCCTTATTCCTATTCATGGTCTAATGGTGCACAATCAAGCAACGTTAGCGATTTGGTTGCCGGTACTTACTATGTAACCATTTCGGATGCCAATAACTGCATGATGATTGACACCTTTATTGTTGACATACAACTCGTTATTCCATCAGTTATAACACCTAATGAAGATGGGAAAAATGATGCATTTGAAATATTAGGTATTGGCGGATATAACCAAGTTGATATTGAAATATACAATCGCTGGGGCGATTTATTGTTTAGTTATTCCGGTTCTGGTATGGACTATACCGATGTTACGAAACAATGGGATGGCAAATTCAACGGAAAAAAATTACCCATGGGACCTTACTTGTATGTTATTAAAATAAGTGATATTAAAGACCCTATTACAGGTACCATTACCATAAAATATTAATTAGTTTTAAAAAAGGCTATTCGGTTTGAATAGCCTTTTTTATCATTTATCAAAAAATAACCGTATTTTTGTGAAGAATAATAGTGTATGATTTTTATTGAGATAATATTTTGGATTTGTGTTGTGGCTATTTTTCATACCTATTTATTATATCCTTTTATACTTAAAATATTTTTTATACTCAGAAAAAAATCGTTATGTAACAAAGATACTAAATATGCCGAATTGCCTGTCAATATTTTGATGGCAGCCTATAACGAAGAAAAAGTAATAGAAGAAAAAATAAACAGTATTTTTCAAAGCCATTATCCATCCCATTTAATAGAAGTCTGGGTTGGTTCTGATAATTCTTCGGATAGAACGAATGAAATTTTGGGGCAGTTATCGCAAAAATATACGAACCTGCATACTGTTTTTTTTAAACAACGAAATGGAAAAATAAATATCATCAATCATTTAGTATCAAAGGCAACCGCAGATACGCTTATCATTACAGATGCCAACGTAATATTTGACAAAGATACGATTCAGGAGTTAGTCAATTCCATTAATGAAGACAACGTTGGATTGGTGGACACCAATATGTTGCATAGCGGAATTAGAGCCGATGGTATTTCAAAACAGGAAAATTTATATATCAGCACTGAGGTTAAAATCAAATATTATGAAAGTGTTTTGTGGGGAACCATGATGGGACCCTTTGGTGGCTGCTATGCTGTAAAAAAGAATTTATTTAAGCCTGTGCCTTCTCATTTTTTAGTAGATGATTTTTATATCAACATGCAAGTATTGACGCAAGGTTATAAAGCCATTAGCAATTTAAAGGCTTATGTTTATGAAGATGTATCTAACAATTTAATGGATGAATATCATCGTAAGGTAAGAATTGCTACAGGCGATTTTCAGAATTTATTTTATTTTAAATCGGTATTCAAAAAAATTTGTTCACCGGTCAGTTTTTGTTTTTTTTCGCATAAAGTATTGCGATGGTTTACACCTTTCTTTTTTGTAATTGCTTTTATCGCATTAGGTATTCTTTTCCTATTGGGCAAAAAAATCTATGGGTATTTATGGCTTTTGGCAGTTGCCGTTATTTTTATCGTATTATTGGAACGATTATTATCGGCAATGAGAATAAACATGGGGATACTTCGTCTGTTGACACATTTCTTATATATGAACATAGCATTGATGTCAGGTTTTTTTAAGTTTTTGTCGGGAGTAAAATCAAGTATTTGGGAACCAACACCGCGTCATCAGGGAGAAAATAAAGTTTATTAGAACATTGTCAGTAAGATATATTTGCTCCATTACCATTTTTAAAACTGAAAATATATAAAGGGCTGAATGTTGCTTGATTTTAACTGATATAAAATAAATATTACCATAATGGTATAACATATTTTTACCCAAAGTGGGGTTTGAATAAAATAGCCTCTGCATTTTTCCTTAATGGATGAAGGTAGCCAGTGAATAATAAATGTTAGCCATATTAATGCAAATACCAACGGCTCAGCCTTAATAAACAAGGGCAGTACTTCGCTATGGAATGAAGTAAATATTTGCGAAAACATTATAGAAGCGTCGTGCATGGAATGTGCCCTAAAAAAAACCCACGTTAGACAAACAAAATTAAAGGTTATAAAAATACTTATTGCCTTGCCCCATGTTTTATTAATAGGAACATTGAAATGAAGTTGTTTAATCCATTTATGAAACATTAAGGCAATACCATGAATACCGCCCCAAATAACAAAACGTAAATTAGCACCATGCCATAATCCGCCTAGCAACATGGTAATCATAAGATTGATATACTGTCTTACTTTACCTTTGCGATTTCCACCCAGCGAGATATATAAATAATCGCGAAGCCATGAACTCAATGAAATATGCCATCGTCGCCAAAAATCGGTAATATTGGTGGCTTTATAAGGGACATTAAAATTTATAGGCAAACGAAATCCAAGAAGCATCGCTACGCCAATGGCTATATCGGTATATCCACTAAAATCACAATATATTTGTGCTGCATACCCGTATATTGCCATCAAATTTTCTACACCCGAAAAAGCCGACGGGTTATCAAACACCCTATCCACAAAATTGATAGAAATAAAATCGCTTACCACAATTTTTTTTAATAGTCCGTTTAATATTAACAATAAGGCATGCGAAAATTCCTGTCGAGAAAGACTGTACTTTTGATATAACTGTGGAATAAATTCAGATGCCCGAACAATAGGACCAGCCACCAACTGTGGAAAAAAGGTTACATAAAAGGCAAAATCAATAAAATTGTTTACCGGCTTGATTTTTTTTCTATATACATCAATGGTGTAACTCATGGACTGAAATGTGTAAAAGGAAATGCCCACAGGAAGGATAATAGTGCTCACATCGAAGTGTGTGCCTGTCCATTGATTGCTCCACAATGCCAGTATGTTTTGAACCCTGTACGAAGTACCAAAAAGGGAATTTAATACATCCGTAAAAAAATAGGCATATTTGAAGTATGCCAGTACGCCAAGATTGGCGACAATGCTTATGGTAATCCAGCCTCTGCGTTTACGTGTGGACATATTTTTTCCCAACATCAAGCCCACACAGTAATCAATAACAATGGTTAAAATAAGCAACGAGAAAAAATATCCACCCGACTTGTAATAAAAAAACAAAGAAGCAGCAAACAAATAGGCATTTCGCAACGTGTTTTTTTTGTAAATAAAAGAATATCCTATTAAAACGATGGCAAAAAATCCCCAAAAATAAAATTGACTGAACAGCAAAGGTTCATTTTCGTGATAGGACAATATGTCGAGCAGCCATTCTTTCATGGTTTGGAAATATTCTCCATGTAAGTGTTTAAAAAAGCATCAAAAAACAAATCACCTTGCAGTTGATAACCATGGGTATTCAAATGCAGTTTATCTGGTGCAGACAGATGACCGAGATTCCATTGCGACATACCCGTTTCGCCTCCCGAAACAGTATAAAAATCCCATACGGCAGCATGATTTTTAGTAACTATGTCGAGCATGATATTTTTCATGCTGATTACATTTGAATTAATAATATTTTTTTTACGATAATGTGACATGGGTGTGGTTAATAAGATGGCTATATTCGGATTGTCCTGTCGAATGGAGGCTAATAACGTTTGAAATGATTGACTTACACTTATGCTGTCAAAGGCAGGAAGGTAACAATCGTTGGTTCCAAGCGAAAGAATAACCCAATCGTAGTGCATATATTTTATAAAAGATGGAAGCAGTGTATTGTTAAACAAACTTGCTTTGGCACCATTAATGCCTAAGGTATGATACATGATGCCGGGGTCATCGTTGAACGGAATTATGCCATACAGTTTAAATTCAAACGTATCACTGAATACCTTAAAAAAAAGAGTGGTTGAATCGGTGTAACAATTATATATAAATTCATGACAAAAAATGCTGTCATTAAAAATGTGTATCCTGTGAATGGAAGGAATTACAGTATTTAAAGCAATATGTGACGAGTCGTCATTACAGAAAACAAGAAGTTTACTAAAACTTGCATTCGAGTCTTCTTGTGTTCGAACATGTATCATTATTTTTGATAAGCATGTATCATGCGAACATGCCGTCAATCCAAGCAAACTACTAAATTGCGATTTTTGTGCAACAGAGTATCCTGTCCAATTCCCATTGCAAATAACCGAAACAGCATAAGGATTATTTGATTTTAATATGCCATAAGGGAAAGCAATGGCAGGGGGTTCGGTCAAGTTGAAAAATGTTTTGGCAAAATTTCTGCGAATTTCACACGTCAATAAATCTGCCTGAATATGCGAATCACCTACCTGTAAAATGCGTATTTGTTCATTTCCAGATATTTGCAATCTATTAAATTTTTTGAAAAGGCTGTCGTATCCAATACTTTCTTTGGCATTAATAAAAAAATTACTGTCGCATTTGAATAATAATAAATCGTTATCTTTATCTTGTCCGTTGGAAAAGTAATAAAAAAACAATGCTGTTACTAGGAGAATACCTGTGCTAAATTTATTCATGATGTTGTGTTGTTTGATATTGATTTTTTCGCTGACGATAGTGCACATATTCATTATAGATAGCATGGTACAATAATGTAGCCATATGTTTAGCCCCTACTGTTGTAAAATGAGTATAATCTTTAGCACCGAGTGGCGGTTTTGAATTAACCCATACGGGCATTGAATTTTCTCCACCCATGGCTTCGTACATATCCCAAAAGGCACAGCCGGCTTTAAACGCTGCTTTGCGTTGCTGGTCTCTTATTTTCATAATTTCTGGATAAGAAACATAACCGCTGTCGGTATGCATGGACATATCGGAAACACCTATAACAAGAATGCTCATGGTTGGTTTTATCTGTTTTAAAAAACGCAATTGTCTGTATAACCATTGCTCGTAATCATCGGTATGCGTATGAATATAAGGAATAACATTTACACCAAACTCATAAATAAGCAAGCGAACATTCATTTGTTTATAAATATTCGCCAGTTCAGAGGCTTGTAATAAAGTGAATTCGGTGCCTGAACTTCCACGCAATGGAATATTGTCAACCATGATGCCCGTTTCGGTTTCAAAACTGATACCGTATATGTCGGGACTGTCTTTGCCAATAAAGTCCAACGTTAGCGAGTTTAAATTTGCAGGAACAGTAAACGTGGCTGTTTCTAAAGTAGAAGTAGAGGGCAGTGATTTCATACATAAAAATTTTTCACCACTATATAGTTGCAGCAATACGGGTTTACTTAAATTACCGTACAGTAAGCGAACTTTAGAAAACGAAAAATTGGATGAAGCCGCATTTTTATTGGGTTTGAATGTAAGACTTGCTTCATAAACTGTTGAATCGTTTTGTGTGGAATCGGTTTTAATTGGTGTAAAACGTATATACTGCAACATGGGTCCATAAAAGCGTTTTTTTTGTTTAACCGTATTTCCGAATAATGTATAGCGAAACCAATTACCCTGTGATTCTACATCAATACCTTGAACAATATTATTAACCTTAATGGGACAAATAAATCCCACACCCTTACCGCCCCATATACTTTGAAAATGAGAACGTAAATAACCTGTTATTCTGTCTCCCTCAATTTGGCTGTCGCCGTAATGCAACACATGGATAACCTGCGTATCGCCAAGGGCACTAAAAAAAGCATCAAGTGCCGAATAGGTACAATCAGGAAACGCAATGGGAACATTTACAGGCAATATCGTATCTTTTAAAATGGAAACAATTTTGCTTGAAGCATATTCCTTAACAAGATGTTGCACAATGGCAACCGCTTTTTTGTTTTGCAACGATGGTGTTTTTTGGAATGAAAAATTTATGGTCGGTACTTTTATATCAAATGCCTGCGTATGGATAGAATGAGAAATGGGAAGAAAAGAAATGACAGCAAAGACAATAAAAATAATAAGTAAAACAAGAAGAGAATGTATGGGTTTAAACATCTTTTAATGTTTTGGAATAATTAGCAACTGACCAATTTTTATAACGGTATTCTTATTAATATTATTAGCCTTGCACAATTCATTTATAGAAACATTATATTGCTGTGCAATAGAAAAAAGAGTGTCCCCTCTTTTCACGGTGTAGTTGGACGAATTTATTGCCCTCGTTTTTACAGTGGTATCTGGCATGGATATGTTTGTTTTTGCCGTAGTATCGGTGAGTTGTTTTGGAGGTTCCGGTTTCTTTTTCATTACAAAAATCACGATGTTTCGTCCTGCCTTAATGGTTTTTTTACCATAAATATTGTTCCATGCTCTTAAATCGGACACTGTTACATGATATTTTCGGGCAATAGATTGTAATGTTTCGCCACTGCGTACTTTATGGTAAACAGCCACTTCTTCGTAATCGTTATATTTTGAACCCATAGCAGCATATAAACTTGGACGAATACTTTTAAACAAAAGTGTGTCCTTGTAACGATAAATGGAATCGCTCAGTGTAATAAAACTGGATATGTTTTCTGATGGCAAGTATAGGGGCATGGGAAAATCGGACGATGCCGGTATAATGTCTTTTTTATAGGAAGGGTTTATCAGTTCGAGCATTTCGAGAGGAATACGCAGAACTTCAGCAACCTGACGCAAGTGCAACATTTTGTTGACATAAATAGTATCTACATGCAAAGGCAAATATGTTTGACGTGGAGTAATATTTAATTCCTTATAATAATGAAAGGTATAGGCTGCACCAATAAAGGCTGGCACGTAGCCACGCGTTTCTCGTGGTAAATAACGATACATTCCCCAATACGTTGTTTTTCCTGAACGTTTAATTGCCTTAACAATATTTCCAGGTCCACAATTATAGGCAGCAATGGCTAAATGCCAATCCTGAAAAACATTGTATAAATCACGTAAATACCGTGCTGCAGCATCCGACGATTTTATAGGGTCCATTCGTTCATCTATAAACGAAGTCGTTTTAAGTCCATACAGTTTTGCCGTTGGTAAAATGAATTGCCATAATCCTACGGCTCGTGCTCTGCTGTATGCACGAGGGTTTAATGCCGATTCTATTACAGGCAAATATTTAAGTTCAAGCGGTAAACCATACCGGTCCAGCGCTTCTTCAAAATATGGAAAATAATATTGGCTGTTCCCCAGCATATACGAAACAAGATTTCGTCTTTTGCGTGCATAAAAATCGATATATTGATGAGTAATATGGTTAAAGGTCATTTCAATATAGGAATTCATACGGTTTAACTGAGTAATCAGCACATCATCCGGGAAAAAAGGGGCAGTAGTAGTATCATTGGCAAATAAATCTTTTTCAAGTTCTTTGTTAAAAGGAACATTTTGATTGTACCACAGATAAAGTAAACTGTCGGTATAGGATTCAAATTCTTTAAAATCAGATTCTCCAATATTTTCTATGGTGTCGTTTTGTGCCCAACTAAACACAGGTAACAATATCAACAATATCCATATCTTTCTAATTCTCATCGCCATAATTTTTGGCTGTAAGTTTAATTATTTTTCTAACGTTAAACAAATTTTCAATCCAGTTGAAACCGCTGAGCGTTGTGCAAGCATAAACAGCGTAGGTTGTACCTTCATGCTCAGGTTATCGCTCACGTCAAAATCTATCAAATATGCATCTACAGTGGCATCAATAATGTTGAGCACATAAATACCTGCTGTTAAAATCAAACACAAATCTCTGTTTTTGCGGTAATGTTCCTTTTCGGCTTGAAGCCCTGTAAGAGTAAAGGACGTATTATACATGTAGTAATATCCGTTTGGGTCTGTGCTATAAAGTTCTTTATAGGCATTTTTAAAATTTTTATAGTATGAATTATTTTGAATGCTCATATATATCAATGTTCCCGATGCAACATATATGATAGGTATTTTCCAGTATTTCTTATTGTAAGCCTGTCCCAAGCCTGGAAGTACTGCCGACATGGCTGTTGCCAATTTAGGCGAATGCTTAGGCTTCAAACTGTCTGCCTTTTCTTGTGATATACCATCCAATACACATAGAAAGCAGAAGAAAAATAGGATTATCTTATGAGCAAAATGCATATACATGCCTCTCTTCAATAAAAACACAAAGGTATGAATTTTACACGAATAATTCATCTCGTTAAAAAAACTCATTGAGGAATTTGATGAGATTTTCTTTGCGTTTTGCGTTTGCGAACTTAGCGGTTATATAAAAACATTATCTTTAAGTACTTTTTTTACATTATTTTTTTACTTTTACAACAAATTTTGAAAGTGAAAAAATATTTTCTTTTTATAGGTTTTATCTTGTTAGCAAGTCGGTATCAAATGTAGATGGGGAAACACGAACAAACAGATGATATTACCATTTTGGGGCTCAAATTTTAATTCATTGGTACTAAAAAAAACACTACCTTTGCAAGTTAATATAAGGGATGACTAAGAACGAATATAGTATATTATCAACCATTAATTCTCCCGCTGACATTAAAAAATTAAGCCAACAAGATTTATTGACGTTGGCAAAAGATGTTCGCAAATATATCATTGATGTTATTTCAAGTCATCCCGGACATTTAGGTGCCAGCCTAGGTGTAGTAGAGTTAACCATTGCATTGCATTATGTTTTTAATACACCCTATGACCGCATTATTTGGGATGTAGGGCATCAATCTTATGCGCATAAAATATTGACGGGACGACGTGACAATTTTGATACGCTTCGTAAAAAGGGCGGCATTAGTGGTTTTCCAACACCCAAAGAAAGCGAATACGATGCGTTTGGCGTAGGACACTCATCTACTTCGGTATCGGCAGCCTTGGGTATGGCTATCGCCGATAAACTTCAACATGTTACTGACAGAAACATTATTGCCGTTATAGGTGATGGTAGCATGACGGCAGGTATGGCATTTGAAGCTATTAACAATGCCGGCGTTTCCAAAGCCAATATTATTGTTGTATTAAACGACAACAAGATGTCGATTAATCCAAATGTGGGCGCTATCAGTGAATACCTGCTTGATATAGCGACTTCCAAAACATACAATAAGGTGAAGGATGAAGTATGGCGTTTTTTGGACCGTATGGAAATAGCACAAAAAGCAGTACAGAAAGTAGATAATGCCATAAAAAGTATGGTACTTCATCACAGCAATTTATTCGAAGCATTGGGTTTTAGATATTTTGGACCAACCGATGGGCACGATTTGCTTTATTTGACCAAAGTACTTGAAGATTTAAAAAAATTTCCTGGTCCAAAGTTGTTGCACATTATTACACAAAAAGGAAAGGGATTTAAACAGGCAGAACTCGACCAGATTACGTTTCATGCACCCGGAAAATTTGACCGAGAAACAGGAGAAATTATCATTGAAAAAAAAGAAAATGAAACATATCCATTGTATCAAGATGTATTTGGATATACTTTAACCGAACTGGCACAAAGCAATGATAAAATTGTCGGTATAACTCCAGCCATGCTAACGGGCTGTTCGATGAATATTTTTAAACAACATTTTCCCGAACGAACGTTTGATGTGGGAATAGCCGAACAACATGCCGTTACTTTTTCTGCTGGCTTAGCAAAAGCCGGTATGAAGCCTTTTTGTAATATTTATTCTTCATTCATGCAACGTGCCTACGACCAAACAATTCACGATGTTGCCATTCAAAATCTACCTGTGGTTTTCTGTCTTGACCGCAGCGGATTGGTGGGTGAAGATGGCATTACTCATCAAGGGATTTATGATTTGGCATATTTACGATGTATTCCCAATCTTATTATCTCAGCACCTAAAGATGAAATTGAACTTCGAAATTTGATGTTTACGGCGGCAAATTTCCCATCTCCGTTTGTCATTCGCTATCCACGCGGAAAAGGTATTCATTCACGCTGGCAACTACCTTTTGAAACTATTTCGGTTGGAAAGGGAGAAAAAATTTTAGACGGAAAGGATGTCGCTGTGTTAGCCATTGGATTGCCTGTAAACTTTGCATTAAAGGCTGCAACAATACTTCACGATAAAGGAATCAACATTGGTCTTTACAATATGCGATTTGTCAAACCATTGGACAATGAATTATTGCATGAAGCCTGTCAACATTATCAGTATTTAATTACGGTTGAAGATGGGGTATTGGCAGGTGGTTTTGGCAGTGCCGTCCTGGAATTTATGCAAAATCATCATTATTTTAATCCTGTTGTACGATTAGGTATTCCTGATAAGTTTATTGAACATGCATCACAATCGGAACAATATGAAGAATGCAACATCGATGCGAATACTATTGCTAACACCGTTGAAAAATTGATTTCATCCAATACCAAATAGTAATAACAAATTTTGATTTCTGGTTTTGGTACAAAAAAAATGATTTGGTGAAACGTTTAAACATAAATGTTAGTAGGTTTTTAAAAACATCTGATACCAGACCGCTAACAAAAGAATGAAATGAATTTTGTCCCGTCAAAAACTCTTGTTAGAGTTTGACGGGATGCCGACAGACTAACCGTTTAACCCCGACTTAGATAAAGTTATATTTTTAGAGCAAAGAGAATAAAAATATTACCTTATCTTTGTCGCCTATGTAATTCATGAAACTAAGTTTTATGAATTATTCGGGTTTAAAACAAAAGCGAAGCGAATTGTTTTAATGAACTGGTTAGCAATTCGGTATAAAATTTTCCTATTTTTTTTTATCCTGAGGAATAAAAAGATTCATTTTACAAAGTGAAATGCTGTCAAAATACAAGTTAAGACTGCCTTTTTTAAACGAAACCTGTTCCAATTTTACATGGCAACGTTGTTCATGAATATAAAGGCTTACCAATCCTTGTTTTGCTTCGATAAGATTTTCTTCCTCTTCATATAAGGTAATTAATTCTTCTGGCGATGGAATGGTGAGATTATCTTCTATAAAAAATATCTTTAATAGTTGATTGGAAGGTTCAATAGAGGTCGTATAAAAACTTTCTCGCTGCAGATAAGGTAAAAATATTTTACCATAAACATATTGACCAATGCCAACCTGTTTAAATATATAAAGTGTATCGTTTTGATAAAAGGCTTTTTCATTATAAGCAGCAGGAGCGGTTTCGCACGATTGAATTAAATTATTTGCCTGTTCGTGTATCAGTTTCTCGTGAATAGCAACGAGTGAACGTTGAGAGGCAGTATCTATTACGCCCGCAGTCGTTATGGTTTTGACAGGGGAGTGTTTAAATTTCTTTCTGTTTTTGAATGCCGTATGCAAGGCATAAAGATTAACTCCAATGCCAAAGTTGGGCAAAATATACCAGTCTTTGTTATAACAGGGATGCGTACTTTTATTAAAAATCAACATGCCAGGGTCTATGGAAACTCCCAGTTCGACATTAAACAATTCTTCCCGTATCTCCAGTCCTAAAAGAAAGGCTGTACCATATACGGTTGAATGATAAGAATCAGTGCCGATATCGGGATGATAATAATTATTAAGCCATCCGGTGTATATGCCACTGTATAATTGCCAACTTCCCTGTTTGCGAAAGTAATAATATCGTAAACATGCACCCGTATTATATGATGCATCCACATCATGGTCGTAAATATATTGTGACCCCTGATATCCGCCATCCAGGGCTATACTGAAATGATTCCTTCGATATTCAACATTAACGCCCCAACCCCCGTAAACAATACCCTGCCCAATTTTTACATTAACATAACGGTTATATAAAAATTGAGCCTCGCTCTTCGTTATCATTCCGAAAAACAATACTATAAAAATTTGTATTATCTTTTTTTTCATGCAGGCAATAAATAATGTTTGACAGGAATATCTATTCTTAAAGAAATACCTTTACTTAAACGTTCAAAAATAATACTTCCACCCAAACTTTTTATGCGAATATTCATTAAAAATAAGCCTTGCTGAGTTGCATTTTCTTTTGGTACAAGAATGGCTTCATAATCAAAACCTTTGCCATCATCACGATAAGAAATTGTAAAATAATTTTCTTTTTCTGTAATATGAATAACAACTTGTTGAGCATCGGCATGTTTTAAACTGTTATGTACAAGTTCGGTAACCGTTCGGTAAGCAATGTTTTCCAATACCGGGTTAAAACGTTCATGTAAAAGCAAAATAGTAAATTTTAATTCCGGTTTCTCTAATTTGGAAAAACGTTCCTGAAGTTTTAAAAAGGCTTTTTCCAAGCCGTATTCTGATAAAACATTGCTGGAAGATATATTGGACAACTGACGAATACACTGAATGGAATCTTCAATCAACATTCGCGATTCGTTGATTAATTCATTTTTTTCCGACATTGTTTTGGTAGGATGTACAGCCATTTCCAAATATCTGTTTGCTGTTGTGAGTGTAGGTGCAACAACATCGTGCAAATGTTCGGAAATTCTTGTACGTTCTTTTTCTTCGGTAACAGTAGCAATAGTTAAAAATTCACGTTGAAGTTGTTTATAATTGGTTATATCTCTCATAGTGATGACTGCATAATGCTGTTCATCGCTCTTAATTATTTTAGCATTGATTTGGCAGGTTCTATAAATGTTTTTTGCCTTATGGCATATATCTATTTCAAAATCGGTAATGTATTTTTCTTTAACAAGTTTGTGAAAGGCTATTTTTAAAAGATGACGATTCGTTTCTAAATTGAAAATGGTTTTTCCTATTATTTTCTCCGGTGAAATCTGTAAAAGTGATTCTATGGCAGGGCTTATTTCAATAATACGAAAGCGAGAATCAAGTATAGCAAAAACATCTTGCATGTTTTCAAAAATCAAGCGAAACTTTTTTTCGTTTTGAGCAATAATTTGTTGCTGAAGTTCAATTTGCATCTGATAGTTGAAGTTTATAATCGTCTTTTCTATCGAAGGTTTCAGATTGGCAAGAAAATTTGAATCCTTTATGAGGTAATCGCTAACACCCAACCTCAGAAAATTAATTGCCACTTCTTCACTTCCTTCACCCGTAATCACTATAAATGGAATATTTTTTTTAGTTTGATGTACTCGTTTTACAAGTTCTATTCCGTTGATGTCGGGAAGTTCAAAGTCGATAATGACTAACAGCGAATCGGTGCTCTTCAAAATATAGGGCAGTGCATTATTTCCATTGATAAAATTTTCAACAAGAAACCCCATGCTGTCAATTTTTTGTTTCAGCAATTCGCTTAATGCAAAATCATCTTCTATAATAACAATGGTTTCTATATTTTTTTGATTATTTTTAGCCATGATTTATTCTTTTTCTTTCCAAATATAAACTTTATCGTTTCGGCGTACTACTGTATTTACAGGAAAACTAATCAAGGATTTTTTTTCGGCACGTATTACCTTTTTATCCTCTATTCTTATTTCCGAGACCATATTTTCAACAACACCCGTTGTAGGTCCAATGATGAGTATGGATTGACCTACTGAAAGTTCACACGCTTCCATCCACATTTCGGCGATACCTGTTTTTTTGAAATAGTTGGTTATCTTGCCTGCATATATTTTCTGTTTGGTCGCATTGCTTCCATAAGTTGAACTCCACTCACCCAATTTGGCACCCATATAATAGCCTTCCCAAAAGCCACGATTATACACCTGTTTTAGACGATGTATCCACTCGCTAATTTTCTCTTCATTGTACGTGTGATTCTGACAGGCATCTACTGCTTCGTGATAGCATTGTGTAACTGTTTTAACGTATTCTGGAGAACGTGCCCTGCCTTCAATCTTTAAAACACTCACTCCTGCGTTCAAAATTGGAGCAAGAATATGAATAGTGCATAAATCTTTGGGCGACATGATATATTCGTTTTCAATATCAAGTTGATGACCTGTTTCTTTATCGGCAACCGTGTATGAGCGACGACAATTCTGAAGGCAACTACCTCTGTTGGCGGAATGATTGTTTTCGTGCAAACTCAAATAGCATTTCCCACTTATAGACATGCAAAGAGCACCATGAACAAAAAGTTCTATGCGTACTGGTTTGCCATTGGGTCCGCAAATTTGCTGTTCCGTTATTTGTTGACAAATCCGGAATGTCTGTTCTAGTGTCAATTCCCTTGCAAGAACCATAACATCACAATAAGTTGAAAAAAAACGTACGGCTTCAAGGTTACTGATATTGAGTTGCGTTGATGCATGCACTTCCATTGAAATACTTCGTGCATAGTCCAAAACCGCTATGTCCGTAACAATAATAGCATCTATACCTACCTCTTTAGCCGTATTGACTAATTGTTTCATTTCTTCGATTTCATTATCATAAATAACGGTGTTTACTGTCAAATATGCCCTGACATGATGCTGACGACAAAGCGAGACAATTTGTTTTAAATCATCCATAGTAAAATTCAGGGTGGACGCAGCACGCATGTTCAATTTCCCCACACCAAAATATACCGATTGTGCTCCTCCCTGAATGGCAGCCATAAGCGTTTCATAAGAACCAACAGGAGACATGATTTCTATGGGCTGTATAGCGGTCATAAGAATTTTCTAATTTGACTTATAATTTCATCTGCATGTTGAAGGTTCATACATTGGAAATGTTTTTTTGGACAGCGTTCATATCCTAATTTGCTGCATGGACGACAAGATAGATTTTTTACTTCGTGAATGGAATAGTTTGCTGCATCGGTATAGGGATACATGCCAAATTCAGGAATAGTATTCCCCCATACAGACACAATTTTTTTATGAAATGCTGCAGCAACATGCATCATGCCTGTATCAGGAGTTAATATAACGGTTGCCTTTTTTATTAAGGATGCCGATTGCATAATGGAATATTTGCCACACGCATTAAACAGGTCATCCCTGTTACTTTTACCTATGACCGATTCGGCCATGGCATAATCATTTTTATCACCTATAAATAGAACAGGCACCTTTATTTCTGCTATTATTTTGGATAATAATGTTTCTGGAATTTGTTTCGTATTATGCCTGGCACCTGTTACCACTGCCATAAAGCCATGCGCTAAAAACGACGGTAATGTATTCAGTTCTATTTCATCTGAGGGTGATAGGTACAATTCCAAGCCTTTTCCGTCATTGTGTACATCAAAAAGTTTAACGGTCTCAAAATAACGTTCTACAATATGAATCGAAGGCAATTTGTTAATTTTAAAATGAACCATCCATGCTTTCTGGATATTCAATTTAGGAAATGCAAATGCCAGCAGATGTGTTTTGTGCTTAATAATCGATGTCCGTAAATTGTGATGCAAGTCAATAATATAATCATAATGATTTGCCTTAATCTCTTGAATAGTATCGTTCAATTTAGTTTGAAGCAATAATAATGAATCTATATATGGATTATTCTGAAGCAAGGGTGCATACGCTGGTTTTGTCAAATAATGAACTTCAGAATCTTCCACCTGTTCTTTTAAACAACGAACAACAGGAGTAGTTAATACTATATCGCCTATGGAACTAAATCGAATGATTAAAAATTTTACCACACTCCTTTTATTAATTTTGATACAAATGTAAGAACAAATGTGGAAATCTCGTCAAACACAAAAAAGAGTTTGACGAGATGCCGACAGATTAACCGTTTTAAAACAAAAGCGAAGCGAATGGTTTTAATGAACTTGATAGCAAGTTGGTATTATCAAATTATATTAGGTATAAACCGAATTGAAATGCTTTACCAATTAAACATTTTTGAATGCATATCGGTATAAATTATTTTTTTGTTAGCGGTTTGGTATAAAAAGTTTTTTGTCAACTTATATTTGCTTTTTATCAAACAGAGTATTACCTTTGTCAAAAAAGGGATTATACAGGAAACTAAAAAAGTAAATATACGTTTAATTGAAAAAAAAAGGTTATGAAACGAATATTAACGACATTGAATTTAATTGGACTTGTATCAATAAATAGAAAAAATGAAATTTTAGATATAACTTATTAAAAAAATAAAATGAAAAATATTTTACAAATATTGAGGAAAAGTATTTTTCTTGTTACTCTCTGTATTATTCAATTAGTTGTTTTATTCAGCATCAATGCACAGGCGCAATGTACTTATGGAACTAAGATGCCTGCTGCTACACAAACACCTCCAAGCGATGGAACTTTATATGGACCAATAGCTTCAGCAACAGCCAGGTTCTTTCAGGCTACGGTTGTTCCGGGGGTAGAATACATAGTATATGATACTTATGCTGATTTTCTGACCGTTTGGGGAACCTCTAACGGAACCGGTTTATTGGGAACAGAAACTCAATATGTTTTTTTTACGCCCACAGGTAATTCAGTCTGGATTGATTTTGCTTATACAAGTGCTTGCCCTAGTGATAATTATACTTTAGATGCTTATATCGCAGCTGCCCCCCAACCAACAGGAATACCTTCAGGCGTTGTTTGTATCGGACAAACAATTACTATCACAGGGACAGCTCTTGCAGGCTCCGGAGGGGCAAACTATATTGGTTTTACAGGGGGTGCCACTGCAACAGCATTTAACGTTACAGCAACTTCACTGGATGTTGTAATACCAGCAGGAGCTCAATCTGGTCCTATAACGGTTCAAAACGATCTTGTAATATCAACTACAGCGTCATCACTAGATATAAGAACCGCAACCGGAGTAACTTCTTCTCCAACCGCTGGAGGTATTGGAGACAATATTGTTATTAGCGGATATAATCTGTTAGGAGCAACTAATGTTCGGGTCAATGGAACACTGGCTACAAATGTAGTTATTGTTAGCAGTACAAAGATCACTTGTACAGTTGCACCGGGAACTGTCGGTAGTGGAAATGTAACTTTTACAGATGGCTGCGGAAATGCCGTAACAGCAAGTGCATTTACTGTGGTTGCACTTACCAACTATTATTCCAAAGCTGCAGGTTATCTGAATTTATTGGCAACATGGGGAATTAATCTGGATGGTTCTGGTGCTGCGCCTGCGAATTTCACAACACAGGGCCAGCGGTTTAATATTCGAAACAGAACTACGGCCACAATCGGAGCTGCATGGACAGTCAGTGGTGCGGGAGCGGGAGTAAATGTCGGGGATGGCACCAACCCTTGTAATTTTACTGTTCCATCAAATTTTACTTTCTCTGGGAATGTTATTAATATTAATAGTAATGCAACGCTTACTTTAAACAGGAACCCACTACCCACTTTAACTTTCTGCACATGTGCACCAACAAGCACTGTTGTAATTGGTGTAACTAATGCATCCATAACCGTTCCTGGTATTACTTACGGGAACCTTACCATTTCTGCTGCCGCTCCCACCAGAATATTCACCTTCGGAGGTAACAGTACCATTGCAGGGACATTAACCGTTTCGACCACAGGAACTGTCAGACTGAATAATGCATCTACACCGAAAATCTTTTATATCAACAATTTTGTAATGTCAAATGGCACTCTGGACGGAGGGTCAGTAGATCCATCAAGCGGGAATTACTCTTCAATAACCTATTTCACTGGAAACTTCAGCAAGACTGCAGGGACCATAACGAATTCTTCTCCATCGAGCATAAACAATTTTCTTTTCAGCGGGGGAGGTTCACAAACTTTTTCAAATACAGGAACGTACCTTTATAACGTAACGCAAATAATTAACAACACTACACTTATCCTGAATTCAACCTATACACAGGACGGAATTACAGGAACAGCCTTTTACGTCGAAAACGGTAGTACGCTGGAATGTGGAACGAACCAACTGACCACCAGCGCAAGTCCTGTGACCTTCGATATCGAAGGGACCCTGAAAACGGCCAATACTGCCGGACTGAACGGCACCGCACTGACTACCCTCAGTTCGACAAACTCACCTACTATAAAGTTAAGCAGTTCTTCTACTATTGAATATAATTCAAGTTCTCCCCAAACAGTTACAGGAAGGTCGGATTATGCAAACTTGATAATAAGTAATGGTTCCACAAAAACTGCAAATAATCCCTTAACTGTCTCAGGTGTATTAACTCTTAATGGAGGAAATCTTGTTACTACATCTACCAATCTTCTTACCATGGCAGCAGGTTCTTCTGTTTCACCTGAGGGTGGTTCTGCCACAAGTTTTGTGGATGGTCCCATAGCAAAAGTCGGAAATACCGCTTTTATTTTCCCAACAGGTAATGGAACAACATGGGCACGTATCGCCATTGGAACACCATCTGCATCAGAAACATTTACTGCTCAATATTTTCATTCAGGGTATGGAGATTATACCGTTACTCAAATTCCTAATACCATTGACCATGTGAGCAAGTTGGAATACTGGACATTAAGCAGGGCTGGTACTGCCAATGCTACCGTACAGTTATTTTCTGAAAATGCTTCAACAAGTTATATTACCAGTTGTTCAGATTTGAGAATTGCACATTGGAATGGTTCGGCATGGGAAAATAACAATGATGAAGTTACAACAATATTTGGTACTTGCCCAAGCCCTCTTACAACTGAAAGTGGTAGTATTAAAACAAATACCAATGTTACTTCCTTTAGTCCTTTTACATTTGGGTCTAAGATAGGAACCAATCCTCTTCCTGTGGAATTTTACTCTTTTAACGGTACATGTAGTGGGAATAAAAACATCATTACTTGGCAAACTGCCAGCGAAAGCAATAACTATGGATTTTATGTTCAAAAAAGCAACGATGCTTCCTATTGGGAAAATGTCAGTTTTGTCAATGGACATGGAAACAGCAATACACTGCTGACTTATCAAACAGAAGATGGTCAACCTTTTGAACCTACTACATATTATCGCTTATTACAAGTGGATAATAATGGAGAATCAAAATACTCTACCATCATTTCGGTTCAATGTCCGTCACAAACAGCAGATGAAAGTATTACGCCTTTTTATTCGGATGAAAATCGTATTTCATTCGCAATAAAGGGACAGACAGGTATTACCTATCACATTTATCTGACCAATTATTTGGGACAAGTACTCTATGAAAAAAATATATTGCTCGAACAAACCAATCAAACCATTATAATAGAAAAGCCTTTATCATCGGGAATATATTATATTACACTTATTAGCAATAAAAGTGTTATTTCAAAACCTATGATGATACAAAAAAATTAAACCACTTCTAACAATAAATCTTTACTTTATTGACATGATAAAAAAAAGAGGCGAGCAAAAATTGAGCGCTCGGCGAAGTTTTGCGTGTAGGCAAGTGTAGTAGCTAACTCGTCGGACTTAAAAGTTAGTTTTCAAACTAAGCAAAAAATAGCGTATAGTTGTGCAAACCAAAAATGATGACAACAGGTTATGCCATTTTTTTGAAATAATAAATTACGACGAAGTCTGCCTGTACTCATCACGTGTGGTTAAAAATATAGAGAAAGTCCGGCAGTCCATGGATATAAACTGGGACCTTTGTCTTTTTTAAACAGAGAGGATAACTGACATTCACCAAATACACCTATATTATTATATCCTACTCTTAACTGTGCCGAATATGCCAATGGTGAAAGAAAATAATTTCTAAATTCCTTATTTGTTTTTTTATCACCGTTTATTTCATAAACTTGCTTTATATGCGAACCTATTCGCAAAGCACCTACCACACCCGCATTTATAAATACCCTATCTCTGTGATGGTTAACAGGAATATGAAATTCAATCAATAACGGCAATTTAAGATAATCTATCGCAAGTTTGTTTTTACGATATTTGTACAGAGTATCCATGGTATAAGTAAGTGCCGTTGAATCACTGATAAGATGGATATTCTTATCAAAAAAGTAGTTGTTAAATGATACTCCCAAGCCCGATACAATTCCTATGTATTTTTTATAAATACTGATGTTCCACTCTAAAAAATTCAGATTTATATTTATTGATTTTGCCTGATTCAGTTCTAAATAACTTTGGCTTGTAGGCAATGAAAACGAATAGTCAGAAGTTATATATCCATTTAATCCTATATCTATCCCTGCCCAACGTCCCTTGAAACGATTGCTCTGATGAGGATGAATATTTTTTTCTACCGTATCATTTACCATTATTTTGTGGATAGAAGTATCTTGTTTATCAGAAATAATAAGAATTTTATTTTTCCCAAATGAAATGGTAGCGGTATCTTGTTGAGCATATATTCCAGATGCTGTTGCCATTAAAACGAAAAGTACCAATAATTTTTTCATAACATCTTTGTTTTTATTCTTAAAAATAGGACGAATACACTGAAAAAAGGTTACATTATTTTTGCGAAAATGTTCTGCTAAAAGAAAAATTACCTATCCGAACATAGTGCTTAATTTGTTTCGTATCGGTGTACTCGTTTTCTTTTATTTGAATATTTGATCCTGTTATTTCATTAATTTTTTTTGAGCCGTTTTCCAATACATTCCATAAACTTCCGCTTTCATGATGAGGAAGATATACCTGTTTTTCGTTTTCCACTTCCTGTACCATATCGTGAAAATAATGAAACCGATTTTGAGCAAAAAGACGCTCTAAACTTTTATTCAATATGCTATCGCTGGGTACTGATTTTTTTTCTACACTTAATGGTTGCTCTATGGGTATAGAAGATGGTTCGTTTTGACGTATCGTATCGTTAACTATTATTTTCTGTTGTACCAGCAGTTCTTCAACTTTTTCAGATTCCGACAATGTTGATTTTTGTTCTTTATATGTGCTTTGTACATAGTGCTTTACTGTTTTTTGGTGAAAATGTTTTGTTTTTGTGGATGAAAATGAAGTTACATTTTTATTATGCAGCATGTATTTATTAGTTGAAATGGCAACCAGTTTTTTCCCAGTATGTTCTTTTAAATTTGTAATCCTATTAATATATAAAGTCAATATTAGCAAAATGGATGCTGCAACAGTAGTAATCCAATATAGGCGAACATTATTTCTTATTGCTCTTTGAGGTATTTGTTTTAATTTCGCCTTGTCAGAATATGTTATTGAAAGGTCAGGCTCTAACTTGGTTTTATAATATAATTGAATTTCCTTTTCTTTTTCGGGATGAAATTTAAGTTCGTTGGATAGCCATTGCTTTTCATTTTCGGTTAAACTATTTTCTGCCGAAGCAATAAAGAGTGTTTCCAATTCTTCTTTTGAAATTACGGGAATATTTTTTTTGAGACGGTCTTTTTGTGGATAATGCAACGCAGGTGGATTCAGTTTGAGCGATTTATAAAGTTGAAACTCTTCATACAAATCGGGATATAGTTTCAGAAAGTCAATAAGTTCTTTTTCTTCTGAAGGTGAAAGATTTCCTTCGAAATAATCGAAAAACACTTGTTCTATATGGTTTCTGTCAATTTTCATTATAGCAACACCGATATACTTCCAATATAATCTTTTAAATAGGCACGTGCTCTAAAAATATATACTTTAACTTGTGCTTCCGAAAGTCCTGTAATTTCACCTATTTCCTTGTATGAATAACCTTCATAGTCGCGAAGCAAAATACTTGCTTTCTGGTCGGGTGGCAAGTTTTCTATGGCTTGATGCAATATTTCTTGTATGTCGTGATTTGGCGTTTCATAAGAATGAAAATTTTCATAAAGGGGCTCATAGGGAATGTTTCGTTTTTCCTTTCTTACCATATCTATTAATGTATGATAGGCAGTCGTAAAAAGATAAGATTTGCCTTTGGATGATTCGATATAGGATGCATTTTTCCATAATTTTTCAAAACTTTCTTGAACAATATCTTCCGCTTTTTCATGATTTTTTATATTTTTCAGAATAAAACGATAAAGCCCATCGGCATATTTATCAACGGTGGTATTGTACTCTTCGGCAGTCATTTTTTAATTGTGTTCATAAGACGGTGTAAACATAAAATAGTTACACCATAAAAAAGGCTGTCTAAAAAAATAGAACAGCCTTTTAATACTTGTAATTTTAAAATGATTAACTCATGTGTTTTAAATTCACAGCATAAAGAATAACCATAATAATAGGAACAATAAATCCCATAGTAGCAAAGAATCCGCCAATTCCAAAGCCTACAAGAATTAACGTAATAATAGGAGCGGCTAATTCACCTACTAAATACACATAAAATCCCTTCTTTAAAAGTTTCCACATCCAAAGAACGCCAAGCAAACAAATTAAGGCGCAAATAATGTTAACAATACCAAGTGCGGTAGCATTTTGTGCCAGTTTGTTAGCAGCATCAACGGCTTGATTTAATCCTGCCATAGCACTATCCATGCCTTCTACATTTTGCATCTCTTGCGAGAGATTGCTTCCAGTACCGGTAACAGCACTGGTAACGGCACCGGCACCCATGGTAATAAAACCTTGAATAATTTGCCATGCAATGCCAATAAAACTTAAAATTCCCAATACTGTAATAAATACAGGACGTTTTTTGGTTTCAACAGGTTGAACTTGTTCTTCCATAATAAAATAATTTTAGTTAAACATAAATTTGCACAAAGGTAAAATATTTTTTTTTCTTTGCAAAAAAAAGTTAATAAAAATAAAATTTTGTTGAAAAAAGATGGAAAAATAGTACCTTTGCTTGTCCAAAAAAAAATTAATATGGAAAAAGATAAGTTGTTATTTGATTTAATTGAAGAAGAATACCAGCGTCAGTTGAATGGTATAGAATTAATTGCTTCCGAGAACTTTGTCAGTCCTTATGTATTGCAGGCTATGGGTTCGGTAATGACTAATAAATATGCCGAAGGATATCCTGGGCATCGTTATTATGGAGGTTGTGAAGTAGTTGATAAATCGGAACAGTTAGCCATTAATCGGCTCAAGGAATTGTTTGGTGCAGAATATGCCAATGTGCAACCTCATTCAGGTGCACAGGCAAATGCAGCCGTAATGCTATCCATATTGAAACCGGGTGATACGTTTTTAGGCTTAGACCTGTCTCATGGCGGTCATTTGACTCATGGTTCACCAGTAAATTATTCAGGAATACTGTATAAACCGGTCGCATATCAGGTAAGCGAAAAAACAGGTACCATTGATTATGACCAAATGGAAAAATTAGCCATAGAACATAAGCCTAAATTAATAGTAGCCGGAGCCTCTGCATACAGTCGTGATTGGGATTTTGCACGTATGCGTGCTATTGCCGATAAAGTGGGTGCTTTGTTAATGGCAGATATTGCACATCCAGCAGGATTGATTGCTGCCAAAGAATTAAACAATCCATTTCCACATTGTCATGTTGTTACTTCTACCACCCATAAGACATTGAGAGGACCGCGTGGTGGCATTATTTTAATTGGTAAAGATTTTCCTAATCCATGGGGATTAAAGACACCCAAAGGCGAAATAAAAATGATGTCCGCTTTAATTGATTCGGCCGTATTCCCTGGCATTCAAGGTGGACCTCTGGAACATATTATTGCTGCCAAAGCCGTTGCCTTCGGTGAAGCACTACAACCTTCATATAAAGACTATATTAAACAGGTACGTAAAAATGCAAAAACAATGGCAGAATCTTTTATTTCCAAAGGATATAAAGTTATTTCAGGAGGTACCGACAATCACTTAATGCTTATCGACTTGAGAACAAAGTTTCCCGATATTACAGGCAAACAAGTAGAAAATACGCTGGTAAAAGCACATATCACTATCAATAAAAACATGGTTCCTTTTGATAGTCGTTCCCCCTTTCAAACATCGGGCATTCGTGTTGGAACACCTGCGGTTACTACACGCGGACTAAAAGAAAAGGATATGCCTGTAATGGTTGATTTTATTAATCAAATTATTTCCAATATTAATAACGAAGATGTGATTGCCAAAGTAGGTGGTGAAGTAAAAGAAATGATGTCAAAATTACCCTTGTTCGCATATTAATCAGTCGCTCAAAAGAGGTATTAATTGTACATTCAGTCAAATTAATTGAGCATTTCGTCAAATATTTATGTAAATTCGTCAATTCATTGTATCTTTTTTATATTTTAGCAGTATAAAGGAGTGTGTTTATCAAAATTTTAAGAAAGGAAAAAATAAACCACTTAATTTTGCATTCATGAAACGAATTTATATAATAATAATTGTATTGATTGTTGTAGGATTGATTTCAGTTATCGGTGTAAATTTTTATAATAAAATTATTGGCGATAACAAAATTTCTACAGTAGATTCGTCACCAAAACCTACTTTATTATCACTAAGTCTTCGTACAGATATTCCTATTACTTATACCAATACTTTTAATGGGAAATTTGAACTTATAGAAAGAACACTTTATGATACCTCGCAATATATCATCTATATTCATAACGATAAAGCAAGAATTGATAAAAATTATAGAACTACCAAAAAGGAATCCTATTTATTGAATTTGAAAACAGGAGAAATGATAGCACTGAATCATCAAAAAAAATTGTATTCTTCTATTCCCGTAGTTGAAGAAAAACCTTCGCTCGATTCAACATTTACTGTTATAAAAACTAATATTAATAAAAATATCTTAGGGCAAAACTGTGCTCAATGGCGTGTTAAAAATCGTAATGATAATACAGAAATTACGTATTGGGTTTCAACCAACAACTATGGATTTTATTATTATTTAAACAAAGTATGGGATGCCAGTAAAAAATATCATAAATATTTTCAGATTATTCCCCAGTCGTTTGGATTTATGCCATTTGAAATTGTAGAACGAAATTTATTAAGAGATATTAAATCTTCAGTAAATATGACATCCATCTCCAATCAAATGTTAGATACATCTCTTTTTACTGTTCCATCGGATTATAAACACTTTTCCAATTAATGTTTGTTCATAATTTCAGTCTTATTAAATTCAGATAATAACCGCACGAATAGTGTATTCCAATTCGGTTTTGTTTTAATGAACTTGTTAGCAAGTCGGTATAATTACTATTTTGTAATGAGTAAAGTGAACTGCGTGAGGAACATCCCCCTTAATTCCCCCTTCAACGGGGGAGGTGTTGAGCAATAGTCCATTCCCCAAATTCCTCCCCCTTTGAAGGGGGTTTGGGGGATGTCCTATCCCATTGCACACTTCCCTATTCTTCCACACATAATACCAAACCGCTAACAAAAGAATGAAATGAATTTCGTTGGTTTGGTTTATGCCGAATGCGAAGCACTTCGGCATCGGATTGGGTTAATGTTAATTATCACATTTACACAACTTGTCTCGGCATCCCGTCAGAATGACGGGATGACAAGATTTTTACATTTTCTAATTATTTTTACCCTCTTTGAATACAACTTGGTATAACAGTATTTCTTTCACAGTATCTCTATTCTGCCTTGTTGGGCAACATATTTATAACATCGTCCAGTTTATCATCAAAACGTAAATCCTGAATTTGCCAATGGTCGCCATGATTGTATAAATTAAATACAATTTTTATCGGCTGGCGGTCAAACAACATCAAGTATCCTAGTTGTGCAAACGAATTACCTACTTGCTTTTTTAAGTACAAATCGTAACTGTAAAATTTCCCAATAATCGGCAATGCCTTGTTAAATTTATCTTTTAACGTATTAACCACTTCTGGGTTTTGTTTTAAATACTTGTTAGTAGAAAAAACATACTGCAAACTTCGTTCAACACCATTTTTTTTAAAATGATAAAAAAATGAATCGGCAACGGCTTCGGGTGTTTGCTGCCCATACAGATTAACTGTCATTAAAAACAGCATTGGAAAAATAATACTTTTCATAATTATAATCAATAAAACTAACGATTTTCATGGTTGAATTGCTTAAAATATGGCACAAATTCAGCATTTGGGGGTGGAGCATTTTTGTTTATAAGTTCTCCATTTGGATTAAACAGATAGTACGATGGGGTAGCCTTTACCTGTAACATCTTTTTCAACAAATCGGGTTGAGTACAGGTAACAAAAAACCAATCAAAATTTTCTTTTTTTAGCATTTCTTTCAATGACGACAAGTTGGGATAAAGCACAACAGTAATCATCTGCAAATTGCTATTTATAGACTTTATATTGGCTTTCATTAATCTCTGGTCGGTATAAAAATCATAACTTCTAAAATCATGTACACATACATACAAATATTTGCCTCTGAAATTGCGTAACAGAATATTTTCGCCGTCCAGTGATTTCAATGGAATTTCATCATAGCAATATTGCATGTTCTCAGTAGAAAATTTGGTTTTTATATGCTGTGCGATGGCTCTTAATTCAGGTGTTTTTGCCACTATTCCCATAGAATCCAGTGTCATCAGCAGTTGTTTTTTTGGAAAAGAAACTTTCTGAGCGTCATTGGTTTCCATGCAGGCATCGTGCAATCCTTTTAAAATAACCAAATCTATAAGCGTATCGTTCGTTAAGGCTGGATTATGCTTTAACGTATGACGTAATTCGTAAGGACTTTTAGCCTTAGCAATATTATCAAAAACAGGAGCACCCCATGATGTTTGGCATATGTATGAAAAATAATCCGCAAACAATTGGTTAAACATATCCATATATCCCGTGTTGGTGAGCAATACAGGTTGAGCGTTAAAATAATATTTAATAATGAAATTCTGGTCTCGTTCGTAGGACAAGTACTTTATCATTATCATTTTATAAAACATGTAATTATGAAAATATGTTGACTTGACATACGAATAATAAGTATTGAACTGTGAGATAGAAGAATCGATAAAACTTTTTCTTATTTTATAATGCAACTGTTTAATATTTTTTTCGATAAACGCATCGTAGCGATTGTCAAAATCTCCAATAGCCGTATGGGCATTGCTTGAATCATGATTCAACACCAACGGATAAATAATAATAGGTGAAAAATATGCATTAAGCGAATCTACGACAGACATGTATTGTTTGCGTGGTATTTTGATTTGATATGAAGTATTGGGTTCAACATAAAGCCATGCTTCAAAAAAGTAAAGCGGAATATGAATCAGCATGGGTTCTTTGCATGTAAAATCTACTTTCCATTGTCCCTCTTTATTGACAGTGGAGGAGGTCAACGTATCCATAAGATTGGTGATGAAATCCTTTTCTTTCGTTACATACAGAGTATCGCCCGCATAAGATTTATTGGTAAACGAAACATGCACTTGCTGGTTAAATGCCATCAAGGCATTTAAAATAAGACAAAGCAATAAAAGAAATTTATTCATACAAGTCAATGCCATCGGGAACAAATTTGGATACATCGCCACCATATCGAATTATTTCACGAACAATAGTACTGGTAATGGAAGTATGTTCGGGTGTTGTAAGCAAAAAAACCGTTTCAATTCCTTCTTCCAAAAAACGATTGGTTTGAGCAATGGCACGTTCATATTCGAAATCGGCTGCTGTACGCAAGCCTCGTAATATAAAAGTTGCATGAAGTTCCTTGCATAGCGTAACCGTAAGTCCATTGTAGGTTATTATATCAATTTTTGGCTGATGATGAAAAACTTGTTTTATCCAGTATATTCTTTTTTCAATAGAAAAATACGGAGCCTTGTTTTCGTTCGTGCCAATGGCAATATAAATTTTATCGAACAAGGGCAATGCACGATTAATCACTGATTCGTGCCCTCGTGTAATAGGGTCAAAGGAACCGGGAAAAACAGCAATGTTACTCATACGAGATATTGTTTAAATCAACATTTTATAATGAATCCAAGATAGTTGTCAAGGCAGCATCGGAGATGGATGTCATAGTAACGTTTGCCTGAAAATTGGCAGTAACCGCTGTTTCCTGATAATAATAATACAATTGATGACTGCTATTGATTCCTATCAAAATAATTTTAACGTTTTGTCCAACGGGAGCATTGCCCGATGTTTGATTATACACTTGCATCAAACTTTTTAAGGATGGGAAATACATGAATGAGGCAACATTATGCAAATCGTCGGTAGTAGAAGTAAAATTACATGCAGTAAATGAGCCTGTATTAATGGCTACCTTTCCACATCCTACCCATCCAAGTTTGGCTATATTTCCCAAATATCCATAAGCCGTTGTGTTAAATACACCAACAGGGTTAGGAACCCAGTTTACATAACTTAATGTATCTACACCATAATAAATATTCATGCCCGGAAGAGGAGTTTGATTGGGTAATTCTATCGCCCATGTTTTATTGGGACGCAACAACAGTTCCTGTCCGTTTTTATAAGCCCGTATTCTTACTTCACCTCCCGTAGTAAGTAAACTGCCACTGGCAACGGTGGGCATCTGATAATAAATCATGTCTTTGGGTTTGAACAGTTCTATTAACTTAACAATATATGGATAATAAACGCTGTCTCCATTGGGGAACATTAGTTTGCTCTTGTCTGCCCATATTTTTGTTCCCTGATTACCAATAATAGGATTCGTACCATTAGTGTCGATGGTAAACACTTGTTCCTGTTGCTTTTTTGTGTCAAAATATTCATTTATAGGATTGTATGCATTGAGTTGTTGCTCTTCAATACGGTCTTTGGAACAACTACCGAACAATGTTATACATAGAATAATGCATCCAAAAATTTTTGTTTGATTTACCGTTTTCATTTTAAATAAAATTAAGTTAATAAATTTAATCGTTATAAGCAGGACAATAATGTATTTCATAAACATTTCTATGCTGTTTTCCGCCAGAAGAACTTCCCGAATTTTTGCAATGAAAGAAATACATAAGTCCCAACTGAAGATTAGTTTCTTTCCAATGCAGGTTATATCTATATTCCAGAAAGGGATGCAGACATCGGTTGGTTTTTATACCCAAGCCTCCTTCCAAGTCCCAATTGGAATATTTGGCATCATTTATAGGAGAATCCTTATAATTAATCCATCCATTATAAGCACCGCCAAGTAATGCATAAAAAGTAAATTTCTTTGTACTGAATAAATTGCAATGAATGCCAACGCCAGCATAATATTCATTGATTTTATTAAACCCCGGATAAAAAGCAACTTGAGGAACAATGCTAAACCGGTTGACAGGAAATTCTGCTCGAATGCCCGCACCAAAACTTTCTGTTTGAAAATTATAAATAGCCGATGCACCTATGCCGAAATTTTGAGAATAGGTTGTTGCTGTAATTAGACAGATTAATAAAACGAGTATGTTTTTTTTTAAACTCAAATCGATACAATGTTTTTTAAATATATGCGACAAACCTACAATTTTTTTTTATATAAACCAATATCATGAACTAATAAAATATTTTCATTCGTAAAGTTCATTCATGAATGGTCTATACGAGTAAATTGGGTGAAATAATCAATGGAGAAAATATTTTTTTCTTTTAAAAAAAAGTATTATATTTGCCTTTAATTTTAAAGACCAACAATAATTTTAATTTTTCAATCATGAAAAAGATATTTTTGCTTTTATTTATTTTTATAGCAACTTTTTCTGTTGCTCAAAAAGGTAATTCTGTAGATGTAAAACCAAAAGGAATTATACAAGTTGTTGAAAAAAATAAGAAAAGTGCTTTCAAAACAAGAATTATATGGAACAATAATGTCCAGTGCAACTCAAAAACTATTTTCTCTGCTTATATTCCAAAAGGGTTTACTTGCTTTGGCTTTGGGTGGAAATTGGCAAAAAATATAAAATCCATTGATATTAAAATTAATTATAGAGTTAAAATAGAGGATAAATGGTCGTCATATAAATTGATTCCCGGTGATATTTCTCCAAAAGAAACACCTACCAACATGTATTGGACAGATTTGGAATTTACACCAAATCAAAATAGCGCTCACTTGATTGAGTTTGAAATAATCGGTATTGAAAATTTTTATTTAGACACATTCATGTTAGATATGTATTATATAGAACAGGATGTAGAATTATTAAATAATAGAATGAAAGGTATTAAAGCATCTTGCCCTTATAGACCTTATGTTATTCCACGTTCAGTATGGTTAGACCCATATTATACTCAACCACCCTATACTTCTACTATAATCAATCCAACGCATTGTGTAATTCATTACGGTGCGTCACCCGATACTTATAACGATGGTGCTGCCATTGTTCGTTCCTATTGGAATTATCATGTTAATACTAATGGCTGGTCAGATATAGGATATAACTATCTGATAGATAAATTTGGAAATCTATATCAGGGAAGACAAAATACAAGTCCTACTACTCAAGACGTTCAGGGTGCACATGCAGGTGCGTCTAATGCATATTCCATTGGATTTAATTTTTTAGGAAATACAGATGTAACTTTACCTACAACCATACAATTGGACACGGCTAAACAATTTTTAGCATGGTGGTTTAATTGGAGAGGTTTTGACCCAACTTCGTCGGCACTATTACAGTTGCAAAGTGGAGGTTCGGCTGTTGTACCACGTATTTTAGGACATAAAGATACAAATATAGGAGGTACAGATTGTCCCGGAACTGTTTTATATTCTAAATTAGGCGAAATCAGAACAGATACCAAAAATATTATTTCCGCATGTTCTTTTACTTCCCCTACTAATTTAACAGTTGGAACACCTTCATGTCCAAATAATTCTGTTACTTTCAGTTGGCAAAATTCCGGTACAGGTTGGTACATCCTTCTTTCAAATTCTTCTTCCTATACCAATCCCTATATTAAATGGGTGTCCGGATTAACATCCTATACTGGACCCGCAGGTTTTGTTTTACAAGCAGATGGAACAACACCCCTCACCTTTTTACCTTCTACTACATATTACTGGAAAATTTGGGATGGTTCTACTTTTACCAGTGGACCTTCGTTTACCACACTAAATTGCGATAATATTAATCCTACTACAGCCATTTCTACACCCGTAAACTGGAAAACACAAGATTTTACAGCCACCTTTTCCGATTCAGATAACGTTAATGTGGAAAAAGCTTTTTATCAGGTACTCGATTTTGATGGACAATATTGGAGTGCTAATCCTAATCGTGGTTTTTTTGGCGATAACTTTGATATTTTACAACCTCACTGGCACGTTTTTTCGGGTACATGGAACGTTACAAACGGCGAACTGATACAAAGCGATGAAACGCAGAACAATACTAATATTTATGCAGCATTAACGCAAACATTGTCCAACCGTTATTTGTATCACTTTATTGCAAAACTGGGCGGAAGTGAAACAAACAAACGTTTCGGTTTTCACTTGTTCTGCGATGATGCAAACTATACTAACCGGCACAATTCTTATTTTGTTTGGTTCAGAATTGACGACCAAACACTTGAATTTTATAAAGTAGTGAACGATTCCTTTACGCAAGAACTCGTTATTCCAAATGTTACCACAAACTTGAATCAATCGTATGATTTTAAAATAACCTACGATAGAATTTTAGGAAAAATAGCCGTGTGGCGTGATAATATTTATATGGGAAGTTGGACAGATACATCACCTTATTCTTCCAATGGAAATTATATCAGTTTTAGAACAGGGAACTGCACTATGAATATTACCGAATTAAAAGTGTATCGTTCGCGTTATCCTACGGTTACGGTTACATTAGGCGATAATACCAAAGACATACGCTATCAAAATCCCAATCCTGCCACATCATCAGCCAAAATCAAATCTATAGTCGTGGACGGGAACTATAATCTCTCGTCCATAGTTTATCACGATTTAAACGTTGACTGGACACCCCCTATCTTATCGACAGTAAACGATGGCTCTTCTTCTGATATAGATACCGTTTTCGACAATACTACGGTATCGGTCAATTGGCAGGCAGGTGTTGATGCCCATTCAGATATTCAGGAATATTTTTATGCATTGGGTACTACTGCGGGCAGCGACGATGCCGTTGCATGGACTTCTTCAGGAACTAATACTGCGGTTACCTTGTCCAATTTGAATTTAACGTTCGGAAATAAATATTATTTCTGTGTTAAAGCGGTGAATCATGCCGGTTTGACTTGCAATCCCATTTCTTCCGATGGTTTTATTGTTTCATCGCTCAATCTTCCGGTAGCCGATTTTTATGCGGTAGAGGATACGATTTATATATCCAACCCTACAGCACTTTTTGTCAATCAAAGTCAGCATGCTGTATCGTATTTATGGGATTTTGGTGATGGTGGAACTTCTACACAAGTCAACCCATGGCATACGTATGCACAGACAGGTATTTATCCCATTCAACTTGTTGCCATGAACCCACCCTTTCCTAACGATACACTGTTAAAGAATAATTATCTGTATGTATTGGACAATAATTTTATCATTCCCAATCCTTATGTCCATCAAATTTATCCCAATCCGTTTATTGATAACATTCACATTGTTTTTGTCCGTCCTTTTACCGGAACGATTGAACTGACCGATATGCTGGGTAGAACCATTATGAATACTGCATTTGAAAATGTATCACAAGCAAATTGTCGTATATGGCAACCACTGGAAAAAGGAGCATATATTATTAAAATAAAAAATGTACAGGGTGAAGTTATAACCTCTTCTATATTAATAAAATAAGAAAATAATAGATTGCATCGCAGACAGGCGTTTCATACTATCTTTACTATATAACTGACAATAATTATGCACACATTGATAATAAACCAGTACAGTAAAACTTTGGCGCCATTATTAAATTTGAATTTTATATGAAGCAGTAAATATATAAACATGCCCATCAAGGGAAGTAAGGCTGGATATGTAATAAAACTTTCATAAAAGTTGCCCTTTAACAAGGCAATAAAAGCACGCTGCATGCCACATCCTGGACATTCTATGCCAAAATATTTATAATAAAAACATGTTCCTGCATGAGATTCGAGCCAATGTATCAACGATTCGTACAGGTTCATTGCTAATCGCTATAACTCTTGTAATCCTTTGGAAGAATGAACAGATTTTTATCCAACTCTTTTTTTTCAATGGAAATAACGCGTAATGTCATTTTTTGTTCACGTAAAGTAGTACGTTCTTCGCTCAATATGGGAAAATATCCTTTACTGTCGGGTATCTTTAGAAAATAAAGGGCATGTCGCTCGGAACGATTCCAGATAGTAAGCAAATCAATAAAAAAATCAAAATTGTCTTTAGCAACCCAATACGATATTTCTGTGTTTTGTGATTTATTCCTTACTCGCCATTGATAACACG
This sequence comes from uncultured Bacteroidales bacterium, assembly GCA_964431135.1. Taxonomy (GTDB): domain Bacteria; phylum Bacteroidota; class Bacteroidia; order Bacteroidales; family GWA2-32-17; genus Ch61. The sequence continues at coordinate 59,897 of CAYSIN010000001.1, forward strand.
GATAGTTTTGAATTTTTTTGCAGTTATTGGTTTTGATAATTTTATAATTTTCATCATTCATATCTATTTGTGCTGGTTTGACAGCCAAATCCAAATACATTTTTCTTGATGGACTTACCGCCACAATAGTTTTTTTATTCAAATCAAACAGTAAATAATTATTGGCGATTCGGCATGTTTTACAGCGATTGTATTCATCCATTCTAACCATTCTACCTTTTATATAATAGGTATAATAAAAAGTATCGGATAGCATTTCCTGCGAAAAATATATACTCCCTTCAAAAGGTTTATTATTGTTACCCGTTATCGCACTGCTAACAGCCGGCTGACTTACTGCTTCCCACGATATTATGACTAAAAAAGAAAAATATAAATACTTCATTGGCAATGTTAAATTAAATCAAAAAACACTTTTTATACAGAAATATTTAAAAAAAGTTTCATTTATTTTGAAAAAAGTTTATTTTGTGAAAGCAACGCATCTTAATGTTGGTATAAAAGGTGAAAATATCGCTGTTCAATTTTTGAAAAATAAAGGATATGATATTTTGTTTACACGCTGGAGATATAAACACAAGGAAATAGATATCATAGCCAAACAGGAAGATTTTTTAGTATTTGTAGAAGTAAAAACGCGTTCGAGCGATTATTTTTCCCAACCCGAAGATTCGGTTCACCGTGCTAAACAACAATTTCTTGCCGAAGCAGCCGAAGCATTTATTACCGAATACAACGATTTTAAGGAGATTCGCTTTGATATCATTTCTATTATTATTAAGCAGAACGAATTTTCTGTCTATCATATAGAAAATGCATTTTATCCGATAAATGAGTAAGTATGAGAACGGTTATTCAACGAGTAAATAAAGCAAGTGTAAGCATAAGTAAACAAACCATTGCTTCCATTTCTGAAGGATTATTGATTTTTATAGGTATTGAAGACAACGATACTTTTGAAGATGCCTCTTGGCTGGCAAAAAAAATTATCAATCTTAGAATTTTCAATGACACTGCTGGAGTAATGAATTTATCTGTCAAAGATATTAATGGAGAAATTTTAGTAGTTAGTCAATTTACATTGCATGCTTTGACAAAAAAGGGGAATCGTCCTTCTTACCTTCGTGCTGCCAAACCGGATAAAGCCATACCCTTGTATGAGTATTTTCAGAAGGAACTGGTTCTTGAATTGGGCAAGCAAATAAAATCGGGTGTATTTGGTGCCATGATGCAAATTGAATTAATAAATGATGGTCCTGTTACTATTTTTATAGATACAAAAAATAAGGAATAATGAAACATGCTGAAAAAACATTAGACGAACTGCAACAATTAACAGACCAATGGATAAAAACCGTAGGCGTCCGGTATTTTAACGAACTTACCAATACGGTACTGTTAATGGAGGAAGTTGGCGAACTTGCCCGCATAATGGCACGTACGTATGGCGAACAATCGTTCAAAAAGAGTGATAAAAAATCGTCCATGAAAGAAGAAATGGCAGATGTACTATGGGTGCTGATTTGCCTTGCTAATCAGACGGGCATAAACCTAACCGATGCGTTTTTAGAAAAATTGAAAAAACGTACACAACGGGATAAGGAAAGGCACAAAAAAAATGATAAATTAGCAACATCACACTAAGTTCATGATAACAACTATAGAATTAGGTGCATGAATTTGTTATTTTAAAAACACGAGCGATTGCTTCTATAAAATATTATTTCATTGTTATCGTTAATAGTTTAAAAAATGATTAATTTTACATCAGCAAAAAGAAAGAGGGAACTTAACCATAAGTTCCCTCTAAACCCTAAAACATGTTATTTGGAAGAACAAGTATTATTAAGACGACAAAAAATTTGCCAAAGTTGCTTTATGAATAAAATAAACGCAAAAATAATACCTTTTATTTCGTTTTCGTTATTGTTTTTTTTCTTTTCGTGCAAAAAGGAAAATTTTTATACGGGCAGCGAACCCATACTCAATTTTTCTACCGATACGGTTCAGTTTGATACGGTATTTACTACCATAGGCAGTGCTACCCAATCATTTATAGTTTATAATTCATTAAACAAACCTGTAAAAATAAATTCCATACGGCTTGCCAAAGGGACAAATTCCTTTTTCCGTTTAAACATTAATGGTATTAGTACCCGCGAACTTAAAGACGAAGAATTGGCTGCCAACGACAGTTTGTTTATTTTTGTGGAAGTAAAAGTGGACCCTACCAATTCCAACAATCCAATGGTAGTCCAAGATTCCATAGAATTTCATATAAATCAAAGCATGCAAAATGTAAAGTTAGTGGCGTATGGACAAGATGTACATTTAATTAACGCCGAAGTCATCCATCAAAATACTACATGGATTGCCGATAAACCTTATCTGGTATATAATTCCATGCTTGTTGACAGTAATGTTACGCTCCAAATTTCTTCTGGGGTAACCGTTTATTTTCATCATCAGTCGCGAATGTATATTATGGGAACGATGCTCGCCAATGGCTCTCACGATGAACCTATTCTTTTTAGAGGCGACCGGCTTGAACATTGGTATGACGATGTCCCAGGTCAATGGGATGGCATTTATTTCGTTATGGGAAGCAAAGACAATACGATGAATTATTGCGAAGTTAAAAACGCCATTATTGGAATTCAAGTGGACACGCTCGCATCGCTGGCACAACCCACACTTACCATTTCAAACAGTAAAATTTTAAATATGAATGCTGTTGGCATATTTGCACAGGGCAGTACCATTAAAGCATGGAACTGTATTGTAGCACAGTGTGGACAATTTGCATTGGCACTGGCCATTGGCGGCTCTTACGAATTTTATCATTGTACTATATACAATACATGGGCGTATAATAATAGACAAACACCTTCTATTTGGCTCAACAATTATTACAAAGATATAAATGGCAATTATCAAATAAGACCGCTGGACAAAGCTACCTTTGCCAATTGCATTATTTATGGAAACAAGGACAACGAAATATTGCTTGATAATTATTCTACTACCAGTCCGTTTCAGTATATTTTTCAACATTGCTTACTCAAAATTTCCAATGATATTCCAACAACCGATGCCCAGCATTGGATGAATATATACAAGAATAATGACCCACTATTAGTTAATCCATACTACGATAAATTCCAACTCGATTCCACTTCATTTTGTATTAATAAGGGCGATTTAAATATAGGTGCACAATTTCCATGGGATTTTGATGGTTACAGCAGGTTATCAGATAATCAACCTGACTTGGGGGCTTATGAATGGCATTAATCGAAATTTCCTATTAAGTGTCTGTATATAAAAGTCAGTATCATCAAACTCTGATAAGAGTTTTGAAAGGGCTATACAAGAAAATATAGAGGTTTTAAGGATAATGAAGCAATGGAACATGGTTAATAGATACGTCATTTATACTAACCCGCTAACAAAAGCGAAGCGAATTGTTTTAATGAACTGGTTAGCAAGTCGATATTATATAGCAAAATTAAAATATCAAATTTAAAATATCAAATTTAAAATTTAAAAAAATAGCACACAGATTACACAGATGTAATGGATTAAAACTGATAAATAAATATTTACAAACCTACTTCATCATTCTCACAACTTGTCTCGGCATCCCGTCAGAATGACGGGATGACAAGATTTTCACATTTTCTTTTGCGATCTTTGCGTAATATCTTTGCGTTCTTGGCGGTTTATCAGAATTCAAATTTCAGAATTAAAATTTAATACCAAACCGCTAACAAAAGCGAAGCGAATTGTTTTAATGAACTGGTTAGCAAGTCGGTATTAGTTGGTTTTATTGATAAACATGCTTTACAAAAAAGAAAAATTTTGTAATAGGAAATGTATTACCTTTACACGTTTTTTTGCAAAAAAAAATTGAATGAAAAAGAGAGTGAACATATTAGGCAAGACCTTTGAACTATCCATATCGGAACAAAAAATTGCCAATGCTGTAAAAACAATGGCAAACCAACTCAATCATGATTTTTCTAATTCCGATAAGGAAATATTGTTTTTAGGTATTTTAAACGGCTCATTTATGTTTGCTGCCGATTTATTTAGACAAATCACCTTCCCCTGTAAAATCACTTTCTTAAAATTAGCTTCCTATCAAGGAACACATTCCACAGGGGTTGTCAGAAGTCTTATAGGAATTAATGAAAACCTGAAAAATAAAATAGTCATTGTATTAGAAGATATTGTGGATACGGGTGAAACATTAGAAAATATCACCTGTCAACTTAAAGGCTACGAACCGTTCGAAATAAAACTGGCAACTTTTCTTTTTAAGCCCGATGCATATAAAAAAAACATCACCCTTGATTATGTAGGAATGAAAATTCCCAATGATTTTATTGTTGGTTATGGGTTAGATTACGATGGCTATGGACGCAATTTACCTGAAATATATTCATTAGTTAACAAATAAACCTTTTGCGTATGATTAATTTAGTACTTTTTGGTCCTCCGGGTTCCGGCAAGGGAACACAAGCAAAACGAATGGTAAGTCATTTCGGATTACAGCATTTATCTACGGGTGACATTCTTCGCAGAGAAATTGCCGAACAAACGTCGCTTGGACGTGTTGCCCAACATTATCTCGATAAAGGTGAACTTGTACCTGATGAAATTGTTATAGGCATGATAGACGAACTGTTTAAAAAGAATACTGAATCTAAAGGTTACATTTTTGATGGTTTTCCTAGAACAGTGGCACAAGCAAAAGCATTGGACAATTTATTAAATACGCATAAACAAAAAATATCGCTCACCTTGTTTTTACATGTAGATGAACAGGAATTGTTAAAACGACTGACTAAAAGAGCCAAAGTAGAAGGCAGAAAAGACGATGATATACAAATTATAGAAAACCGCATAAAAGTTTACCAATCTCAAACCATGCCTGTTTATGATTATTATTTGGAGCAGAAAAAAGTAAAAGAAATAGACGGGATGAAAACCGAAGAGCAGGTATTTGAACAAATCGAAAAAGCGGTAAGCGGAATATGCCGTAAGAAGTAAGCATGCCCGAAAACAATTTTATTGATTTAATAAAAATTTATATCCGCTCTGGCAACGGAGGAAAAGGAAGTGTACACTTTTATCGCGACAGACGAACACGCAAAGGCGGTCCCGATGGTGGCGATGGAGGTCGGGGTGGTCATATTATTTTCAAAGGGAACAGAAATTTGTGGACATTGCTTCACTTGCGGTATCACAAACATTTTATAGCACAAAACGGTGGTGACGGTGCATCCAACAATTGTACCGGTGCCGATGCACCTGATATTTATATTGAAGTGCCATTGGGAACCATGGTAAAAGATTCTGAAACCAGCGAAATATTAGGTGAAATAACGAAACATGAACAGGAAGTTATTATTTTAAAAGGTGGGCGTGGCGGAAAGGGTAATGCCTTTTTTAAATCGGCCACTCACCAAACACCACGCTTTGCACAACTAGGCGAATTGGGCATGGAGAAATGGCTTCAGGTGGAATTAAAAATCTTAGCTGATGTAGGCTTGGTTGGATTGCCCAATGCTGGAAAAAGCACATTACTTTCATCTGTCTCCGCTGCCAAACCCAAAATTGCCGATTATCCTTTTACTACCATCGTTCCCAATATTGGAATTATAAAGGTATTTGACAAACATTCTTTTGTAATGGCAGATATACCCGGAATAATAGAAGGTGCGCACGAAGGAAAGGGATTGGGATTAAGATTTTTACGACATATTGAACGCAATGCTGTGTTACTTTTTCTTATTTCAGCAAATGCTGAAAATGTAATTCAGGAATACAAAACTCTTTTAAAGGAATTGGAACTTTATAATCCTGAATTATTAACCAAAAAAAGAATTATCAGCATATCAAAAGTTGATTTAATAAACAGTACAGAACAAAAATGTATAATAAATAAATTTCAGAAAATACATGAACCGGTTATTATGTTTTCATCTATCACTGGAAATGGAATAAATGAACTGTTATCACTTCTATGGAAGACATTAAATGAGGACTGACAAGTTGTCTATAAAAAATTAATTGGCAAAACTTTTGTTAAAAAAGGACGCATCTAAAAGATAAATAGTGTTATGAATGAAAATGAAGTTATAGAAACCAACGAATCAAAAAACAATGAAAATCAGCAACAGGCTGAAAATACTATACCTGAAGCAGAACAAAAAGAGTCTTCGGTAAAAAATAAAAAGCCAAAAAAAATCAATAAAAACGAACAAGAACTGAACCATTTAAAAAAGGAACTATCTGAATGGAAAGAAAAATACGAAGCACTTAACGATAAACATTTGCGTTTGGCAGCCGAATTTGATAATTACAAAAAAAGAACACTGAAAGAAAAGAGCGATTTGTTGCGTTATGGCGGTGAGACAGTTCTTACAAACCTCTTGCAAATTATAGACGATATTGAACGTGCCAATATGTCAATAAAAACGAGTACCGACATAGACAGTATAAAAAATGGAATAGAACTGATTTTTTCAAAATTTAATGAGTTTTTGAAACAGCAGGGAGTAAAGGAAATTGAAACCAAAGATGCTGTTTTTAATACTGATGTTCATGAAGCCGTAACACGCATACCTGCTACATGCGAAGAACAGAAAGGGAAAGTGGTAGATGTTATTCAAAAAGGATACATGTTGCAGGACAAAGTTATTCGCTTTGCTAAAGTTGTTGTTGGAGAATAAATATTAATAACATGACCAAACGAGATTATTACGAAATATTAGAAGTACCTAAAAGTGCTACCAAAGATGAAATAAAAAAAGCATATCGCAAAAAGGCACTCCAATATCATCCCGACAGAAATCCGGGAGATAAAAGTGCGGAAGAAAAATTTAAAGAAGCCGCCGAGGCTTACGATGTGTTAAGCGATGATGAAAAACGCAGACGCTATGACCAATATGGACATGCAGGTGTAAGTGGTGCTTCCGGTGGTGGCGGATTCGAAGGATTTAACATGGAAGATATCTTTAGTCGTTTTGGCGATATTTTCGGTGATTTTGGTTTTGGTTCGTTTGGCGGTTTTGGCGGAAGAAACAGAACATCATCGCACTCTAATGTAAGCAAAGGAAGCAATCTGAGAGTAAAAGTAAAACTTACTCTGAACGAAATAGCCACAGGAGTTGAAAAAAAGATTAAAGTAAAAAAATTGGTTTCGTGTAGTGCCTGTAATGGAACAGGCACTCGCGATTCATCATCTTATAAACAATGCAGCACATGCAATGGTCAGGGATATGTAACACGCATTACACGTACTATCCTGGGACAAATGCAAAGTACTTCTCCCTGCCCTACCTGCAATGGCGAAGGGAAAATTATTACGAATAAATGTCCTAAATGTGCGGGTGAAGGCGTTGTTCATGACGAAGAAATTATTTCTATTAATATTCCTGCGGGTGTAGCAGAGGGTATGCAACTATCCATGAGCGGAAAGGGTAATGCTGCCCGACATGGCGGCTTGCCTGGTGATTTAATCGTTTTGGTAGAAGAAGAAAAACATCCCGATTTTATTCGTGAAGAGAATAATTTGATTTATAATCTTATCATTTCTATTCCGCAGGCTATTACCGGAACCACTGTTGAAATTACATTGATAGACCATAGCAAAATAAAAGTTAAAATTGACCCGGGTACTACTTCCGGGAAATTGCTTCGCATACGCGGCAAAGGTTTGCCAGACGTTCAAGGCTATCAATCGGGCGATTTGATTGTACGAACCATTGTATATATACCTTCCAACATTTCCAAAGAAGAACGAAAATTACTTGAAAAACTTGACGAATCTCCTAACTTTAGCCCTCAAAATGCCAAAAAAGACAAAAACTTTTTCGAACACCTTAAAAAATATTTTTCATAAACAGATTTTTGAAGTAGATTTGTCCAAAATAATTTTATGGGCTTATATACATATATTAATTACAATAAATAGGGCATTTTAAATAATTAATATGAAAGAATCATTTTCATCAGAGCAATTTCATCAATTCTTCACTACTAAAAAAGCTTTGATGGTCTTGGTCGTACTTACTTTTTTGATTTTATGCTTTTTTTATCCCAAAGCCATTTTTTCTCCGAACAAATATTTATTCAGTGATTCGGGCGATGGATTGAAAAATTATTACACGTATGCTTATTATATTAAAAACGATACGTCATTTACTAATTCCAACTGTGTAAATTATCCCTATGGCGAACATTTTAACTATCTCGATTCTCAACCTGCCCTGTCTTTTCCACTTAAACTTATGTCTCAACTTTTTCCTGGAATAGCCAATTACAGCATCGGCATTTTAAATTTTTTTATGATGCTGTCGGTATTGTTCGCATCCATTTTTATTTTTCTAATTCTTAAAGAATTTAAGACAGGAAATGTATTTGCCCTGATGGCTTCACTTTCTATTACTTTTCTTTCTCCTCAATTTCTCAGGCTTAGCGGACATTATGGACTTTTTTATCTGTTTCCATTGCCTTTGATTTGGTACTTCATTATTAAATTTTTTAAAACTTCTCAACAGAAATACACGGTTTATATTACACTTTCACTTTTTATAATCTTCTTTATTCATGCCTATTTGGGGCTTATTTGTGCAGCGTTTCTTTTTTTAAGCGAACTATGCTATTTCATATTTTACAAAAAAAATAGAACCTTAAAAAATATTCTTTTTTGGTTTGTACAAATAGTTATTCCCGTTTTGCTGTATTTAGCCATCACTACTTTTACCGATACTCATACCGACAGGTCAGATAATCCAGCCGGTTTATACGATTATAATGCATCTATCAATACTGTTTTTTTGCCATATAATTATATTTTACAAATACCTTACAGATTACTTTTTTCCATAGGTGTACAGCAGTGGGAAGGTATAGGTTATATAGGAATACTTTCAAACTTAATGCTGTTCGCATTTATTCTTTATCTTATATCATTACTTATAAAACGAAAGTTGACAGATATAAATCAATTTGTTCCAAAGGAAATGTGGATTTTTCTACTATCGTCCATTTTATTGTTACTTATCTCCATGGCTACTCCTATTAAATTCATTATTGATTTTGTACTTGAGTATATAAAACCATTGCGGCAATTCAGAACATTGGGCAGATTTTCGTGGCCTTTTTATTATGTAATAAATATTTTTGTATCCGTATTTATCTACTCCATATACCAGCAACTGCGGTCAAAAAATAAAAAATGGTTCTCCACTGTTTTTATAATTTTTACTCAACTGCTTTTTATTGCTGAAGCATTTGCCTATCAATGGGATAATTCCCACTCTTTTTTAAAAGAGAAAAATAAACTTAACCTGAATTATTTGCCCAAAAATTATAAGGAAGCCATTGGTAAATTTGACCATAAACAATATCAGGCTATTTTGCCAATTCCCTTTTTTCATTACGGGTCGGAAGATTTTATGATTAGTTGTCCCGAAGCATCCATGCAAAACGCTATGATAATTGCTTATAACAAGAATATGCCCATGCTTGCATCCAATTCGCCACGTACGTCGGTTGATGAGGCAAAAAATATTATTCAAATTTTAATGCCTGAATATTATGATAAAGTATTGGTGGATGATATTAAAAGTGATAAACCTTTTTTGGTAATATATACCAAAAATGATATTTCACCCTTAGAAAAAAGACTTCTCGATATGTCAGAAATATTTTATGAAAACAAAGATTTTGCACTTGCTACATTGAATTATGAAAAACTGTTTTACAAGAGCCAAAAAGAAATATTGAAAAAATACTTGTCGATAGACGATTCAAGTCACTTTAAAAATAATTATTTTGTTTCCGATACCAATGCTTTTATATTCAGCAACGGATATGAATCATCGGTATGTTCTATTCATCACTCGGGGAACGGTTGTTATAAAAATGCTAAAAAAGATTACAGCACGCTGGTTGAATTTGATGCGAGTAAGTTGGATTTGAATACGACATACGAAGTAAGTTTTTGGTTTTATAATAAAGGCTATGGTCGTACTTCCAATATGATTGCTATTGATGAGACAGAGGGGAACAGTACATCCTCCAATTGGATTTCTGCCACGGACTCCAGATTTTGTAAAATTATTTATAAAGACTGGTCACTGGTACAAATGTGCTTTACTCCCAAAGGGAAATCGTATCATTACAAAGTATTTATTGCTCCTCACCAAAATTGGGTCGATTCTGTTTATGTAGATGATTTGTTAATCAGACCGGTCAATGTAGATGTGTTTAAGGTTGAAAAAGGCGAAAAAAATAAAGGCATTCTTGTTTATAATAACCAATTTATTCAAACGGATATAGATTACCTCGTATTGGATTGTAGTCGCGAACTGATAAATAATTTTTATACGGAATGTATTTTTAATTCTGTTGAATGGCTTGGAAATATTAAGGCAGATGCCATTAAAAAGAAGATACCTTTGGAAAAAGCCATTTACGATAATGCTGAATATATGACCTACGCAACTCTTTTCAACATTACCAATAATAAAACTTTAAAAGTAGCATACTATAAGCAACGCATTAAAACAAATAAAGAATGGTTAAAAAATATTATCAATATGCCGGGTAATAAAGGCAAGAATTTAGATTCACTTATTTATTTGAATGCCTTATATATGGCAGAACACCATTAGTGTTTTGTATAACTTCTTTGAATGCTATTGGTATTAGGCATTTCACATTACCGTAGCAGCCATGCGCTTATCAAAGGCGACGGACAGATAATTCTATACAACTTTATGCCGGGGAACAGTAACCAATTATTAACGGACGTTCGGAATTAGGATTTCATACCGACTTGCTAACCAGTTCATTAAAACAATTCGCTTCGTTTTTGTTTTAAACCCGATAGCCTGTCGGCATTACATGTTTGACATAAATGGAATTGATTCTTTGGAATATTTTCCAGAGGTTAAATTTTCCTGAATGTCACTGAATACCTGAATGGTATAGTTTACATCCTCCATTGTATGCAAAGCAGTAGGTATAATCCTAAGCATGACAACATCTTTGGGAACGACAGGATAAACCACAACAGAACAGAAAATATTATACTTTTCGCGTAAATCAAAAACGACATTCGTAGCTTCAGCCACATTTGCATTAAGGAAAACAGGGGTTACAGGCGATTGCGTATTTCCGATATTAAACCCTTTGCTGCGTAATCCATCCTGTAAGGCTTTTACAATAGTCCACAATTGTTCACGAAATTCTGGTTTGGTACGAACAAGTTCAAGTCGTTTCATAATACCTAAAACCATGGGCAAGGGCAATGCTTTGGCATATATTTGTGAACGCATATTGTATCGTAAATAATCTACTACTTCCTGTGTAGATGCCACAAATCCACCAATACCTGCCATTGCTTTGGCAAACGTAGCAAAGTGAATATCAACACTGTCTTCTACACCAAAATATTCTGGAGTACCGGAACCGGTTTTGCCCATCGTGCCAAAACCATGAGCATCATCTATCAATAAACGGAAATTAAATTCCGATTTTAATTTTACTATTTCATCAATTTTACCAAGGTCGCCAGCCATGCCATAAACACCTTCGGTAATGACCAATATACCGCCACCCGATTTTTCTACCAACGATGTTGCATGATTCAGTTGCAATTTTAGTTTATCCATATCGTTGTGCGGATATACAAATCGTTTACCCATGTGAAGTCTAACACCATCCATAATGCACGCATGTGCTTCGCTATCATATACAATCACATCATTGCGTCCCAGCAATGCATCAATAATACTGACCATACCCGGGTATCCATAATTCAATACATACGCATCTTCCTTGTGAACAAATTCAGCCAGTTGCCTTTCCAATTTTTCATGCAGTGTCGTTTGTCCCGACATCATGCGAGCACCCATAGGATAAGCCAATCCATACTGTGCTGCACCTTCCGTATCTGCTTTTCTTACTTCAGGATTATTTGCCAATCCAAGATAGTTGTTCAAACTCCAGTTTAATACTTCTTTCCCACGAAACATCATGTGAGGTGATATTTCTCCTTCCAGTTTAGGAAAAGTAAAATAACCATGACCTACTTGTTGATACTGTCCCAATGGTCCTTTCTGTTTCTGAATTTTTTCAAATATATCCATATTCTAACTCAAAATTTAATTCGCAAAATTAATGAATTTCAATATTAAATATCCAATGTTTTATTAAAGGTTTTTTAATACTCCCGTTTCATCATTAAATTGATTTATCAATTCGTCCAGTTGTACCGTTTGATTAAACAAGTCGTACCAAATATGACGGTCGTACCAAAGTTGATTCAATTCTTCCAGTTCTTTGGCTTGCTGTTCAACCCATGTAAAATATTTAAGGTTATGAATTTTTTTCTTGTCGGTATAGGTCAATTCTTTCATATGGTCAGTTTTTACTCCCAACATACATTTTTCATGGTCTTTGGCTGCTTGAAGCAGTGAATATGCACCTCTTTCTTCAGCAAGTTCTTTAATTCTTGATTTATACAAGTCTGCTGAATCGGTGGCTACCGTTAGAATAATATCATCGGAAGTCATTTCATAGTATTTTGCCAGTTTTATGGCTGACAGTGTATTTGAAATGCTTGAGATACCAAGCAACGGTAAATTATTTACTATAAGAGAAGGTACTCCTGTTGATGTAAGATATTTCATCCCTTCTTTTTCGTTAAACAATCGTAAAAGCCGCATGCAATCTTCATCATCAATAGCAATTACGGCATCGGTATTTTTAATATTATGAATCCATGGTACATGCTTGTCGCCAATACCCTCTATGCGATGACCGCCAAAGCCGTTCATTAGCAAGGTCGGACATTGTAATGCTTCGGAAGCCGCTACTTTGATTTGTGGATATAGGGTACGTAAATAATCGCCAGCAGCAATGGTACCTGCCGAGCCAGTAGCCGATACAAAACCAGCCAACTGACTGTTTTCTTTCTTAATAGAATTAAAAACTTCTTGTATGGCAGCACCCGTTATATTATAGTGCCAAACGGCATTCCCAAATTCATCAAACTGATTAAAAATAATATGGTCTTTCTTATGACGCCGTATATTCCAGCATTCATCGTATATTTCCTTTACATTCGATTCGCAACCGGGCGTAGCAATTACTTCGGCACCTATTTCTTTTAGCCAGTCAAAACGTTCCTGACTCATTTCTTTGGGCAGAATAGCCACAGCTGTACAACCCATCAGATACGAATCGAAAGCACCACCACGGCAATAATTACCTGTCGAAGGCCAAACGGCTTTATGATACGTAGGGTCAAATTCGCCCATAACAATGCGTGGTGCAAGACAACCATAGGCAGCACCTACTTTATGAGCACCCGTCGGAAACCATTTCCCAATGAGCAATACAATACGTGCGTCAACGCCGGTTAATGATTTTGGAAGTTCGAGATAATTAACATTTCCGAATAATCCACCTTTTTCTTTGGCTTCGTTATGCCAGTTTATTCGAAACAAATTGACAGGATTCAAATCCCATAGCCCTGTTTCTTTTAACCGATTTTTTATTTTTTCAGGAATTAAGTTTGGGTTTTTCATTTGGGCAAAGGTGGGTAAAATAATTTCTTTTTCACGGAAGCGTTCGATGGCTTTTTTTCTTGCATCTTGATTTACGATTTTATTATCAACTTTAATCATACGGATTATATATTATAATTTTTTGCAAAGATAAAGAATATTCTAAAAGTGAGAACAAAGAATTTTGAATGTAGATAGGGAAGTGATTCCGGCGCGATTCGAACGCGCGACCCACAGCTTAGAAGGCTGTTGCTCTATCCAACTGAGCTACGGAACCAAAAAGTGTGCAAAAATACAAACTATTTTAATACAAAATACTGATAAGTACACCTGCCGCAATGGCACTGCCTATTACTCCGGCAGCATTAGGTCCCATAGCATGCATTAATAGATGATTGTTTTTATCGTATTTTAAACCTTCCCATTCTGAAACAGATGCACTGGAAGGAATTGCCGAAACGCCAGCATTCCCAATAAGTGGATTTATTTTATTATTGTCAGATAAAAACAGATTCATAAATCGGACAAATAAAACACCAAAGCCTGTAGCCACTATAAAAGCAATTAATCCAATAATAAAAATGAAAAACGTTTTTTCATTAAAAAAAATATCTGCTTGAGTGGATGCGCCTAAAGCCAAGCCCGTTAATACAATAACTATATCAACCAAAGGACCGCTGATGGTATTTGCCAGTCGTTTGGTAACACCGCTTTCTTTAATAAGATTACCTAAAAATAACATACCCAGTAATGGCAAACTGGCTGGTACCAACAAACAGGTAAGCAACAAACCTACAACAGGTAACATTATTTTTTCTGTTCTACTAACAGCACGTGGCGGCTTCATACGGATTACCCGCTCGCTGCGGGTAGTTAATATTTTCATAACGGGTGCTTGTATAACACGCACAAAAATCATATACACATAAGCCGACACAACAATAGCATTGATAAGTGAAGGAGAGAATTTAGAAGCAATAAACATAGATGCAGGTCCATCTGCACATCCCGCTAAACCAATGGCAGCGGCTTCTTTTGGAACAAATCCACCACATAAAGCCAATGCGAATGCACCAAATATGCCTATTTGGCTAGCAAGACCTATTAATATCAATTTAGGATTACTCAATAATGAAGAGAAATCGGTCATGGCACCTAAACATAATAATAGCAGTGAAGGATAAATATTATGTACCATGCCGTATCTTAAATAATATAACCAACTTCCTTCCTGATATATTCCTATTTTTAAATTTAACGGGTCTGATGCCAATAAATGAGTTGACTGATAAAAGGGAATATTGCCAAGAATAATTCCAATACCTAACGGAATTAAAAGTAAAGGTTGATATTTTTTCTTGATAGCAAGATAAATAAATATCAAGCCAACAATGAGCATAATAATATGCTGAACCGAAAAATTATAAAAGGAAGTATTTTTATAAAATTCAGTTAATGGATTCAAGAGCAAATCAAACGTATTCATAATGCTTTCTTTTAACCTACCACAGCAATAACATCACCCTGCATAATCGAATCGCCCTTATTAACAGGAACTTCAACAATTACTCCTTCCATATCGCTTTCTATATTATTTTCCATTTTCATAGCTTCAAGTACTGCTATTCGTTGTCCTACGCTTATTCTATCACCTGCTTTTACAAAAATATCTAATACAATACCCGGTAAAGGAGACAATATTTTTTTAGTTTCTGAGGATGCAACCACCGGTTCTATAATTTTATGTTCTTCTACTTTTGGAGTATCGGTGGACGGAACGCTCACGGGTCGAACTAGTTTAGGCGTTTTTACCGGTTGAAGTTCTTTATCTACTTCAACTTTATAAACACTGCCGTTTACTTCTACTTCAGCCATATTTCCTTCGATAGATAAAATTTCTACTTCGTATAGGTTGCCGTTTATTTTAAACTTAAATTTTTTCATACCTCATTTTATTATTTCCAATATGACTTGGGAAATTTTCTTAAACCATATATTTTTGAACTCCAAGGTGAATAATTTCGTGAAACCTTTTGAATGGTTAGTCTGAAACTTTCAATATCGTGAATCTGATTTTGATATAAATACAATGCCAATGCAATGGCTGCATTCAATTCTCCGGAATGGCTCATTTCAATTTTTTCTGCTTCCGCAATTTTCCCTTCTTTTACCAGTTGTTTCCGTTCACCAAACCGATTAAACTGCTTGGTAAAATTCTGAATAAATAAATAAAGCAGCAAAAACGCAAAAATAACCACCACTAAGGTTATCAATATCACAAAATTCATATTTGATACCGATTCTATTATCAATAAATTTATGTCCATATTTACTATAATTATAATGGCAAATTGGAATGTTTTTTGGGTGGGTTAATTTCTTTTTTGGTCTGCAATGCCTGCAGTGCTCTTATAATTCTAAACCGTGTATTGCGTGGTTCAATTACATCATCTATATAACCAAATTTTGCTGCGTTATATGGATTTGCAAATTTATGACGGTATTCTTTTTCCTTATTGGCAATAAATACAGCTTTTTCATGTTCGTCCTGAATTTCCTCAATTTCCTTACTGTTCAGTATTTCTATGGCACCTCTTGGTCCCATAACCGCGATTTCTGCCGTAGGCCATGCGTAATTAATATCACCACGCAAATGCTTGGACGACATTACATCGTAAGCACCACCATAGGCTTTTCTTAAAATAACCGTGATTTTTGGAACGGTGGCTTCTCCATAAGCATATAAAAGTTTAGCCCCATGAATAATAATACCGCCGTATTCCTGTCCAGTACCGGGTAAAAAACCGGGCACATCGACAAAAGTAACCAATGGAATATTGAAGGCATCGCAAAAACGGACAAAGCGGGCAGCTTTTCTGGATGCTGCAATATCCAATACGCCTGCCAGATAATTGGGCTGATTGGCAATAATACCTGCCGACATTCCGTTAAATCGTCCAAAAGCAGTTACAATATTGGGTGCAAAGTCACGCTGCACTTCTAAAAATTCATTATAATCTACAACTTTATGAATAACATCCTTTATATCATAAGGCTTATTGGGATTTTCGGGAATAATATCGTTAATGCTATCATCTATTTTGTCAATAGGGTCATCACAAAAAGCAAGGGGTGCTTCTTCCAGATTATTTTGAGGAAGATAACTTAACAGTTTTCTTACAAGCAATAACCCTTCTTCTTCGGTATCAGAAATAAAATGTGCAACTCCCGATTTGGACGCATGTACTTTTGGACCGCCCAACTGTTCGGTAGTTACATCTTCACCGGTAACCGTTTTAACCACCTTGGGACCTGTTACAAACATGTAACTTGTATTTTTTGACATAATAATAAAATCGGTAAGTGCAGGTGAATAAACAGCACCGCCAGCACACGGACCAAATACAACAGAAATTTGTGGCACCAAACCGGAAGCCAGAATATTTCGCTCAAATATCTCTGCATAACCGCCCAAACTCTTTACACCTTCCTGAATACGTGCACCACCACTGTCGTTGATGCCAATTATAGGTGCGCCTACTTTCATAGCCTGATCCATTATTTTACAGATTTTGGCAGCATACATTTCGGACAGTGAACCGCCAAAAACAGTAAAATCCTGAGAAAAAACATATACCAACCTTCCATCTATAGTACCATAACCCGTTACTACACCGTCCGACAGATATTGCTCCTTATCAAGTCCAAAATCTATACAGCGGTGCGACACGAACATGTCAAACTCTTCAAAACTTCCTTCATCCAAAAGAATTGATATTCGTTCCCTTGCAGTCAATTTCCCCTTTTTATGTTGGGCATCGATACGTCTATCGCCACCGCCTTTTCTTGCCTTGTCTCTTAATTCAAGCAGTTCTTTAATATTATCCTGAATATTGCCCATAATTAGTCATTTTGCTTATTTTCACACATTTCCATTAACACACCCTGCGTTGACTTGGGGTGAAGAAATGCTATACTCAATCCTTCAGCACCTTTTCTTGGCATTGTATCAATAAGTTTTACTCCTTTTTCGCTAAGTGTTTGCAACTGCTGTTCAATATTTTTTACTGCAAAAGCAATATGATGTATGCCTTCCCCTTTTTTTTCAATAAATTTGGCAATAGTTCCTTCGGGGTCTGTAGATTCTAAAAGTTCTATTTTAGTTTGACCTACTTTAAAAAAAGCTGTTTTTACCTTTTGGTCTTTTATTTCTTCCATAGCATAGCATCGAAGACCAAGTTTTTCTTCATAAAATTTAATAGCCTCATTCAGGTTTTGCACTGCAATACCGATGTGTTCAATGTAAGTAATTTCCATAATATTTTTTGTTTTTGGCAAAGATAAATCTCATCTTACACTTTTTTAGTGATTTTTGTTTGAAAAAAAAATGTTATTAAACACATACAACGTATTCTTTTTTTTTCTATCTTTGCTAAAATTAGTAAAAGTAGTTTTTTATGAAAAAAGTAGGCTTATTTATTGTAGTATCAGTGATGCTATTTTCTTGTCAACCAAAGGATAAACAAGCACCTTTAATTTTTATTAAGGGCGATAACCCCATGACCATTTTTTTGGGAAAATGGTTTAAGGACCCGGGTGCTACCGCAGAAGATAATAAGGATAAAGATATTTCTGCCAAAATTATCATGACACATAATGTTCCTATCAATGGACCGTCTAACGGGGAAGGTACAACAAATCTTGTAGATACATCGTGCTATATGACCTATTCGTGCAAGGATGCAGCAGGGAACCAAGCAACTGCTACTAGAAAAGTGAATGTAATAAATCAAATCCACTATTTTGCTACTCGCTACGAAATGACTGTCAATGCTAATAATGGACACATTGTACACGATACAACTATTTCTTCTATTAATTTAACCGTAGATAACAGAACAAACATGAAAATGTGGTTTCCCAAATTGGGTGGAAAAAATGGATTGCGTATTTATGCCATAGTAGTGTACGATAGAGAACATAATCTTTTTTATGACAGTGTGCCCGACCAGAAAATTCCACTTTATGATGGAATAAATCGTTATCTGTACGGCGTTATGGGAATTCCCTCTCAAAGTAAAATATACGATACCATTGACCCCAGTATAGATGTAAAATATTATTTAACTAAATATCGTAAAAGTACCTCTGGAACTATTATATGGCCTGTGGATTGCCCCGACTCATTATGGGAAGTTGTTAATGATGATATAGTACTTGACCATTACGAACGCTTTTAACACTATATCATAAAAGACAAAATTCTTTTAGACTACACTTTTAATTCATGAAACGGAATCAACTTATTTTATTATTGATTTTGTTTCAACGACTAATTACCGTTCCTGTTTTGTGTCAGACAGAGAATGACCAAAAAATAAAAGAAATTGAAAAGCAATTGAAAGTATGGGCAGACAGTCAGGCTCAATATAAAAATCAATTAGAAGAATTAAAATTACAATGGATTCAGGCACAACTGAAAAAATATGCCATCCCAAAAGTAAATGAACCAGGCATTTTGGTTTATCATTCAGCGATGGCACTGTATTATCAGGACAAATACGGTATTTCACGGTGGGTAGCCCATATCATAATGCCCGATATAATTTCGGGTGGCGAATCGCGAACAAACGATTTTAGGCAGGATAGCCTGATACCATTGCCCATGCCCGATAAAATTGATTACTATAATTCCGGGTACGACCGTGGACATCTGGCTCCATCTGCCGACTTCAACTGGTCAAAAAAAGCCGTGAGCGAATCGTTCTATTATTCCAACATGACACCTCAAAAGCCTGAATTTAATCGTGGAAAATGGTCACAAGTAGAAGATTTTTTTAGAAAATATGTTATTTATACTCATCATGCGGTATTTGTGGTTACCGGTGGCATTGTCAGCGATTCCATTCAAAGAAAAATAGGAGTCAATAAAAAAATAATCGTTCCACCTTACTTTTATAAAATAGCAGTAGATATGGAATCAAAACCACCACAAGGCATAGGTTTTTATATGCTTAACGGAACAAACACTAAGCCTATAACAGAGTATGCTGTTTCTATCGACGACATAGAAAAGAAAACAAATATAGATTTTTTTCCTGATTTGCCCGACACCCTTGAAAATCGTATCGAAGCCATGAACAATATTGTACTGTGGCAGGTTAGTAAAAATAATGTAAAACCATTAGATGCATCGCAATTGCCCAAAGGTGCCATTAATACAAGCGATGCAGAAAAATATGTCAAGACAAAAACCACGGTTTGCGGTACGGTGGTTGCTACAAAAGTATTTAAAGACAAAGGTATTGCGGTTAATCTGGATGCTCCTTTTCCAGAGTGTAATTTTTCATTTACCATTTGGCAAAGTTATTATCCCAATTTCAGTTATAATCCTGCTGTTTTTTTAAATAATAAAAAAGTATGTGTAACAGGTAAAATAGAGTTGTATAAAGACAAACCTACCATGAGTATTTCGAACGAAAAAGAGATTGACTTTTTAACGCAATAGAAATGTAGCGGTAAAATTTTAATTTTTTTGTACATTTATAAATAGTTACTCCTTAAAAAAGATTTTTTAAGGAGCGACTAAATAATTCAGGTTAATACCGACTTGCTAACAAGATAATTAAAACAATTCGCTTCGCTTTTGTTTTAAAACTGTTAGTCTGTCGGCATTAACCAAAACCAACTAACAAAATTCATTTCATTCTTTTGTTAGCGGTTTGGTATAAATTGTAAGGATTTTATAAAAATTAAAAATTGTCATGTATCTTTGCGGCGTTAATCAATTTATGAAATGAATGGACGACGGTCCGGCGAAAAAAAATATTAATAATCGTATATAACAGGGAGAATCCCTTGTTAAATCTCCTTGTTATATCGTAAAGTAAGGAGGTATATATGACATCGTTTACTACATTTTACGTTAGTCAGGTTATTGGAAAAAAATTGTATGATGACAATGGAAATTTTGTAGGCATCGTAAAAGATTTACTCATGGATGCCAATAAAAGCCAGCATACCTCTGAACGTCCTTTTTTAATTGGCATTAAAATAAAAAATAAAAATGAATTTATTTATTATTCCAGCGAAGGTTTTAGCATTGAGAAAAAAAATGGAAAGATAAAAATTTTTGTTGCCCGTACTATTGAATTAACCGAATTGGATATGCAAAAATACTTCTCCATAAAAACTTTTCTGGATAAGCAAATTGTTGACCTGAATGGTAAAAAACTGGTTCGCGTTAATGACGTTAGATTAGTTACGTTGACGTATGGTACTTTTGTTCTGGCTGTTGATATAGGTATTGAAGGATTATTAAGACGTATAGGGATTGTTACACCTGTAAAATATATTTTTATGTTGCTGGGGATAAAAATACCTTCCAAATTTATTTTATGGGATGATGTTGCTGCCATAGATTTTTCCAGACAAAACATAAAACTGTCTAAAAGTTATGCTAAACTGCAAACCTTGCACCCTTCCGATTTGGCAGATATTATAGAAGACATGGGCAAAAAAGCAAGTGCTAGCATATTTTCAGCACTTGACGAAGAAAGAGCAGCCGATGTACTGGAGGAATTGGAACCCAATACTCAGGTGCATATTGTAGAAAGCCTTCCCATTGAAAAAGCCGCCGATGTATTGGAAAAAATGCCTTCCGATGAAGTAGCCGATATTCTTGACGAATTGGAAGATGATAAAGTAGAACTCCTGTTGAACGAGATGGAAAAAGATACTTCACAAGAAGTTAGAGAGTTGCTGAGTTATCCTGTTAATTCGGTAGGAAGTATTATGTCAACCGATGTTATGACATTTAAAGAAGATGATACCGTAGAAGATGTATTAAGACAACTGAGAACTGAAAAACCCGAATACGAAAGAATGTACAACCTCTTTGTTACCAATGACAAAAATAATCTTATTGCAACCTTTTCTTTGAGAGACCTTGTTATCTCATCACCCGATACAAAAATCAGCCAGATTATGAAACCGGCTCTTGTTTCGTTATTGGATTATCAGGATTTGGATGATGTGGCAGAAATTGTTTCTAAATACAACTTGTTAGCCATTCCCGTAGTTAATAATAATGATGAACTGGAAGGTATGATTGTTATAGACGACGTTATAGATGATTTGATAAATAAACGCAGAACGAATAAGTAGATGAACAGAAAGAAAAATTTTTTTCGCCAGTTGGGACTGTTTTTAGCCGTTATTGGTCCGGGTATTATTACAGGCAGTGTAGATAACGATGCTGGCGGAATTACTACTTATTCGGTAGCAGGGGCTGTTTATGGATACAATCTTTTATGGACTTTGATACCGGCATTTATTGTTCTTTTTGTTATACAGGAAATGAATGCTCGAATGGGAATTGTTACAGGCAAGGGATTAGCCGACCTTATTCGTGAAAACGCTGGCGTTAAAGTTACTTTTTTTATCTTTATAGGTTTGTTAATTGCCGATATTGGAAATACAACCACAGAATTTGCCGGCATTGCTGGAAGCATGGAAATATTTGGTATCAGTAAATATATTTCCGTTCCCATAGCAGGCTTTCTTGTGTGGATATTGGTGGTAAAAGGCACCTATAAAATAGCAGAACGCATTTTTTTAATTTTCAGTGTTTCCTTATTAATGTATGTCGTTTCGGCTATTTTGGGAAAACCACACTGGGGAGAAATAGGTCATGCCATGATTCATCCAACTATGGATATGAATGCTAAAAGCATTGCCATGATAATTGGCATCATTGGTACTACCATTGCTCCATGGATGCAATTTTACATGCAATCATCGGTTATAGAAAAAGGATTAAAAATGAGACATTATAAATATACACTTACCGATATTTTGGTGGGCAGTATGGCAACTGTCGTTGTAGCTTTTTTTATAATGGTAGCCTGTGCTTCAACGTTACATGTTAATGGAGTACAGATTAATGAAGCCAAAGATGCAGCGTTAGCCTTAAAACCGCTGGCAGGAAATATTGCATCACAATTATTTTCGTTTGGACTTTTTATTGCTTCCATTTTTTCGGCTACTATTTTGCCATTGGCTACAGCCTTTTATGTTTGTGAGGCGTTTGGTTTTGAAGCCGGGATTGATAAAAAATGGGACGAAGCCAAAGAATTTTACACACTTTATACCGGCATTCTAATACTTGCCATGCTTATTATTTTAATTCCTAACGCACCACTTATCTTTATTTCACTATGGACACAGGTTATTAATGGTATTCTTTTGCCTGTGGTGCTTGTTTGTATGATTTTACTCGTAAACAATAAAAACATTATGGGTAAGTATGTAAACAAACCTGTTAATAACATCGTAGGATGGTCGGCTGTTATTATATTGGTAGGATTATCATTGTCTCTGTTGTTGTTGCCCGTTTTTAACTAGATATGCTTTTTTTTACTTACCCGATAATTTTTTATACAGGTGAGGTATGAATGTGTATTTTTAATATCTTTGCAACTCAAAATGCCTCTTTAGCTCAGTTGGTAGAGCAGCGGTTTCGTAAACCGCAGGTCGCGGGTTCAAGTCCCGCGAGAGGCTCGCATGCGGGAATAGCTCAGTTGGTAGAGCATTAGCTTCCCAAGCTAAGGGTCGCGGGTCCGAGTCCCGTTTCCCGCTCCAATGTAATTACTTTATCACTACTATTTTTTTGGATATATTACCTTATTGAATTAAGCGTTTAAGTATTAATTTAATTTAGTAATATTATATTTATGATGCTCTTCTCTGTGATTTCTTTGTGTTCTCTATGGTTAATATTCTATGTCTAAATGCTTATTATATTTTTTAACACAAAGCCCACAAAGTTTTATATACAAAGAACATTTAGAGTTATTGTGGGGTTATTATTTAAACACCAAATTCAATTACCTTATCTGTGTCGTCTATGTAATTCATGAAACTTAAGATTAATTTTATAAATTATTTGGGTTTAAAACAAAAGCGAAGTGTATGGTTTTAATGAATCTGTTAACAAGTCGGTATTAGCATTTCCTTTTTTTTCGGAATAATATATTGACGGAAAAATTTTTGTTTATTTAATGAACATGCTTTATATTTGTTGAAAATTTTTTTTAATGAAACTTCGTTGGGCTTTTACAGGAATCATTATTTTATCATTCACTGCATTTTGCTTTGCACAACCTTTTTCGAAGTGGCAAACAAAAAGACACTTCAACGAAGCACGACGAATGATTTTATTCTCCAACTATAAAGATGCCATTCCACCGTTGGAATATCTGCTAAAAAAAGATTCGTCCAATGCCAATTTCAATTATTTATTAGGAATGTGTTATTTGCATATACCATTAAAAAAAGAAAATGCCTTACCTTATTTAATAATGGCAGCCAAATCTGTAAATGAAAAATATACAGAACTTGATTTTAAAGAAAAAAATGCTTCCACTAAAACATATTTTTTGTTAGGGCAAGCATATCATGTCGGTTATAAATTTGATATAGCCGAAAATTATTTTGCCAAATATTTGGGGTATCTGCCTGTAAATTCTGATGAATATAAAGAGACCAAACGTTACATGGAAATTTGTCAAAATGCACCCAAGTTGATTAATGATTCCATTGAAATTTCAATAGAAAGTTTAGGACCTGTTATTAACAGCGAATGGGATGAGCATTCGCCTACGCTCACATCTGACGAAAACACACTTATCTTTACCTCACGCAGAAAAGGAAGTACAGGTGGATTGCTAACCGATGATGGACGCTATTTTGAAGATATTTATATATCGCATAAGGAAAACGGGAAATGGTCAGAACCTGTAGGCATAAGTTCCAACATTAATACCGATATGCACGAAGCCAGTATTTGTATTTCACCAGACGGGCAGGAACTTTATATTTATAAAGATGATTATGGCATCGGAAATATTTATCTTTCAACCAAAGATTCCCTCAATAATTGGGCTAAGCCTGTAAAGTTGGGACCTCAAGTTTGTACTTCGGCAAACGAAACGGATGCCACTATTTCTGCCGATAAAAATACTCTTATTTTTGTAAGCGACCGCAGTGGAGGCTTTGGAGGCAAAGATTTATATGTGTCTTATCGATTGCCTAATGGAGAATGGAGTATTGCTAAAAATTTGGGTAATACTATTAATACACCTTACGATGAAGTGGGCCCATTTTTACTACCCGATGGTTATACTCTTTATTTTTCTTCCAAAGGACATAACACACTGGGAGGTTATGATTTGTTTTACAGCGAACTGCAAGAAGATGGAACATGGAGTGTGCCCAAAAATCTGGGTTATCCTGTCAACACTACCGAAGACGATGCCTTTTATGTATTATCGGCAGATGAAAAGCGAGCCTATTTTTCTTCTATTCGTGACGACAGTTACGGAGGTAAAGACCTTTATGTTATGAATTTGCTTTCATTACCTGAACGTTCTTCGGCTGTTATTAAGGGAAAGGTATTTATGCAGGGAAACGATACTGTTCCTGTTACCAATGTTTCTATCAGCGTTAAAGACAATAAAACGGGAAAACTTATGGGTCAGTACAAGCCTAATAAAACTACCGGATACTATGTAATGATTTTAAGACAGGGACGAGAATATACCATTACCTGTGAAAACGAAGATTGCATTTTTGAACCCAAAATTGTAAATGTGCCCATGAATACATCACTTTACGAAATGGAAAAACCTTTAATACTCGACCCGCTTGGTAAAATCAAGAAAAAAGAATAATAATAAACTATCACAAAATTTACTTTAACCTTTTTATGCTGATGGAGTTATGGTGTTATATTTTATAAATCAACAACAATACCAACTTGCATACAGATTTAATAAAACCATACGCTTCGCTTTTGTTTTAAAAAGGTTAGTCTGTCGGAATCCCGTCAAACTCTAATAAGAGTTTTTGACGGGACAAAATTCATTTCATTCTTTTTTGAGTGGTTGGGTATAAAATGGTAAAAGGTTAAACAAGGATGATGTTTTTCATTGATTATTTCATACGTGTTCATTATTTTTGTGCAAATATATAATTTAATAAATATGGATGTTCAGGAACTAGTATCAGCACATAAAATGCTGAAGGAGTATAAATATACTATTACTCCCTTATATAGAGGTTATACCGACAAGATATTATACATTAATGTGGGTACTATAGATATAAAAATAAAAGATGTACCACCCATTATGAAAGAAAAATTTATCGGAGGCAGAGGATACGGATTGCGTTTATTGTGGGATGCTACAACCCCTGCTACCAAATGGAACGACCCAGAAAATGAAATTATTATAGGCAGTGGACCCATTGGTGGTATAACGCAATACAGTGGAACAGGCAAATCGCTGGTGGTTTCCATCTCACCTCAAACAGATATTGTGATAGACAGCAATGTAGGCGGTTTTTTTGGACCTTTTCTGAAATTTTCAGGTTTTGATTCAATTGAACTACAAGGAAAAGCACAGCAGGATATTATAATATATATAGATGGGATTAATGGAGAAATAAAATTGTTCGAAGCACCGTTGGAAGCCCTTGACAGTTTTCAGTTACCCGAACAATTAACCGAAATGTTTGCCAAAGATGAAGCAGACAAAAAAAACATTGGTATTGTTTCTACAGGACCTGCTGCCGACCATTCTCTTATAGGGATGCTTAATTTTACGTTTTATGACTCTAAACGAAAAACTATACGATTAAAACAAGCCGGTCGTGGCGGCATTGGCACTGTTTTTCGTGATAAAAAAATCAAAGCCATTGTTTGTAAAATTCCCGGCGTTAAGGGAAATCTTAACAACGTAGCCGATTTAGAAGCCATTATGGAACGTGGACGTCGTTTTAATAAGGAAATACGGGAATTGGACGACAAGCAATGCCAAATGCGGTCAAAGGGGACAGCACATCTTGTAGAAATAATGAACGATTATGATTTGCTTCCAACTAAAAATTTTAAATATGGTTCACATCCCGAAGCCGATAAAATTCGTTCAGATGTTTGGAAATCCTTTTTTACACAAGGTGTTCCCGATGGATGCTGGATAGGTTGCAATATGGCTTGTGCCAAAGGAGTCGATGGTTTTGAACTGAAAACGGGTCCTTTTAAAGGTCAAAAAGTATTGGTAGAAGGTCCAGAATACGAAACAGCCGCCGGATTAGGTTCTAACTGTGGTATTTTTGACCCCAGACACGTCATTGAAACTAATTTTTATTGTGACGTTTATGGAATATGTACTATTTCATTTGGTACGCTTACAGCCTTTATTATGGAATGTTATGAAAATGGTATTCTTAATCTGGAACGTACAGGCGGACTTGATTTTACGTGGGGTAATGGAGCCGCCGTTCTTGAAATGTTGCATCAAATGGCACGGGGCGAAGGTTTTGGATTAATTGCCGGATTAGGCACTAAAAAAATGAAAGAAATGTTTATCGAAAAAGGCTGGGGTGATGCTCAGTTTTTGAACGATATTGCCATGAACAATAAAGGACTTGAATATAGCCAGTATGTTTCTAAAGAATCATTAGCACAGCAAGGTGGTTACGCTATGACCAACAAAGGTCCTCAACACGACGAAGCATGGCTCATTTTTATGGATATGGTCAACAATCAAATTCCAACCTTTGAACAAAAAGCCGAAGCATTACATTATTTCCCCATGTTTCGCACATGGTTTGGATTGCAGGGACTATGTAAACTGCCATGGAATGATGTAGAACCTGCTGACAACCATCTGACCGATGAACCTGCAAAAGTTCCCGAACATGTTGATAATTATGTTACCATTTACAATGCAGTAACGGGAAATCATATCGATAAGGATGAAATAATAAGGCAATCGGAGCGAGTATATAATTTTCAACGAATTTTTAATATTCGTCGCGGATACGGAACACGTAAATATGATGCACAACCATATAGAGCCGCTGGACCCGTTACTGTTGAAGAATATGAATCACGAGCAGAACGTTACGATAAGCAATTACGTGAACAGGTTGGTATTAATCCAGATGGCATGAATACCGAAGAAAAAATTAAAGCACTTCGCACATACAGAGAAAATCGTTATGAACAATTATTAGATGCCGTTTACAAACGTCGTGGCTGGAACAAAAATGGTATTCCTACGATTGAACATCTTAAAAATATTGGCATGGATTTGCCTGAACTTATTGAAACAGTTAAGCCTTTGCAATAAAATATTTTTACTGTTTTTCGTTAATATTCATTGCAAGGTTGATAGTTCTGAATTTTTGGTCTATACCAAACCGCTAACCAAAGTATGAAATGAATCAAGTCGGTTTTATATAGCAGAATTCAAATATCAAATATAAAATTTAGAAAAATAGCACTCCTTTCTCATCCTCGTTTGTAACGAGGATGTTCTCTGCTCGGCGAAGTTTTGTGTGCAGGCAAGTGTAGTGGCTAACTTCGTCGGAATAAAAGTTAGTTTTCAAACTAAGCAAAAAATAGCGTATATTTGTGCAAACCAAAAATGATGACAACAGGTTATACCAAACCGCTAACAAAAGAATGAAATGAATTTTGTCTGCGTGTTTTAATGAACTTGTTGCAAGTCGGTATTATTGTTTCTTTTCAACGGGTACTTTAAATTTATCGCCTGTTTCCTTTACTATTTTTCGATACCAATCTTCACCGTAGCCCGGTTGTTCTACGTGTGGATTACGTTGTCCGGGTATTTTTGTCTTAATATTTCCATCCATGTACTTTACAAAAAGGTCTTTGTACAGTTGTTTCCAGCGAGCCACCGTACCATTTCCCGTCGTTACACTATAATCGGTAATAAATTGCAAAGCCATCTTGGGTTCTTTATTGTATAACTCCACAGCGGCTTTATCTACAGCAGGTGTATAGGTATAATATTTATTTTCCAATTCACTCTGCACTTTTTGAATATCCTTGATAATAACGTTATATCGACTATAGGCAAAATTTGACACTTGATTGAAAGCCCAAAATGCACTGGTTTCACTAAATTCCATCATTGAACCGTTGCCCACAGCGTATGCTTCGGGAACTTTGGTTGAACCACAATAAACAGGAGTAAAACAGTTGGAATACGTATCATCCACACCAAACCAGAATATACCGCCTATAGGATTGGGCAGCCACGAACGAGATTGTGCTACAAAAACGAAACCGGTTTGTTGAGTACTGGTAGCACGTTCATTAAAATATTCTATCGAATCAACTTTCCAGGTAAGAGGACGATAACGAATAATACAGCCAAAAGGACCGGCACCCATATCTTTGCTTAAATCCATCTTTGTCCCTTGAAAATAATCGCGTGTCATGGCAATAGCATCCAGCACACTTAATTTATGGTCTGGTTTAATATAAAGAGGCATACGATTTTTTAAATTATAGCCCATGGCATAATCTTCGTATTTACCCATATCTTTATTCACTCTGTTAAACATAGCCCACACGCGTGCTTCACACGAACGTGCAGCTTCTGGAGTCAATGGAGCATAAGCGTCACAAAAACTAAAATCTTTATCTTCACCCTTAAAGTAACCCATCTGACGGGCAAAAGTAATAACATCGGGGCTATTAAATACAGTTTGTTTTGAATCCATAAAATTATTTACTTTTTGAAACGGGAACGTGGAAATGCGTGCCTGATTAGCATGTCCCGATACATATCCATCAGGAATTAAAATGGCAACCCATACGGCACCTTTACTGTACGAACCTTTTATTATTTTTCCCTTGGCATCTTTTTTACCACTTCCCTTGCCTATCATTTCAAAAATCCAAACCTCGTTAGGGTCGCTAACGGAAAAAGATTCACCCTCGCTGTAATATCCATATTCAGCAACAAAATCGGTCATGATTTTAATCGCTTCGCGTGCTGTTTTTGCACGTTGAAGCGTAATATAAATAAGACTGCCGTAATCCATAATGGCAGTAGTATCTTGCAGTTCCAAACGTCCGCCATACGTTGTTTCTCCAATTGCTACCTGATATTCGTTCATATTTCCCACTACGCTGAACGTATGCTTTACTTGTTTAATTTTACCAAGATATTTTCCCGTATCCCATTCAATAATATCCATTAAAGAACCTTCGGGATGGTCGGCTGCTGGTGTAAAATACAATTCACCATACAATACATGGCTGTCGGCATTATAAGAAATCATGGTAGAGCCGTCAACCGTTGCCCCGCGTGTGTACAAAAAATTAGTACATGCCCATGAAGAAAAATTCAGGGCTAAAAAAAGCATCAGAAAAGTAAACATTGTTTTATTCATACAAATTAAGATTTAATGGTTTCTACTGTTGATAATTCATTTTCTATAGTATTTAACGGAAATTTTTCGAGCATTTTCATTTCAGCAAGAATGCCTTGTAATGTTTCCGTTTTTATAATGTTGGAAATTTTGGCAAAATAGAAAAGTGCAGCAATACATGCATTTTTTATACCTTTTGACCTGAAATCAAAAGGTAGAACATGTGCTTCTGTTGCGGGTAAAGGTAACGTATTGTCTATTAAAAGTACTGCATTTGAACGAAGCAACTGCATACTTTTTTTGCTATAATCATACCCATCTTGTGAAGTTACAATCATAAATTCCGGGTTGCTGCTTAATCCATGAAAATTTATTGTCTCGGGTGAAATATTTATTTCAGCATTACTAAAACCCACACCCACTGTAACGGGATAAGTTCCTTTTTGAGTAATGTTGTATCCATGTTTAATGGCAGCCTTGCAAAGTATGGTCGCTGCCAACTGAACACCTTCGCCGGCTGAACCACTTAATACAACCTGAACTTGTTTGGTAAGTGTTTGCGGAACATCCAATTTTTCTATGGGTGATAATTCATCAAACAAATTCTTAATAGTTTTTCGTTCTGGAAATTTAAAAGGGTCACGATGATTGGTCCATGTCTTTAATGGTTTATTTGCCGATTCTACAATTTCCTGTAATTTACGTTTTGGATTGAATTTAACACCATAACTGGTACAAATTTCCATCACTTCTACCAACGAAAATCCGGGTGTCTCCATAGCATTTTTAATCGTTTGACTATAATCGCCAATGCCTAATACACGACTTACAAAATTGGCACCAGCCGTAACAGCAAGAGCACAAATATCGTGTTCTCCATAAGGGCTGCCTTCGGGAGTGATAATGGTGTTAAAACCTTTGGGTGTGAGTCCGCTTAATTGCCCGCCAGTCATTCCA
Organism: uncultured Bacteroidales bacterium; assembly: GCA_964431135.1. Taxonomy (GTDB): domain Bacteria; phylum Bacteroidota; class Bacteroidia; order Bacteroidales; family GWA2-32-17; genus Ch61. Next base: position 90,700 of record CAYSIN010000001.1, read on the forward strand.
TATAAAAAATTATTGTGCACCACTACGGTCATATTGATATTCAATCGTGCAGCCTCCATGAGATGCTGTAACCCGATAGTAGCACCACCATCACCTACAAAAACAATTACTTTTTTGGTTTCTGGCAAAGTCATGCTAATACCCATTGCTAACGCAACCGAACGACCATGTAAGCCGTGAATAGTATGAGTATTCAGTGCTTTATCAATAATACCATGACAGCCAATATCGGTAACAAAAATTACATCCAGCACATTAACGCCTATGCTCTCAATGGCTTTTGCCGTATTTTGGGCAATGATATGATGCCCACAACCTTTACAAAAAGGTAAATCTAACGTATTTAATACTTTTGTTTCCATTAGAATTTCCCTCCTTTTATTATATCTTCTGGCGATAACATTTTTCCTATAGAACCCACATACGTAACGTGATTTGGCATTCGTTCACCATAGATTATTTTTGCAAACTGTCCATTGATATTATCTTCGGCAAACACGACTTTCTTATAACGGGTAATCAAGTCATAAATAGATGTTGGAACGGGCAGCAATGTTTTAACAATTAATACATCAACTTTTTTATTTTCTTTGGATAAAAGTTTTGATGCTTCTTCGGCAGCATTGGCAGTTACACCGTACGAAACAATCAATGAATCGGACTTATTTTGAATATGTTCGTAATAACAATAATCGTCTATGTATTTTAAAATTTTCTTTTCCAATCGCATCGTATTTTGCATAGATTCTTCATTGGTATGCTGTATAATTCCTTTCTGGTCGTGTGTAGAAGAAGTCATTCGTACTTGATGTTGGTTGGTAGTAACCGGTAAAAAATCGGGTATCAACGAATCATCCGTTTTATACGGAACATAAGGTTCCTTTTTATCATAATATTTGCGTGCAATGGGTTTTATAGGTGGTAATGTTGAAACATCAAAATTACGACTAGTAGTAGCCCTCTCTTTGGATGAAAGAATAATAACAGGCGTTCTTAATTTGACCGCTATTTCAACTGCTTTGGGTGATAAAAACCAGCAATCTTCTATGCTTGAAGGACACAACACTGGTACTGGATGTCCACCGGAAATCATACCGTGCAGTAAGGCAATATCACCTTGTGCACCTCCTGTGGCTGTACCTGTAGAAGGTCCAAGCCTTTGTGTAAGAATAATCACCATTGGCAATTCCAGCATGTAAGCCATATTGAGCGATTCGAGCATTAAGGCAAACCCAGGAAACGAAGTTGCAGAAACAGGTATATGCCCTACAATGGATAATCCCGACATGTATTGCAAAGTAGAAATTTCGTCGGGTGCAGGCAACATGTATGGATAGCGTGTACTGGCATGAAGGTACATGGCACTGGAAGGCGTAATGGGATAGCCAATATAAGCATCGGCACCTGCCTGTGCCAACGCTTCCATAATGACTCTTGAATCATCAAGAATAACTTCTTTTTTTTCAATAGTATTCATATTACTGTATTTAAAAAAAATTATCTGTATGCAGGAATTCCAGTAATATCCTGTCCGGTGATGAGCAAATGTATATCATGCGTTCCCTCATAAGTAATAACCGATTCCAAATTCATCATGTGACGCATAATAGGATAATCGCTGGTAATACCCATAGCACCCAAAATCTGTCTTAATTCACGTGCTACCGTTAATGCCATATACACATTATTGCGTTTAGTCATGGAAATATGCGTATGCTTGCATTTACCTTCGTTTTTAAGTGTTCCGAGTCGCCAATTCATTAATTGTGCTTTGGTAATTTCTGTTAAGGCTTCGGCAAGTTTTTTTTGCTGTAATTGGAAGGCAGCAATAGGTTTTCCGAACTGTTGTCGTTCGAGAGAATATCGCAGTGCTGCATCGTAACAATCCATAGCAGCACCCACAGCACCCCATGCAATACCATAACGGGCACTGTTTAAGCAGGACATAGGACCTTTTAATCCTTGAACATTGGAAAGTAAATTGCTTTTAGGGACTTTTACTTCGTCAAAAATAAGTTCACCGGTAGCCGACGCACGTAATGACCATTTATTGCGAGTTTCGGGGGCTGTAAATCCTTTTGTCCCTTTTTCAACGATAACACCGCGTACGATACCATTATCATCCTTAGCCCAAACGACGGCTATATCGGCAATATTGGCATTGGTTATCCACATTTTTGCCCCATTTAAAATATAATGGTCGCCATTATCGTGCAGGCGTGTAATCATACTTCCGGGGTCGCTGCCATGATTGGGCTCTGTAAGCCCAAAACATCCTATTAATTCACCCGTAGCCAATTTGGGAAGATATTTCTTTTTTTGTTCTTCGGTTCCAAATTCCCATATAGGATACATAACCAGTGATGTTTGAACCGATGCTGCTGAACGTATTCCGCTGTCGCCACGTTCTAGTTCCTGCATAATCAAACCATACGAAATATAATCAAGTCCTGCCCCACCATATTGTTCCGGAATAAATGGACCAAAAGCACCTATTTGACCTAACTGCTTTATTAAGTCCATGGGTATTTTATGTTGCTGACTTAAATCTTCAATGACAGGTTTAACTTCTCGATTCACCCAATCGCGAATGGAATCACGAACTATTTTATGTTCTTCGGTTAATAAATCATCTACTAAAAAATAATCGGGTGGATTGTATTGAACTGTTATTGCCATACTATAAATATTTAATTGGTTAATTTTGCTACAAACGTACAAACGATTTTATTATTGAACAAGAGTTTTTATCAGGTTCAATTTATTAATAATAATGTTTTATAGCATAAAATATATATACGGGGGATATTTTACCGATGAATATCGGTAAAAACAAAATTGAAATGCTTACTGGTATTATACCAAGTTGCATTCATATATGAAAATTCGTTAAAAGTTCAAAAAAGATAGTACTTTGTGATTTTGGGACTGGGGTATGACATCCCCCTAACCCCCTTCAAAGGGGGAATAATTGGAGAAATGGGCTATTGCT
>CAYSIN010000002.1:0-82873 GCA_964431135.1 uncultured Bacteroidales bacterium
TGAAAGCAATTGATAAAAATTTTTGTAGTGTATAAAAATAGGGTGAATTTTAGGAAATATACGCTATTTTTTTGCTTAGTTTGAAAACTAACTTTTAAGTCCGACGAAGTTAGCCACTACACTTGCCTGCACACAAAACTTCGCCGAGCAGAGAACATCCTCGTTACAAACGAGGATGAGAAAGGAGTGCTATTTTTTTAAATTTTAAATTTGATATTTTAATTTTGATATTTGAATTCTGCTATATAATACCGACTTAATTCATTGCATTCTTTTGTGAGCGGTTTGGTATTATATGTACATATCCAATGTTTGACTTTCGAGATAATTGCGAAAGTCATGTCCCATTTTTACAGTAATATTATTCATAATGCAACGGTCAAAATTACATATAGATTTATCCAAAGGGCAATCGTTAATTTCTAATTTACCTTCTATTGCTTCGTACAATTCAAGGAAATTAATTTCTTCAGGTTTTTTCCGTAAAACAAAGCCCCCTGTTGGACCACGTTGCGATGTTAAATAACCTGCCTTTACAAGACGTTGAAATATTTTTGCTACATGATGACGCGAAGTTATAGTCAATTCGGCAATTTCTTGCACATTCACTAATTTTTTACTGCGTGCTATGATTATCATACCATGCAGTGCAATGGAAGAAGCCTCTGTTAAGGTAGTAATTTTTCCCATAAAATAATTACAGTAATTGATTACGCAAATGTACAAATTTATTCAATACAAACATTTGTTACTTTTGTGCATGGATTGGCTGGTCATATTTCTGGTTGCTTTAAGTTTATGTTTCGATACTTTTGCCGTGTCGGTTTCGAGTGGCATGTCCCTTCAAAAAATAAACTTTGCCAATGCTTGTAAAATTGCGCTGACGCTTGCCTTTTTTCAAACCCTAATGCCTTTTATTGGCTGGGGATTGGGTGAACAATTCAAGTCTATTATTTCAACATTTGACCATTGGATAGCGTTCGCTTTGCTACTTATCATCGGATTGAAAATGATTATTGAATCACGAAAGAAAGAGGAAGAAAAAAAATTCAATCCCTTACATCCGCTAACACTTATTACCATTTCCCTTGCAACCAGCATCGATGCATTGGCTGTGGGTTTCACCTTTTCTATTATTCATATTTCCATCGTTTATGCTGGAATCATAATTGGTTTTGTTACCTATTTGGCTTCCATGCTGGGCATTCTGTTTGGAAAAAAACTAAAAACCAAAAATCCTTCTTCCATAGAAATTATAGGTGGCTTAATTTTAATTGGATTGGGAGTAAAAATATTGATAGAACATTTGACGTAATTAAAATAAGTAAATGATGAAAAAAATAAAAAATCCGTATCAAAAAGTAGATAATTATAATTGTTTTGGCTGTTCGCCCAATAATCCTATCGGCTTACACCTGACGTTTACAGTGGACCATAACGAGGTGGTATCGTATTGGACGCCAACACATCAATATGAAGGCTGGTGTAATATATTGCACGGTGGCATACAGGCAACGCTTATGGATGAAATTTCCAGTTGGGTGGTATTTTCTCTTTTAAAAACATCAGGATATACTGTAAAAATGAATGTTCAACTACACAAAAAAATCTTTATCAACGATGGAACGTTAGAAATACGAGCATCACTAAGGAACAAAAAAATGAACCTTGCCATTATTGAAGTTAAGATACTCAACGCACATCAGGAAGTATGCAGCGAAGGCGAATTTACATATTTTACTTATTCCAATGAAATTGCGAAGGAACGTTTTTATTTTCCAGAAAACGAACAAGACCTTTTTGAAGATTAATTTTTCCATTTCATCCCTAACCCAAACAAAAAACCTGTTAATGCAGGCAAGGCTATATTAATTATCCATAGCAAGGTATAAACGGTTACAATAATTTCGTCGGAAATGCCGGTGGTTGAAAAAATCATCAATCCAACATTGCTGCGCACAAACAATTCGCTTAACGCCATGGTGGGGATTACAGTTGTAAGCATAAAAGCAACAGATGCCAACTGAATAAACAGCATTATAGTTATATGTTGATTAAAAAAAACGAAAAGCAAATACAATTGTAATACAAAAACCGTGTATCGCAGGAAAGATAGAACATATAATTTTAATAAACTTATAAATGAATAGTTTTTACAAAATTCAATGTATTGCATCCATCGTTTAGAAATGAAACGCTCTAGGAATAACACTATATGTGGCAATAGCAAATAAACCAATAATGACAATACGAGCAATGATATACACCAAAAATAAATTTCCGAAGAAATATTAAACGTATGCTGTAATAAATTACGACAAAAAATGAACGACAGCAATCCGCAAAAAAGTGTTATAAACAATTGCGACAGGCTTGATATCAGCGAAGCAAAAATACCTTTCACTTTATTATGCTTTCCAAGTACCAGTATTTTTCCTAAAAATTCACCCGTTCTATTGGGGAATACGGTTGATACCGCCACACCCATAAAAACCGATTTAAACGCTGTTATATACGACAACGATTGAATAGGTTTGGTTACAAACTGCCATTTTACTGCTTCTATGCCCCAGTTGGCAAAAACCAAAACAAAGGCAAGCACACCAAATAACCATTGAGCAGAACTGAATTCATCTTTTAAATGAGTAAATTCAAATCCCTGTTTCAATACGAAAAAACGACGATACAACAACCACAGTGAAAGTATAAATATAGTCCACGAAATAATCTTTATTCCATATTTATTAAACCATTTCATTCATTAACCAAAATCAAATTTCCTGTTCCCTGTTTATCCACGTCCACTTTATGTGGGTGTCCATATACATAAATATTTCCCGAACTATACACGTGTGCACCTACTTCGCTGGTGGCATATATACTGCAATCGCCGGTTGATTTATTTGTAATATAATTAAAATCTGTTTTTAATTGCTCTGCATGATAATAGCCTGTACCAAAAGTCCACAAATAAGCTACACCTGCCCAGCCATATAAATACGTATCGCCTGTACCGGCACTTTGAGCACATGTAAACGTGGGTGTATGCACCGTAAGTTTAATGATGGCTATATCGGCACGGTTATCAATATTTATATTTTCTTCCTGCAATGTATCCTGACCGTAAAAATTACTGCTTCCACTTAATTTTAGATAGATAAAACCCGGTAAATAAACATGAATTTGTGTTACTTTATATTTTCGCAACCAGTTGCATTTATTATCATCGGAAATATACAGACATCCGTTTTCTACTTTTGTTTTTACATAAGGAATACTATTTTTCCCTGCGATAATGTTAACAAAACAGGTTGAATCTTTATGCCAATAAACATCAAAAATATCGCTAATCTGAATTTGATTGAACGAAGTCAATATCCGTTTTTCCTCTGAACTTTTTCCATTGGAATGAACACAAGAACACAACGATGATTTTTTACAGGATGTATATAAACACAAGATTATTATTACTCCACAAATAATAATGACATCCCTTTTGAAGTTTATAAAAAATCTCATCAGCATTACAATAAATATGCACTAAATTTGCAACGCTAAAATTACAACGGTGAATGCAAAAAGCAAACATAAAAAGAAACTTTTTATCAGAGTGATTTTCATTTTTCTTTTAATTCTCCTTATTTCTGCTGTATCTATTGGTTATTCCTATTATAAAAAAATTTATTCGGTTAATGTGCGTTTAAACCTGAACGATGAATATGTTTGTATTCCTACGGGGTCTTCGTTTGATGATGTTGTCCGCATACTTACTCAAAAAAACATATTGGTCAATTCATCGTCTTTTGAATGGCTGGCAGAAAAGAAAAATTATGTTACTCATATTAAGCCTGGACGTTACAAAATACACAAGGGCATGAATAACAACGAACTTGTTAATCTTTTGCGCAGTGGGAAACAGGAACCTGTTACTATAGTTATACGCGGTTTTCGGAATGCCTATGAACTTGCAGGTTCTGTTAGCCATAAACTCGAAGCCGATTCTATAAGCATAGTTTCGTTATTTGAAGATGAAATGACGGCACAGAAATATGGTTTTACATTGCCATCTTTTATTTTAATAATCGTTCCCAATACGTATGAATTTTACTGGAACACCTCTGCTTCTGAATTTATTCACCGTATGGCAAAAGAATATAAGGCATTCTGGAACGATGAGCGAAAGCAAAAAGCAAAACAAATCAATTTATCTCAATCGGAAGTAGGAATTTTGGCTTCCATTGTTCAACTTGAAACGAATAAAAAAGATGAAATGCCCGACATCGCTGGTGTTTATATTAATCGCTTGCGAAAAGGCATGCGTTTGCAGGCAGACCCTACCGTTATATATGCCGTAGGTGATTTCTCTATTCGTCGTGTTACACAAGAGCATCTTAATTTTGCTTCACCATACAATACCTATTTACACGAAGGGCTTCCACCTGGTCCTGTTTGTATTCCCTATTCTTTTTCTATGGATGCGGTTTTAAATTATAAAGTGCATAATTTTTTGTACTTTTGTGCCCGCTCTGATTTTTCAGGCTATCATGTTTTTGCCAGAACGCTGAACGAACATGCCAATAATGCCCGTAAATATCAGAACGCATTAAATAAACGAAAAATATATTAATAATAAAATATGGTTCGTATTAAATTTGGAACAGATGGATGGAGAGCCATTATCGGAAAAGAATTTACCGTAGATAATGTAGCACGCATTTCAAGTGCCGTGGCTCGTTGGCTCAAATCAAAAAGTAAACATCCTACCGCAGTAGTAGCGTATGATTTTCGTTTCAACGGTAAACTTTTTTCAGAAACCGTTGCCAAAGTTTTAGCCCATAACGAAATTAAAGTATTTTACTGTCCTATTCCCACGTCAACACCTGCTTTATCGCTGTCGGTTATTCAAAATAAAGCGAACTTGGGCGTTATGATTACGGCAAGTCACAATCCTCCCGAATATAATGGATATAAACTGAAAGGTAGCCACGGAGGTCCTTTGCTGGAAGATAATTTAAAAGAGATTGAAGCCATTATGCCCGACGAAAACGAATTGGATATTGATTCTATTAAATGGACCGATTTACAAAAAAAGGGATTTGTAATTGAAATCAATCTGGAAGATGCTTATGTGGAGTATGTAGAACAGCATTTTGACCTTGAAAAAATCAATAATTCAAAGTTCAACTTTGCTTTTGATGCCATGTACGGAAGTGGGCAAAATGTTATGCGTCGTTTATTTCCCGATATCCCATTGCTCCATTGTGAAAATAACCCTTCGTTTAAGGGAATACCTCCCGAGCCACTTCATAAAAATCTTCTTGAATTTAGTGAGTTTATTGCCAAAAGTGGAAATATAAGTATTGGATTAGCCGTTGATGGTGATGCCGATAGAATTGCTCTTTACGATTCCAAAGGCAATTATATCAATTCGCATACGATTATTCTGTTGCTCATCTATTATCTGGCACATTACAAAAAAATGACAGGCAAAGTAGTTACAGGTTTTTCAAGCACCGTAAAAGTTGAAAAACTGTGCGAAAAATATAATCTTCCGGTTCAACGTGTTCGTATTGGTTTTAAAGATATATGCAAAGTTATGTTGCACGAAGATGTTTTGGTTGGAGGTGAAGAATCGGGTGGCATTACTATCAAGGGGCATATTCCTGAACGTGACGGTATTTGGATGGGACTGACCCTTTGGAATGCCATGGTAGAAACTGGAAAATCCATAGAGCAACTCATCAATGAAGTATATCATATTACGGGTAAATTTTACTATGTGCGATACGACATGAAAGTGGACGAACCCACTAAAAAAGTTGCCATTAATGCATGTAAAAATCAATTGTTCAACGCATTTGCTGGCGAAAAAATTGTTCGTACCGATACACTCGACGGGTATAAGTATTTTATGAATGATGATGAATGGGTAATGATACGTCCTTCGGGCACAGAGCCATTACTAAGAATTTATTCCGAAGCAAAAACTCAGGAACGTGTTGATAAATTTATAAAATCGGGTATAGAAAGCGTGCAAAATTTGAAAATTAAATAAATAATAGTACTTTTGCACCCGCATTGCCAAAAAAAGATTTTGGAGAGATGGCAGAGTGGTCGAATGCGGCGGTCTTGAAAACCGTTGTGCCCGTGAGGGTACCGGGGGTTCGAATCCCTCTCTCTCCGCAAAATTCAACAAAGCGAAGCGTTTTTTTATTTTAAGCGAATAGCAGACTTGTCTGGCAATGAGCGTAAAAATAAAAAAAGAAAACGAAGTGAGTTGGTTGAATTTTAACGTCTCCCCCAACGGGTTCAACGAAGTTAATCCCTCTCTCTCCGCAAAATTCAACAAAGCGAAGCGTTTTTTTATTTTAAGCGAATAGCAGACTTGTCTGGCAATGAGCGTAAAAATAAAAAAAGAAAACGAAGTGAGTTGGTTGAATTTTAACGTCTCCCCCAACGGGTTCAACGAAGTTAATCCCTCTCTCTCCGCAAAATTCAACAAAGCGAAGCGTTTTTTTTATTTTAAGCGAATAGCAGACTTGTCTGGCGTTCTTTGCGGTTAATCTTTTTTTACCGCACATGTCTCGGCTATAACGGATGTTTGGAATCAGGATTTTATAAGTTTTATAAGTAACGACGCTGGATAGAGCGATTTTTTTAATATACCCCATTTTTGTTAATTGGTTGAATATAAGCAAAATAAAGAAAATAATTGTCTGCACTAATATTGTTAATAACTTTGTTATTAAATAATTGAATAATTGATTATTATATATAATTAATGTATTATATTTGCATTCACATAATTAATTAGATTAAAATATGTACATTGATAAAGAAACATATTATGACAAAAAAGGAAGACCCCATAAGAGAGTTCTTTTAATACCGACTTGCTAACAAGTTCATTAAAACCATTCGCTTCGCTTTTGTTTTAAAACTGTTAGTCTGTCGGCATCTCGTCATTGCTGACGAGACAAAATTCATTTCATTCTTTTGTGAGCGGTTTGGTATAATACATGTTATAAAACATTTTTTTCTGTCATATTTGAATGAATAATTATTTCAAACTCGTTATAAATTTGCCGTAAAAATTTTAAACTTATGGCTGAGGTTCATTTTTATTCAACGGGTTCATTAGCAAACAGCATAAATGAACATACAGGCATTTCGGTAGCCAGATGTTACCAGTGTGGTAAGTGCTCTGCAGGCTGTCCTGTGGTGGAATTTATGGATTATCCACCCAGTTTGGTTTTACGCAATCTTCAAACCGAATTGCCGGAAAACGATGATGCCATTCTTCGTTCCAAATCAATTTGGTATTGCTTAACGTGTGAAATGTGTATTGCACGTTGTCCTATGGAAGTGGACATCCCTGTGATGATGGATTTTCTTAGAACTGAATCGCTTCGATTAAAGAAAACCCATAAAGAAGCAAAAAATATTATCCGTTTTCATAAAGCCTTTTTAAATACCATAAAACGCAATGGCAGATTGCACGAAATGGGATTGGTACTGGATTATAAGTCACGTTCATTAAACTTAATTCAGGATTTGAATTTGTCGCCGGGTATGTTTAGCAGAGGTAAATTAAAAATCCTGCCCGAAAAAATTAAAAACCTGAAAAACGTAAAACATATTTTTCACGAGACATTAAATAAAACGAAATAATAAATCAACAAAATATAAACTCATGAAACTTGGATTTTATCCCGGATGTTCACTGGAAGGCTCATCAAGAGAATATAACGAATCGGTGATGGCTATTGCCGAAAAATTCGGTATAGAACTGGTTCAAATTCCAGATTGGAACTGCTGTGGTGCAACCGCTGCGCATAATTTGAATAAGGAATTATCGTTGTCGTTGCCTGCTCGCATTCTGGCTCTTGCCGAAGAAGCAGGAATGAAAGAAATTGTTGTTCCTTGTGCAGCCTGTTATAGCCGACTGAGTACCACTCACCATGAATTGACCATAGACGAAGAATTGCGAAATAAAGTCAACGGTATAGTCGGGAAAAATTACAACGGCACTCTCCGTATTTTAAATGTCATTCAATTCATTCAGGAATACATATTGGATAAACTGGATGAAAAAATTGTGAACGAGTTTCAAAGCAAGGTAGCCTGTTATTATGGTTGCTTATTGGTTAGGCCCCATAAGATTTTGAATTTTGACCGAACCGAAGACCCTCAAACCATGGATATGGTGATGAAAAAATTAGGGGCTGAGCCTATTGATTGGGCATACAAAACCGAATGCTGCGGCGCAGGATTTTCCGTTTCGTTTACCGATGCCGTTTCTACCTTATCGGGAAAAATTGTGGAAGATGCTGTTCACAGAGGTGCCGAAGCGATTATTGTTGCATGTCCCATGTGTCAGTCCAACCTCGATATGAGACGTCCCGGCATTGATAAGTATATGGGAACAAAGTCGGGCATTCCTGTTTTGTATATTACTCAGGCTATAGGTTTATCTTTGGGTATGAATATGAAACAACTGGGATTGCAACGTCACTTTGTACCCGTTAAACTGGAAAAATTCAAGTTAACTAAAAAACAGACAAAAGTTGAAGAACCACAAAAAATGGAGGAAAAATAATGGCACGCATAGGAGTTTTTATATGTCATTGTGGCGAAAATATTGGTGCAACGGTCGATTGTGCCAAAGTAGCCGAAGTGGCTGCCACCATTCCCGGTGTAGTTAAAAGTGTTGATTATAAATATATGTGTTCTGACCCGGGTCAGACCTTAATCAAAGACGCTATAAAGGAAAATAAACTTACCGGTGTTGTAGTGGCAGCATGTTCACCTCGTATGCACGAACCTACCTTTCGCAGGGCTTGTGCCGAAGCAGGATTAAACCCTTTTCTGTGCGAAATGGCTAATCTTAGAGAGCATTGTTCATGGGTTCATGAAAAAAGCAACGAAACAACTAACAAGGCTATAGACATTGTTCGTACACTGGTCGAAAAAGTCAAGTTAAACGAACCTCTTTATCCTATAAAGGTTCCTGTAACCAAAACAGCGCTCGTTGTTGGAGGTGGTGTGGCTGGCATTCAGGCAGCACTCGATATTGCCAATGCCGGGCATAAAGTTATTATGGTTGAAAAAAATCCTTCCATTGGCGGACACATGTCACAATTGTCCGAAACATTTCCTACGCTCGACTGTTCTCAATGTATATTAACACCGCGAATGGTTGAAGTAGCACAACATCCTAATATTACGTTGTATTCCTATGCCGAAGTAGAAAGTCTGGATGGATTTATTGGAAATTTTAAAGTTAAAATACGCAAGAAAGCCAAAAGCATTGACGAAAAATTATGTACCGGTTGCGGAATGTGTATAACCAAATGCCCTGTCAAGAAAATACCCAATGAATTTGATGAAAATTTAAGTTTCAGAAAAGCCATTTACGTTCCTTTTCCACAAGCCGTGCCCAACAAGCCTGTTATTGATAAAGCAAATTGTACCTATTACCTTAAAGGTAAATGCAAAATATGTGAAAAATTCTGTCCTACTGGTGCTATTCGCTTTGACCAACAGGATGAAATTATTGAAGTAGAAGCAGGTGCTCTTGTATTAGCCACAGGATTTGATATTAAGAGAACCGATTTCTTCCCAGAGTATGGCTATGGCAAGTATAAAGATGTAATAGATGGATTGCAGTTTGAACGTATTGCATCAGCCTCCGGACCTACCTTGGGCGAAATACGCAGACCGTCTGATGGACAAGTGCCTAAAAAAGTTGTTTTTGTGGCATGTGCTGGTTCCCGTGACCCTGCCAAAGGTATTGAATATTGCTCCAAAATATGTTGCATGTACACTGCCAAACATACTATCCTGTATAAACACAAGGTTCATGATGGTACCGCTTATGTATTTTATATGGATATTCGTGCCGCTGGTAAAAATTACGATGAATTTACACGCCGTGCTATTGAAGAAGATGGTGCTAAATATATACGAGGCAGAGTATCCAAAATATATGAACGTGATGGCAAATTAATCGTAGTAGGTGCCGATACCTTGATGAATGCCCGCCCTGTAGAAATAGAAGCCGATATGGTAGTGCTTGCTACCGCTGGTGTTTCCAGCCCCGGTTCTGAAGAGTTGGCTCAGAAACTTCATGTTTCTTACGACCAGTATAAGTTTTTTGCCGAAGCACATCCTAAACTAAGACCGGTAGAAACCAATACCGCAGGCATATTTTTAGCAGGTGCCTGTCAAAGCATAAAAGATATACCCGAATCTGTATCACAGGCATCGGGTGCGGCTGCCAAAGTGTGTGGATTATTCTCACAAAATGAACTCACCCGCGACCCGCTGATTGCCGTTGTTAACAGAACGGCACCGCCCTTATATTCTACGTGCGTGGGCTGTTTCTTATGTCAAAGTGTATGTCCCTATCAGGCAATTGAAAAAGAAGAAATCAAAGCAAGAGATGGTAGCGTTATTAAAACCGTTGCACGAATTAATCCTGGGTTGTGTCAGGGTTGCGGTACTTGTGTGGCACTATGCCGTACCAAATCTATCGATATTCTGGGATATACCCATAAACAAATTTATGCAGAAGTAGATGCCGTTTTAAATACATTATAACATGGATGAATTTGAACCAAAAATTGTAGCCTTTGTATGTAACTGGTGTACGTATGCAGGCGCCGACCTTACCGGTACAAGTAGAATAAAATATGCTACCAATGTAAGAATTATACGTTTCCCGTGTACGGGCAGAATAGATTTTATGCTTATACTGAAAGCCTTTGCACAAGGTGCCGATGGTGTTATTATTTCTGGATGCCATCCTAACGATTGCCATTATACGTCAGGCAATTTTCATGCTCGCAGACGCTGGATAGTGTTCAGAGGATTGCTCGATTTTTTGGGTATCGACGTTAGAAGAATTACCTTTTCGTGGGTTTCTGCTGCCGAAGGTGCCAAGTGGGCAGACTTGGTTAATAAAACCACTGCCGAAATACGTAAACTCGGACCCTATACCAGTTACCATAACATATCAAAACAGGAAGAGGAGGTAACTCATGGATAAAATAAAACAAAAAGCAAAAGAACTGCTCGAATCAAATAAAGTTCAAGTAGTCATTGGCTATGAAGAAGGTACTGCCGGAAAAACAAGACCGGTTTTTATTACCAATGCCAAAAATACCGATAAACTTATTTTTGATGACCGATGCTACCATAATCTTGCCGTTTATCTTACCAAAGTTGACGTTAAGAAAATGGGAAGAGTAGCCGTAGTCGCATCGTTGAATACACTGAAAAGTATCGTAAAATTATCATCCGAACATCAGGTGGCATTTGAAGATATCGATATTTTAGGTGTAGATAGAAGTGGTGAATTGCACGAATTTGCCAGTATGGACGATGTATTGAATTACATCCATCAAAACCCAGTAGAATATAGCCCTGAAGAAAAATCATTGCTTCAGAAAATAGAATCTATGACGATGGAAGAACGATGGGAATTCTGGCAAGACCAATTTTCACGCTGTATTAAATGTTATGCTTGTCGTGCGGCATGCCCCAATTGCTATTGCGACCGCTGTATTGTTGATATCAATCAGCCACAGTGGATTCCTACCACTTCCGACAACATAGGAAATCTTGAATGGCATATTGTCAGAGCCATGCACCTTGCTGGTCGTTGTGTCAACTGCGGCGCTTGTGCCGATGCCTGCCCTGTCAATATTCCATTAAACCTGCTTACTCTTAAAATGACCGAAGAAATTAATAAAGACTTTGGTGCATCCGACGAATTTACTTTAACCGATTATCCTTTATCTATATACAATTCAAACGATAAAGAAAATTTTATTAAATAATGCTATGGCTATAGAAAAAAAATTAATAAAAAAAGAATCACTTCCCAGATTCATAGAAGCATTGATTAAGGCTGGGAAATTGATGTTCGCACCTGTAAGTGTTCGCGATAAAGTTATTTTTAAACCCATCACAAATTTTAACGAAATAGCGCTCGATTATATTCAAACCGTACAGTCTTTTAAAAGCGTTGTGTTTCCTAAGATTGAAAAATTGTTTGAATATGAAGCCGACAAACAGCATGTCGCCATTAAGGATGTAGATTTAAACACTATTCCCGATACTATTGTTTTTGGTGCTCATCCATGCGATGCGGCTTCGTTTAATGTGTTGAACGCTGTTTTTACATGGGATTACAGAGATGAGTTTTTTATTACACGAAAAAATAAAACAACTGTTATTGGACTGAGTTGTAAAAATCACGACGATTATTGCTTTTGCACTTCGGTGGATTTGAATCCCGGTTCTACCGAAGGCAGCGATATCCTATTGACCAGAATAGAAAACAATCATTATCTTGCCGAAATAATTACAGAAAAAGGTAAAGCCGTTTATGAACTGACCAAAGACCTGTTCGAACCAGCACCTCAGGTGGACAAAAATGCTTTTGTAACCAAGGTTCCCAAGCAATTTGAGTTGAATAATCTGAAAGGGAAATTGTCGTTTGAAGGACCTTCGTGGATGGAGCAATCTATGCGTTGTTTAGGATGTGGCACGTGTGCTTATGTATGCCCCACCTGTTCCTGCTTCGATATTCAAGATATAGGAAACCAAACCAAAGGCAAAAGAGTTAGAACATGGGATACCTGTGCTTTGTCTCAATTTACACTGCATACTTCGGGACATAATCCGCGTAGTGCACAAAACGAACGCTGGCGTCAGCGTATTCTTCATAAATTTTCGTATGAGCCGGAACGATTGCATGTATATGGCTGCGTAGGCTGTGGACGTTGTTCAAGGGCATGTCCTGTCAATATCAATATTTTAGAAAACCTGATTGAAATAAGTGGAGGAAATAAACAATGAGTGATACCAATATTTATAAACCTTATTTGATGAAAATCGAAAAGGTTATTGAAGAAGCACCCGATGTTAGAACATTTCGGTTGAATTTCTTAAACGAAGAAGAAGGTAAAAATTTCGACTTTAAAGCAGGTCAGTTTGGCGAATATTCGGTAATGGGTGAAGGCGAATCAACCTTTTGCATCGCTTCTTCTCCTACACGCAAAGGTTATATAGAATGCACATTTAGAAAAGCAGGAAGAGTTACGTCTGCATTGGCAAACAAGGAAGAAGGCGAAATTATTGGCTTTAGAGGTCCTTATGGAAACCGTTTCCCCATAGAAGAATGGAAAGGCAAAAATCTGCTGTTTATTGCAGGTGGTATAGCGTTGCCTCCTATGAGATGTGTCATCTGGAACTGCCTCGATTTGAGAAATCATTATAAGGACATTACTATTTTATACGGTGCCAAAACGGTCAACGATTTGGTATATAAATACGAACTTAAGGAATGGGAAGAGCGTCCCGATGTAAATCTTATTACAACTGTCGATCCGGGAGGTGAAACACCCGACTGGAAAGGGCAGATAGGATTTGTCCCTACTGTTCTTGAAAAAATGGCACCCAAAGCCGAAAATACTATTGCCATTGTTTGCGGACCACCCGTAATGATTAAATTTTCTTTTCCCGTATTGGAAAAAGCCGGTTTTAAAGATACGGATATTTATACCACACTCGAAAATCGTATGAAATGTGGCTTCGGCAAATGCGGCAGATGCAATGTGGGCGATGTTTATGTTTGTAAAGATGGACCCGTTTTTACGTATGCCCAATTGAAAAAATTACCCCCAGAATATTAAACTATTATTAATCGACTTACTAACAAGTTCATTAAAACACGCAAACAAAATTCATTTCATTTTTTTGTGAGCGGTTTGGTATAAAATGACTTTTTAAGGAACGACTCAATAAACTTTTTTTATATCATTGCTGCTGAGTAATAACAATTATTTTTTATATACCTTTGTGAGTGTAAAAATTATATACGGAATTTAAAAATGAACTATTTAAGACACATATTCAATATGGCTCACAGGAACAGCATTTATCAAAACAAAGCGACTATGGATAATGAAGATATAAACGTAATGGTAAGTTTATACAGATGTTAGTGGCAAGACTAACAAATGACCACAAACTAAACAGACAAAAGTAGAAATGAGTAATATTGATTTTAGTAAAATAACAACAGGAGTTTTAGCTCAACAACAACTTGAGAAGAAGATTTCCGAATATAAAATTTTCTACAAGACACACTTGACGGGCGTAAAAAATAGAAATGAAGCATTAAATAAGATATATCCAATTTGTGTAAAGTATCAAAAGACTGACCCTAAAACAGCTTTTTACACGGACAAAGAAAGAATATCATTAGAAGTTGAGACCGAAGAAGTTTTAAAAAAATATTTCAGTTCGGACATACTTCAGTTGTTTAACAAAGAAATCCCAACACCCAAACCTAAAAGACAAATTGACTATGACAATTCGTTTTGGCTTACACTATTAGCAGGTTTTGCAAACACGTTTGAGACGTTAAATGAAAAATACAAACAGGAATTGCATTATAAACGGAATTTTCTGATTTTTCTAAATAACTGTTTGCTCAATTTCGGTTTACACCCTGACATTTTAAGGCGAGAGGCTGATACATACAAACGATACAACATTGTTATTGAGCATTTTTTTAAATCAAAAAGCAAAATAACTGAACATAAAATTTTGCTGAGTCCAGAAACACTTCAACAAGAGTTTTTGACGCCTTACGGAAAGAAACTTCCAATACGTTTAAATGGCAAGCTAATTCCATTTAAAAGTATTTATTCAATTCAGATTTCATCTACTCTTTTGCTTGATGACGAAATTGAACTTTATGCAAGAAAAAACAATTTCAATTGGACTTCAACAAAAAGAGACGAAAAGGATTTTATATCTTATTGTCTTGACGAAACAGATAACTTGCATAAAAATCCCTACTTGGTTTCGGAGAACGAAAAATTTAGAAACCAAAACATTTATTTCGTTGACGTCATAAGAATTGAAGAATTGAAAGCCATCAAGACAAAACAGTTTGACTTATCAAAACTTATTCGTTTATGTGAAGAACTAAACAACAATTCTGCAACAAAGAATAATTTCAGTTCATCACTACTTGTTAGGACAATTATTGACCATATTCCACCGATATTTGGTTTCAAAAATTTTTCTCAATTAGCAAATAACTACGCTGACGGGACAAAAAGTTTTAAAAAGTCAATGCTCAATCTTGACAATTCACTACGAAACATCGCAGACAACAATATTCATTCACAAATTAGAACAAAGGAGGTTTTGCCAACCAAAACACAAGTTGACTTTACACAAGAGTTAGATTTATTGTTAAGCGAAATAGTAAGAAAACTAAAATGATAAATAACAGCAATACTAATAGAAATCGCATATAGTAATGAAAAGACAACATAAAAACACTAGAAACAGAATGAAATATGAGAAAAGAATAACGGTATTTCTTGATATACTTGGTTTCAAAGAAATAATTAAAGCTACCGAAGACAATCAAGGAAATGACAACGAAGAAAAAATAAAATTTCTCCACGACACTATTTTGCAAATCAGAGAGCTTTTAGACATTGACAACGGTCATCAAGCAAAGTCAAAGCAAGTTACACAGTTTTCTGACAGCGTTGTTATATCTTTCAAGGAAAACGAAGAAAGCGAAGTATTTTTCACATTAAGCGACATTCAGACATTAGTAATCAATTTAGCTTTAAGAGGAATTATTTGTAGAGGCGGTATTTCATACGGAAAACTCATTCATTCAGACAAAATGATTTTTGGACCAGCGTTAGTTGAAGCTTACGAAACAGAAAGTAAAGCAGCTTTGTATCCTAGAATTATATTGGACAGGACTATTATTGACATTGGGAAAAAACATCACGCATTTCATCACGGAGAAATTGACGAAAAAAAAGCGATTTTGAAAATACTTAATAAGGATACTGACGATATGTTTTACATTGACTACTTTTCTAAAGCACAATCAGAACTTGACGACCCCGAATACGATATGCCGACATATATTGATAAATTAAAAGAAATCATTGAGGCAGGAATTAAAGCAGGTAAAAAATCACCAGATATAAAAGTGAAATACAATTGGATGAAAAACAAATTTAATACTATGGTAAAAGCATTCAAAGACTCTAATTTTATTTCATCACTTAATGACAGTGACCTGAAAGATTACTACAATGAACTTGAACTAATCAAATAAAGCCCAGCCACTAACACATGGTATAGTGCATGCGGGTTTCAGCGGTTTGCGAGCGTTTGTGGCTCGTAAAAAAGGTCAGTGTAAACTGATAGGAAATCGCCTCGTAATCCCGCACGACACCATACCATCAACCGTTAGCAACCACTTTCTCGTCCTCGTTTGCAACGAGGATGTTAACCTATCCCATCTCATTCGCTAACAAAGACGAAGGAGGGACTGCATGATATTCATTTAATCATGCAGGGTTCTTTTTTGCGAAAAAAAAGAAAAGTACAAGAAAGATTAAAATGAGTTTTTAAGGGACGACTAAATAAAACAAAAATAAACCCTGTTTATTCATTTTGTCATAATAGAGTTAAAAAAAATTCAGAAAAATATTTTTTACTGAGAAAAATCAATATCTCAAAATAAAAATATAATATACCTTTGCAAAAATTTTGAACAGGTAAAAAGTAATAATCTATATTTAATGCTATGAGTACTCAAATTTTAATAACCTTTTTTATAACGGCTGTTTTTTTGGTAGCCGCAGGCATTGTATTAGCCGTATGGTTAGCACCGACCTCTTTTAACAAGCAAAAACCGGAGGCGTATGAATGTGGAATACCCACCAAAGGCGTTACGTGGCTACAGTTCAATGTTGGATATTACACCTTTGCTCTTTTATTTTTAGTCTTTGACGTAGAAACCGTTTTTTTGTTTCCATGGGCAG
This sequence comes from uncultured Bacteroidales bacterium, assembly GCA_964431135.1. Lineage (GTDB taxonomy): Bacteria > Bacteroidota > Bacteroidia > Bacteroidales > GWA2-32-17 > Ch61. The sequence goes on from CAYSIN010000002.1 coordinate 16,887, forward strand.
TGGTGATGAAACAAATAGGGCTTGTGGGGCTTGTTGAAATTGTTATATTCTTTATTATTTTGGTATTGGGCTTAGCATACGCCTGGAGAAAACACGCATTAGTATGGCAATAAAATCGATGAAAGAAACAGACTTCAAGGATACAGAAACCTTGGAGCAGATGATGTTAGAAAAACACGGTATATTTTTTACTACCGTAGATTATATTTTAAACTGGGGTCGTTCCAATTCTATATGGCCCCTGACCTTTGCCACCAGTTGTTGTGGCATAGAAATGATGGCAACGGCAGCGGCTCGCCACGATTTTGCACGATTTGGCATAGAAGTTTACAGAGCCTCGCCACGTCAGGCTGATGTGATTGTGGTAGCCGGTACCATTGTTAATAAAATGGCACCCGTTCTTAAACGATTGTACGACCAGATGGCAGACCCCAAATATGTTATTGCCATGGGTTCTTGTGCTATTTCGGGTGGTCCATTTTTTTACAATTCTTATCATGTTATAAAGGGTGTAGATAATTTGCTCCCCGTTGATGTATATATACCCGGCTGTCCACCGCGACCCGAAGCCTTTTTATACGGCGTAATGCAATTACAAAGAAAAATTAAAAAGGAAACCATCAAAAATAAATACGCCAAGAAAAATGTCAAGAACAATTACGACATAGAAAATCCGTTACCTGAAAAATAAATTGCCATGACCAATCAACTATTAAAAGACGTTATCGAACATTTTGGCATCGAGGCAAGCATTAGCGAAGCCCAATATTTAACCGTAGAGGTGTCGTACGACAAACTCTATGAAATGGCTAAAAAACTTAAGGAAAATGAACAAACCAACATGGATTATCTCCTATTGATTACCGGTGTAGATTATAAAGACCATTTGGGTTGTACTTATCTGCTTACTTCTACTACAGCCAATCATTATCTGGTACTAAAAACCAAAAATATTGATAGAGCCAATCCACACGTTGATTCGGTTACTTCCTTATGGATAACCGCAGAGTATCATGAGCGTGAAATATACGACTTCTTTGGAATTATATTTAATAATCATCCCGATTTGCGAAGAATGTTTTTGGATGAAAACTGGAAAGGCTATCCACTACGCAAGGATTATGTAGATGAATCAAATATTATAGAAAGAAAATCATAAATCAAATGGCAGAAGAAAAAATATATAACGATATGGTAACCGATGCTGCAGAGCAAGAGTTTGAAATAAACATGGGTCCACAGCATCCTTCGACGCATGGCGTTATGCGGTTTGTGGTTAAATTGAAAGGTGAAATTATTGAATCCATACAGCCTCATTGTGGTTATATTCATCGTGGCATAGAAAAAATGTGCGAATCGATAACCTATCCACAAATTATACATTTAACCGACCGAATGGATTACCTCTCGGCACATATCAATAACGAATCTGTATGTCTTTGTGTCGAAAAAGCCTTAAACATGGAAGTGTCTGACCGTATAAAATACATCAGAACGATTATTGCCGAACTTAATCGTATTTCTTCTCACTTGTTGTGGTGGTCGTCTATGTGTATGGATATGGGTGCCGTAACACCTTATTTTTATGCTTTTCGCGACCGTGAAAAAATTTTGGATATTTTTGAAGAAACCACAGGCGGCAGATTGCTATACAGTTATAACTGTCCCGGCGGCTTAATGAACGATATTCATCCTAATTTTCAAAAACGGGTAAAAGAATTTATTCCTTATTTTAGAGAAAGTTTTAAAGAATATGACGAACTGATTACAGGCAATGTTATTTTTCAGAAAAGAACTATCGGCATTGGCTGTTTAACCAAAGAACAAGCCATTGCATACGGCGTTACGGGACCTGCAGGCAGAGGTTCGGGCTATGCCTGCGATGTACGGAAAAGAGTACCTTACAGTGCTTACGATAAAGTTCAATTTAAGGAAATACTTTACAACGAAGGCGACAGTTTTGCACGATATAAAGTCAGAATGGACGAAATGCTCGAATCGTTAAACATTATTGAACAACTTATTGACAATATCCCCGAAGGAAATTATGTCGAAAAAATGAAAGCCATTATTAAACTTCCCGAAGGTGAATATTTTCAACAGGTAGAAACAGCCCGTGGTGAACTGGTAGTTCATATTATCAGCGATGGGAATAAAAATCCTTATCGGGTTAAGTTTCGTTCTCCCTGCCTCTCTACACTGCAAGTTATCGACCCCATCACAAGAAATTTTAAAATAGCAGATTTAATTGCCATAGGAGGTTCATTGGATTTGGTTATACCCGATATAGATAGATAAATAATGATTAATTATAAATGATTAGTGTTTATTAAATGAAAGAAAGTACTATAAAAGATAAAAGTTTAAAATTTGCCGTCAGAATGGTGAAGTTGTATAAATTTCTTGCCGAAGATAAGAACGAGTTTGTGATGAGCAAGCAACTTTTAAAATGTGGTACAAGCATTGGGGCAAATATCAGAGAAGGAGATTATGCAGAATCGAAATCGGATTTTATTCATAAATACTCAATCGCACAAAAAGAATGTAATGAAACGATATATTGGCTTGAATTACTTTATTTGTCAAAATATTTAACTAAAACAGAATTTGAATCAATTAATAAAGATTGTGTAGAGTTAATGAAATTATTGACTTCCATTATCAAAACGGCAAAAAAATCATTAACCATTAATCATTAAACATTAAAAATTATGAGTGGATTTTTATACGATTTTTCAGTAGTAACACAAAGTATAGATACAGCGTTTCGTTCATGGATGCCCGATGTATGGGCTACTGTTCTTGAATATACTATCATTGGTCTCATTTATCTGATTGTGTATGCCCTTATCGGATTGTTTTTAGTGTATTTGGAAAGAAGGGTATGTGCCTTTATTCAAGTACGCTTGGGTCCAAATCGTGTTGGTCCAAAAGGATTTTTTCAGACTATTGCCGACTTTATCAAGTTACTGTTAAAAGAAAATATAAGAATAAAAAATGCAGATAAAATACTTTTCAATATTGCTCCGTTCATTGTAATTGTTGCTTCATTCCTTACTTTTGGGACTATTCCCTTTGCCAAAGGATTGCAGGGTATAGACTTAAATATAGGTGTTTTTTTTATTATGGCCGCGTCTTCTATGGGTGTAGTAGGTATTTTACTGGGTGGATGGTCCAGCAATAGCAAATATTCGCTTATTGGTGCCATGCGTAGTGGTGCTCAAATTGTGAGTTACGAATTGTCGGTAGGACTAACACTGGTAACAATGGTTATATTAACAGGAACCATGCAATTGTCGCAGATTATAGAATTACAAAGCGACGGATGGTTTATTTTTAAAGGACATATTCCTGCCTTAATTTCATTAATCGTAATGTTGATTGCTGGTACTGCCGAAATAAACAGAGGTCCTTTTGACTTGGCAGAAGCCGAATCGGAACTGACAGCCGGTTATCATACCGAATATTCAGGTATCAAATTCGCCTTTTTCTACCTGTCGGAATACATGAATATGTTTGTGTTGTCGGCATTGGTGGCTACTATCTTTTTTGGTGGATGGATGCCATTACATATAGGTTCATGGCAAGCGTTTAATCATATTATGGATTTTATACCGCCCATCGTTTGGTTTGTTATAAAAACATTCGCCGTTATGTATCTTATCATGTTATTCAAATGGACATTTCCACGTTTAAGAATAGACCAGTTGCTCAAACTTGAATGGCAATATTTGCTTCCAATCAATCTGTTTAACGTGTTGCTAATGGCGTTTGTAGTTTTTATGAAGTGGCATTTTTAATAACTTTTGATTATGGGATTAAAAACATATATTTCTGGTATATTTAAAGGATTGAATTCTCTCTTGAAAGGATTGAGAGTAACTAATTATTATTTTTTCCACCCCAATCGAATAGTAACTCAAAAATATCCCGAAAACAGGAAAAAACTTAAAATGTTTGACCGTTATAAGGGGGAAGTAATTTTAATTCATAACGAAAAAAATGAACATCTTTGTACTGGGTGTGGCATTTGCGAATTGAATTGCCCCAATGGCTCTATTGAAATTATTTCTAAAATGGAAACAGGCGAGGATGGAAAAAAGAAAAGAGTTATAGACAAGCATATTTATCATTTAGGCATGTGCACTTTTTGCGGTTTATGTATAAAATATTGTCCATCCAAAGCATTGACTTTTGGCAATGAGTTTGAACATGCCGTTTTTAATCGTTCTCATTTAAACAAAGTACTAAATAAAGAAGGTTCAACTTTAATGAAAGGAGTGGAATAATTATGGAACTAACAGCCCCCAAAATCATATTTTATATTATTGCTGCTGCCATTCTGATTTTTTCGCTGCTCACCGTTACCAGCAAGCGAATTTTGCGTGCAGCCACATTTTTGTTTATTGTACTTATATCTACTGCCGCCCTGTATTTTTTAGTAAACTATCAGTTTATGGGTGCCGTTCAAATTACTCTGTACGCAGGTGGCATTGTCGTAATGATTATCTTTTCTATTTTGCTGACAAGCCACGTGGGCGAAAGAATTGAACCCATTAGCAAGATTAAATTTTTTGCTTCACTCATTGCCGTAATGGCAGGTTGGGCTTTATCGCTATGGGTTATTTTGAGTTATCCGTTTGTAGCAAACACTAAAGAAGCTGCCGTTGCCGTAAATATGGATTCTATAGGAAAAGCATTGCTCAATTACAATAAAAATGGCTATGTATTGCCCTTTGAGGTTGTTTCTATTTTGTTGCTGGCTGCGATTATTGGCTCTATCATTATTTCCAAAAAACAACCCGAAGATAAAGAAATTGAATCTGAAAATAATAAAAATAATTAATTATGCTGGAAGGTTTAACATTACAGGATTTTTTGATTGTCAGTACATCCATGTTTTTTATAGGAATATTTGGATTTCTGACACGACGCAATTTAATTACCATATTGATGTCGGTTGAACTGATATTAAATTCGGTGAACATTAATTTTGTTGCATTCAACTATTTTTTGTTTCCGAATGCCATGCATGGAATTTTCTTTGCGATTTTTGTAATAGCCATAGCCGCTGTAGAAGCTGCTGTTGCCATTGCTATTATCATCAACATTTATCGCAAATTTAGGTCCATCAATATTGAAAATGTGAGTCAAATGAAATATTAATGTATTATGGGAATAAGTTTTCAATACACAATTTTAATACCTGCTATTCCGCTTCTTAGTTTTCTAATAATCGGATTCTTATATCACAAAATGTCCAATAAACTGGCAGGTATTTGGGGGTCGTTATCTATTTTTACTTCCTTCTTGCTTTCGTTATATACGGCATATCAATATTTCTTTGTCGTAGGAAAAGTAAACGGAGCATACCAAAAACTGGTTGGATTTGATTTTGAATGGTTAAAATTTAGCGACACGCTGTCGGCTCATATAGGAACACTCATAGACCCCATCTCGGTTATGATGCTAATTGTAGTTACAACGGTTTCGCTGATGGTTCACATATACAGTATTGGTTATATGAAAGGCGATAGAGGATTTAACCGCTTTTTTGCCTTTTTGTCTTTGTTCAGTTTTTCCATGCTCGGACTGGTGTTATCAACTAATATTTTTGAGATTTATATTTTTTGGGAACTGGTAGGCGTTTCATCTTATCTGCTCATCGGTTTTTATTACGAAAAAAATTCTGCGGTGGCAGCCGGCAAAAAGGCGTTTATTGTTACACGCTTTGCCGACCTGTTTTTCTTAATCGGAATATTGATTTTGTCGTTCTATACCAAAACATTTGATTTTATTACCCTCACCAACCCAAGCAATGTAGCCCTCATGCAAACGGGAAGCATCACGTTTTTAGGATTAAGTATAACAACATGGGCTTTGCTGTTAATATTCATTGGTGGTGCAGGTAAATCGGCTATGTTTCCATTGCACATCTGGTTGCCCGATGCTATGGAAGGTCCATCACCCGTATCTGCCTTAATACATGCAGCCACCATGGTTGTTGCTGGTGTATTTTTAGTTGCCCGTTTGTTCCCCATTTATGCATTAGGTTCGCATGAAGCATTGCAAGTGGTTGGATATGTGGGTGCCTTTACATCGCTCTTTGCGGCTGTGATTGCCATGACACAAATGGATTTTAAACGGGTACTGGCATTTTCTACCATTTCGCAAATTGGCTATATGATGGTAGGTTTAGGCGTTTCGGGTTACGGCGACGAAGCAGGACTTGGCTATATGGCATCTATGTTTCACTTGTTTACTCACGCCATGTTCAAAGCGTTGCTGTTTCTTTGTGCCGGTGCGGTTATTCATGTTGTTCATACCAATTTTATTAATGAAATGGGCGGTTTACGAAAACACATGAAAATTACTCATATTACTTTCCTTATTGCTACCTTGGCTATTGCAGGTTTTCCCGGATTTGCCGGTTTCTTTAGCAAGGACGAAATAATTACCGCTGCTTACGAACATAACAAAATTATTTTCTATACCGAATTGCTTGTTGCCGGTATTACCGCTTTTTACATGTTTCGCCTTTATTTCAGAGTATTTTGGAACAAGGAAGCCCAATACGAACATAAGCCTCACGAAGTAGAAAAAACGATGACCATCCCGTTGATGATTCTTGCCTTTTTGTCTATTGCCGTTGGGTATATTCCTTTTGGAAAATTTGTTTCATCCAATAGCATTCCACTCGACAGCCATATAAATTGGAGTATTGCTTCAGCATCTATCATTGTCAGTTTCATCGGAATTATTATTGCATGGATATTGTATAAAAATCCCTCCAATGCACCGCAAAAAATTATTGACAATATTAAAACACTCTATAAATGGGCATATAATAAATTCTACATTGATGAAATTTATTTATTTGTAACTAAAAAAATCATCTTTAATCTGATATCACGTCCCATTGCTTGGTTTGACCGTCATGTAGTTGATGGAACCATGAACGGCATTGCCTGGACAACGAACAAAGTTTCCGAAAGCATTAAAGGATTACAATCAGGACAATTACAAAAATATGCCTTTGCCTTTGTTTCAAGCACTATAGTGCTAAGTGCCCTGTTTATTTATTTATTGTTGAACTTTTAATTTGATGAAGATATGAACCTGTCACTTTTTGTTATAGTTCCTTTAATTACCGTTATCCTGATTCTTTTTTCAAAGGATATAAAGCAAACACGTATTATTGCAGCCATCGGAATGTCCATACAACTTATTCTCAGTGCTATTCTGATAGTATTGTATGTAAATTTGCGAAACCATGGCGTTACAGACCAGTTTGTATTTTTAAAACATATAGCATGGTTTAAAAGTTTGAATTTCAACTTTATCATGGGCGTGGATGGCATTTCGGTTGCATTGATTGCGTTAACTTCTATCGTAATTTTTGCAGGTGTTTTTGCCTCATGGAAAATGGAAGATTTGCATCGTGAATTTTTCATTTCTCTTATTGTATTGGCAAGCGGTGTATTTGGCTTTTTTATTACTATCGACATGTTTGCTATGTTTGCCTTTTATGAACTTGCCGTTATTCCGATGTACATATTGATTGGTATTTGGGGTACGGGAAGAAAAGAATACTCCGCTATGAAATTAACCTTAATGTTAATGGGCGGGTCTGCATTGATTATAGTGGGCATGCTGGGTTTATATTTTAATTCAGGCGTTCAGGGAGGAGCCTTATCCATGAATTTAATGGACCTTTCAAAAGTTCATTTCCCAAAGGAAGTACAATTATTTTTATTCCCATTTTTATTTATTGGCTTTGGCGTATTGGGTGCTTTATTCCCATTGCATACATGGTCGCCTGATGGTCATGCCTCTGCACCTACCGCCGTATCCATGCTTCATGCTGGCGTACTGATGAAACTTGGAAGTTATGGTGTTTTCCGTATTGCCATTTATCTTTTGCCCGAAGCAGCCAAACAAATGGGTTCCTTTTTTATGATACTGGCAACGATTGGCATTGTTTACGGTGCTTTGGGGGCTATTATGCAAAAAGATTTGAAATATATCAATGCGTATTCTTCGGTTAGCCATTGCGGACTTATACTGTTTGGATTGCTTATGTTGAACAAAACGGCTATGGATGGTGCCATTTTGCAAATGATTTCACACGGTATAATGACAGCCCTTTTCTTTGCCTTGATAGGTATGATTTATGGACGTACCCATACACGTATGATACATGAAATGGGCGGACTGTTAAGAATAATTCCATTTTTAGGTGCCTGTTACATTATTGCAGGATTGGCTTCCTTAGGGTTGCCGGGATTTAGCGGATTTGTTGCCGAAATGCTCGTTTTCTTTGGTTCATTCCAGCACGCCGATACCTTCCATCGTGTGTTAACTATTTTGGCAGCAAGTTCCATTGTAATTACCGCTGTATATATTTTGCGTGTTATCGGCATCTTTCTCTTGGGACCTGTTAAGAATGAACATCACCTTGCCCTTAAAGACGCTACATGGTGGGAAAAATTGTCTGTTGGAACACTCATTCTGTTTATTACGCTTATCGGTTTTTATCCCTATTTTCTTACCGACAACCTGATTGGAAAAAGTCTGGAACCGATATTACAAAAAATACTTATGTTTAACTAATTGAATTTTTTATAGTATGCTACAAAGTTTTTGTTTGATGAGACAGGAGTTATCGCTGATTATTATAGCCTTATTGATATTGTTTTTGGATATTACGCTCAATCAGCGACACAAAAAATTTATTATCCCATTAACCTTGATACTTTTTGGTGTTCATACGTTGTTGGGATTTATTCCCTTTGAAGGAGGCAAATTTTTTGGCGGTATGTTTGTTACAAGCCATGTACATTCCTTTATGAAAAATGTACTTAATATTGGCGTGTTCATCGTTTTATTACAATCGGTAGCATGGTTAAGAAAAGATATAAATTCTCCTAAAAGCAATGAGTTTTTAGTGCTGCTTTTTTCAACACTTATAGGTATGTATTTTATGATATCTTCGGGCGATTTTCTGATGTTTTATTTGGGATTGGAAATTGCATCTATTCCTATGGCTATGCTGGCAGCATTTGATACATTTAGAAGTAAATCATCCGAAGCCGGTATCAAATTTCTTTTAAATTCTGCCTTGTCTTCAGGCATTATGCTGTTTGGTATATCACTCTTTTACGGAATAAGCGGTACTATTTATTTTGACGAGTTACCCCACTATTTTGCCCACGTTACTCCCTTGTTTGCACTTGCTTTTATTTTCTTTGTTTCGGGTATGGCTTTTAAAATGTCTCTGGTTCCCTTTCATTTATGGACCGCCGATGTATATGAAGGTTCACCTACCATTATTACTTCCTATTTTTCTGTTATATCCAAAGGTGCTGCTGCCTTTATATTTTCCCTGTTGCTGTTCAAGGTATTTTTCAACGAAATGTTTTTATGGAAAAATATTATTTATTTGCTTTCGGTGCTTACCATGACGGTAGGTAACCTATTTGCCATGCGTCAAACCAATATGAAACGATTTCTGGCTTTTTCGTCTATTTCGCAGGCAGGTTTTATTTTACTGGGTTTAATTAATGTCGATTCGTTAGGTATAACAGTAGTTATTTATTTTATGCTGATTTATATTCTTTCAAACCTGTGTGCTTTTGGTGTCGTAATGGCTATATCCAATGTAACAGGCAAGGAAGAAATTAAGGATTATAATGGTTTATACAGAACCAATCCGTTGCTTTCACTGACCATGATGCTTGCCATGTTTTCATTGGCAGGAATACCGCCTACCGCAGGCTTTTTTAGTAAATTTTTCTTGTTTACTGCTGCTGCCAAAGGAAGTTATTACTGGCTGGTATTCATCGCTGTTTTAAATACCATCATCTCACTTTATTATTATCTTTTAATCGTAAAAGCCATGTTTATCAATCCAAACGAACAACCCATTGCACGTTTTAAAAGCGATAGTTATACCAAAACGGCGCTGCTTATTACGGTAATCGGCATTTTTGCTGTTGGTATATACAGCCCCATATTTGATTATATTAAAGATTTGCTAGATAAATTTTAGGATTTTAGTATATTATATTAGACGGTAAGAAATGAGACATTATAATAAATTAAGGGCATTTGAACTTGCTGATGAAGTTGCCGTTTTAATAGATAAAGTAACAAATGATTTCCTTAAAGATGAAATTTATGGTTTAACATCGCCAATGAGAAGAGCATCGGTTTCTGTACTTTCTAAAATTATTAATTAAATAGATTATTTATGGGAAAATTCAATGCAAAACATATTGTAGAAGAAATTCAAGGTACACGTTGTACTTTAATTGAAACAGGTATTACAAAAAACAGAATGGAATTTTTAAAAAATATGTTGGAAACAAACGGATTGACGGTTTGCGTTGAACCATTGCCTAAAAAAGAAAATGAAGAAGAACGATATAAAATAGGTGTTACCGATATCACATTCAATCCAGTAATTGCTATTTATGAACGAAGGCTACAAACCCCCGACGGTATTGTTATATCACCTAAATATTGGTTTCAAGAAAGCAATATTTCCAAGCCTTATTATTGGGTTCAATAATGACTCCTTTCCATTTGATACCAAATCGCTAACAAAAGAATGAAAATGTGCATCCTCGTTGCAAACGAGGACGAGGTAGAATAGGTACTTTTTAAGGGACGACTAATTTGGTGATATGAAAAAAAAGTTATACCTTTGTGTAAATGTAAATTTATATACGGAATTACAAAATGAACTATTTGAGACACATATTCAATAGTGCTCACATGAACAGCATTTATCAAAACAACTCCACGGTGGATAATGAAAATATAATATGGTTTACATATAACAAAGAAATTATTTGTACAGGCAACTATTCAAACATCCAATTTGTCTTATTAATGCAAGCCGTAAATTGCATAATATTAAAACTATGAAAACGTTAAAAAATATTTTACTTTGTTTTGTCCTATTTACAATGTTACTTTCAAATGCAAAATCACAAAATTTAGAATGGGCAAAGGGAATGGGTAGTACTAATAATGATGGTGGTAATTCCATTGCGGTTGACGCACATGGTAATGTTTACACTTCTGGTTATTTCAATGGAACAGTTGACTTTGACCCAGGTTTAGGAATTTTTAATTTAACTTCTATGGGTCTTGATGATATATTTATTTCCAAATTTGATGCTTATGGAAATTTTGTCTGGGCAAAATCAATAGGCGGAACAAATAACGATTGGGGCAACTCTATTGCATTGGACAATTCAGGTAATGTATATTGTACAGGATATTATTGTGGAACAGCAGACTTTGACCCAGGAGTAGGAACTTATAATTTAACTGCTACCGGTTTAAAGGACATTTTTATCCTAAAATTAGATTCTTCTGGAAATTTTGTCTGGGCAAAATCAATAGGAAATACAGGTGACGATATTGGCAACTTATTAGTTCTTGATACTTCTGCAAATGTATATATAACGGGATATTTCCAAGGTATAGTTGATTTTAATCCAGAAATAGGTGCCTTTAATTTAACAGCAGACAGTACAGATATTTTCATTTTAAAATTAGATGTTTTAGGAAATTTTGTTTATGCAAAATCCATGGGAGGAAATGGGGAGGATATTGGTTGTTCTATAGCGCTTGATAGTGATGGCAATGTATATACCACTGGCTCTTTTCAAGGAACTTCAGACTTCGACCCAGGAGCAGGAATTTTTAATATGACTGTAAGTCCTGATGTATCTGGAGTATACGGTAATGTTGATATTTTTATTTCTAAATTAAATAATTTAGGAAACTTTGTCTGGGCAAAATCTATGGGAGGAGATTATTATGATTATGGCTATTCTATTGCCTTAGATGCATCCAGTAATGTGTACACTACCGGAGGATTTAGCACTCCATCAATAGACTTTGACCCTGGAGTAGGAACATTTTATTTAACCTCAAATGGTAGTTATGATATTTTTATTTCTAAATTAGATTCTTCAGGAAACTTTATTTGGGCAAAATCTATAGGTGGAAATGGAGAAGATTTTGGATACTCTTTAAAAACGGATGCTTATGGGAATGTATACACAGTTGGCGATTTTACAGATACTGTTGATTTTGATCCGGGCGTAGGATTATATAATTTATCTAATGGAGGAAATCGTGATTTTTATATTTTAAAATTAAATTCATCTGGAGATTTCGTATTTGCAATAGCATCAGGTGCGTTTTGGTATGATGAGTGTATGTCTATCATTCTTGATGATTTTGGCAATATTTATTATACCGGATATTTTGGGATGACATTCGATTTTGACCCCGGAACAGGAACGTTTAATTTAACTTCGGCAGGAGGTAGTGACGTTTTTGTATGTAAATTAAACCAAACAACTGGACTCAATGAAAACGAATTTATAAACACAATTAAAGTTTTCCCAAACCCTTCAAATGGAAAAGTTACCATTACTGAATCAGACAATTCTAAATTAATTGAAGTATTTAATCTACTGGGAGAGAAAATTTACTCCACTATTACTAACAATAATCAAACAACAACTGAAATTGACCTCACAAACGTTCCCAAAGGAATTTACTTCGTAAAAGTTGACAATGGAAAGCAAGTGCATATTGAAAAAATTGTTCTAAATTGACAATGACAATAATTACGGTGGGTAAACCGTTCAAAATTTAGATGGCAGGGAACATGATGACACTATGTGCAAATAATATAATTCGCAGGGGTTTGACAGGATGCTGCATGAAACAATGCCAGCCAAATTCTGTATGCAACCGTTAGCAAGTCGGTATTAGATGGCATTGAGAAGGGAATTAATGACAATGCCCGAAAACGAGCAATAGTAATGAATGGTGCAGATTATGTAAGTCAAGAATTTATCGAAAAATATGGAAGACTTGGGAGAAGTTGGGGATGCCCAGCATTACCTTTAGATTTAGCAAAAGTGAACATTGATAGTATTGCAAATGGGAGTTGCATATTTGTTTATGGAGAAAACAATTTTGCGAATTAAAAAAAGTTGTATTTTTGCATTTGATTAAAGTTTTTAATATGATAGAATTTAAAGAGAAATATATTAATCCATTTACCGACTATGGCTTTAAGAGACTTTTTGGAGAAGAGCCAAACAAGGATTTACTATTGGACTTTTTGAATGAACTTCTAAAAGAAAAAGAAGGGATTATTAAAGATCTGTCATATCTACCTAACGAAAAACTGCCAATATCGGTTGGAGACAGGCGAGCAATTTTTGACATTTATTGTACCAATGAAAAAGGCGAGCAGTTTATTGTGGAAATGCAAAAAGCCGAGCAGAAATTTTTTAAAGACAGAACAATTTATTATTCCACCTTTCCAATTCAGGAACAGGCAAGAAACAAAGACAGGTTTTGGGATTTTGAATTAAAAGCTGTTTATACCATAGGCATTTTAGACTTCGTGTTTGAAGAAAGTGAACCGGATAAATATCGACACGATGTTAAATTGACTGAACTAGAAACTCATAAGGTATTTTACGATAAATTAAATTATATTTATCTTGAAATGCCGAAGTTTGAGAAAACTGAAAAAGAATTAGAGTCACATTTTGACAAGTGGATGTACGTTCTGAAAAATCTCCCAAAACTTGATAGAGTTCCATATAAGTTAAAAGAAAAAATCTTCTTAAAACTATTTGAAACCGCAGAAATTGCAAAATTAAATTCAGACGAATATAAACAGTATGAAGCAAGTGTGAATGCTTATCGGGATATATTCAATATACAGAACACAGCTTTTGAAAAAGGAGAAATAGAAGGACTTAAAAAAGGAAAGATTGAAATTGCAAAGGAAATGATAAAGGATAACGAACCTGTTGAGAAAATAATGAAATACACAGGATTAACTGAAAATGAAATTAACGAATTAAAACAATAACAAATGGTAACAAAGGCTAAAATCAAGCGGGCAAAAAGTGCTAATATGAAGGGTATTGCAACTAATAAACTTCATCGTAAATTGACAGTTTTGTGCTTCGAAATGCCCGCCATCTTTTAGCCTCGTTCGTTAGCAAGTCGGTATTAAACGAAGTTAGTTTTTTTTGGCGAGGCGAATAATATCAAATTTTTTTTATGGAGTGACTTAATAATGCAGGATGAATTTCTGTTTATTTTTTTTGGAAAATTTTTGCAAAATATTTACTTTTGAAACAAATTCATGCAGGCATGACCTTCAACGAAAAATACGTTAATCCGTTTACCGATTACGGTTTCAAACGTTTGTTTAGCGAAGAACCAAGTAAGGAACTGTTGCTCGATTTTTTGAACGAACTGCTGAAAAATGAACAAGCCAGAATAAAAAGCATCCATTATATCAGGTCTGACAAACTGGGTTCTACCGAATTAGATAGAAAGGCAATATTTGACCTGTATTGTGAAAACGAACGGGGCGAAAAATTTATAGTAGAACTGCAAAAGACCAAACAAAAGTTTTTTAAAGACCGAACGCTGTATTATGCTACCTTTCCCATTTGTGAACAAGCGATTGTTGGTGAATGGGACTTTGAACTGAAAGACATTTACACCATTGCCATTCTTGATTTTGTTTTTAATGAAGACAAAAAACAGGTAAACAAGTATCGCTACGATATAAAATTGACCTACATTAAAACACAAAAAATATTTTACGACAAGTTAATGTTCATTCATCTCGGAATGCCGATGTTGCAAAATTCACTCCCGACTAGTTGAACGAATATAAAAACAGTATGAAATATTATCGTGATATAAAAAACTCCATTGATATAGCAAGAGACGAAGGAATGGAAAAAGGAATACAGGAAAGACGCAAGGAAGGGTTAAAGGAAGGACATGAAAAAGGATTGAAAGAAGGTCATGAAAAGGGCATAAAAAAAGGACGTGAAGATGAAAAAATTCAACCTGTGATGAACGGTTTGAATAAGGGACAGCATATTGAAACGATTGCTGAATGTACGGATTTGTCCATAACAAAAAGTAAAGAAATTAGTAAAAAGTTGAAAAAAGAATAATTATATTTGTTCGTTGAGTAAAAATATTTGATGAAGTTATTGTAGAATTTTATGATGAAATATTTGGTAATTATCAGTGCATTATTTATTTCGCTGAATGCAGGGGCACAGGGAATAAATTTTTTTGAAGGAAGTATGGACGCATTAAAAGCCGAAGCAGCCAAAAATAATAAAATCATTTTTATTGATTGCTATACATCTTGGTGTGGACCTTGCAAATGGTTGGCAAAAAACGTCTTTACCAATACTCAGGTAGGTAAATATTACAACAGTCACTTTATAAATTATAGTCTTGATATGGAAAAAGGTGAAGGCAAAAATATTCAAAAACAATATAATATTCTTGCATATCCTACCTTGCTTTTTATTGATGCCAAGGGTGAAATGCAACATCGCTATGTAGGAGCATGCGATACATCTACGTTCATTGCTGTGGGAAAGCAAGCATTAGACACAACCAATAATTTTGGAAGTTTATTAAAAAGATATCATCGTGGAGAACGAAATCCTGACTTCTTAGCCAAATATGCCCTTAACTGTATTTCTGTATATTATCCTTACGATATACAGGAATACTTTGCTACACAAGCAGACAGCCAATTAATTTCACCTGTTAATTTTGAAATAATGAAACGTTACCGTATCAATGTAACGTCAAGAGAATATCAATATGTAATATCTCATATTGATACATTTATTAAAAAATATAATTTTATGAATCTATATGAATTTGTTACTTCAACAATGACGCGTACACTTTATTCTCAAAGCAGTGCCAAAGATTTTAATTTAGAAAAACAAATAGATACCTATTTACAGCCTGTTCAATCGAAAGAAAAAGAATTTTGGAAAAATGCCTTTATTATGGATTATTATTCTTTTTATAAAATACGAAAGGAGCAAGCATTTTTGGAACAGGCATCCATATTGCTTAACCTTGCCAAAGAACAATTTCATCCCTATTTGGAATATGTAATAACCATTGTTACCAACTTTGCCAGTGAAATAAGCGATACTCTTTTACTTAAAAAATTTGTTGATATAATAAATCCCTATACTATTTTACTGTCGGCTGAAAGTCAATTAAAAATGGCAAATATTTATATTAATTTGCAAAATAAAACGGCAGCCGAAGAGATGCTGAATAAAGCCAAAATACATATTAAAAATGAAGATATGCAAAAAGAGTATGATAAACTCGTTTCAACATGCAAATTACTAAAGTAATGGACTGAATACTCGTGCAATACCCTGAGCCAAATGATTTATAAATGGCTTTGCCAAATAATCTTCCATTTTAACCTTAACACATGATTCCAAATCGTTAAGAAAAATTTGCTTTAATTGCAAGGCTATCGTAGAATCATACACCAAAGCATTTATTTCGAAGTTTTGGTCAAAACTGCGAAGGTCCATATTGGCAGTACCTACAGACGATACAATATCATCCACAATAAGCATTTTACTATGTGTAAATCCTTTTTGATAACTGTAAATAGAAACATTGGCTTCTAAAAGTTCAGGTATATATGAAAGCGAACCATAATATGTTAATTTTGAATCGGACCTGCTTGGTAAAATAATTCTGACATCAACACCACTCATAGAAACCGTTTTTATAGCGGTCAAAATACTTTCGTTGGGAATAAAATATGGTGTAGAAATATAAATATATTTTTTGGCAGTACTGATAAGGTAAAAATATGCCTGCATAATGCTACTCCAGTCAGAATCGGGACCACTGGATACCATTTGAATCATGCAACGATTTTTAACTTTGTAATTGGGAAAATATTTGTTGTCAGATATTAGATTGTTGGTAGCAAAATGCCAATCAGTTAAAAAAATCAATTGTAGTGAACTAACAGCGGTACCTGTAATTTGAAGATGTGTATCGCGCCAAACGCCGATGTCGGGTTTGCCATATAAATAGCGGTCGGCAATATTCAAGCCACCGATGAATCCTGTTTTGCCGTCCACAACTACTATTTTACGATGGTTGCGGTAATTTAAACGCTGCGCAAGACGTGGAAACCGTATAGGCATAAAAGCAACTATTTCTATACCGGCTTTTTTCAGCGATGAAATATATTTTTTACTTAACCCCCATGAACCCACACCATCATATAAAATTCTTACTTCAACACCTTCTTTAACTTTCTGTATTAAAATTTCTCTTAACTCATTTCCAACCTTTCCTTCTTCAATGATATAAAATTCGATATGAATATGATGTTTGGCATTTTTCATTGCTTCAAACATGGCTGGAAATGTTTTATCCCCATCAAGCAAAATATCAACATTGTTGTACATGGTAAGTATCGCTTTGCTGTTGTTGAAAAGCAACTGTACAGCACCTATTTTACTGTAAAGAGATTCGTCTTTTTGAAAAACTGTATGATACAAGTGTTTTGACTGCCACGATACATACTTTTCTATATGCCTGAAATCGGAAAGTTCTTTTCGAAAAAATATTTTTCTACGGCGGTAAGTCCTGCCAAAAAAGAAAAAAAGAATAATACCAGCAATAGGAATTAAAACGATAACCGCAATCCATGCAATAGTTTTAACTGGGTCTCGCCGCTGATAAACTAAAACAATGGCGATAACAATAATTAAAACGATGATAAGTATTTTCCAACTGGACAATAATATAGGCCAAACATTATTCATTGCTTGCATTTAAGGTTACACAAACCATTTCAGGAGTCATACCCAATCTTCCTAAAAATCCAATAGTACCCACTCCTCTGCTAACATATAGAAAATTATTTTTTTCAGCATAAAGTCCCCACCAATGCTTATATCTTAATGCTGCCGGGCTCCATTTGCATTTTCCAGCATGAAACCCCATTTGAAAAGCATGTGTATGTCCTGAAAATGTTAATGAATAGTGTAATTTTTTCTTTATTTGTTCTTCCCAGTGCGAAGGGTCATGACTTAATATAACAGCAAAACAATTGCTATCGATTCCCTGAATAGATTTGTGCAAATCACCGTATTGTTTAAAAGGTTTTAATCCCCAATTGTCAACCCCTACAACGACTAACGAATCATTTCCTTTGTGTACATATACATGTTCATTCCTAAGCACTTTAAAACCCATATTGTTTAACTGTGAAATTATATCGGACAGATTTTGTTGCTTGTCTTTGGGCGATTTCCAAACAGAATAATCGCCAAAATCGTGATTGCCCAGAACAGCAAATTTACCTAATGACGCATGCATGCGGTTTAGCACTGTATCAAGATGGTCTATTTCATCCGCATACTGATTAACAATATCCCCAGTAAAAACAATGATATCGGGTTTTAAGGCATTGCAAGAATCGACTAACTTTTGAAGAAATACGGGATTCCCACCATAACTGCCAATATGTAAATCGGAGAATTGAATTATTTTAATCTTAGAAAAAACAGCAGGTAATTTTTTTACGGGGATATCATATTGATTAACCGTTAGCATGTATCTTCCCCAGAATACACTCCATACAAACAAGACTAACATAATCAACGATACAAGCACTGGTGTCCATCGCCATCGTGATAACGACAATGAATGCTTTTGAAATAAGAATATACACTTCAATATCAACCAAACAATAATAAAAAATACTTTCGGAATAAAAAGGATAAAATAAAAAGTAAACACATAAAACATATAGGAGTATGAAAGATAATGGGGAATAGGGGCAATAAATATTTGAATACAGACCATAGAAAGAACGGACAACCACAAAGGGATGGATGTCAGTAAACATAATTTATAAAATTTTGTCTTTTGAAGTGAAGCAAAGGTATGTTTAAGCGTCCATGCAAAAAGAAATTCAATTACCAGAAACAGCCCTAATAAAATAAACATCATACATTCAAATTTGGAGATTAAACATAAGGTTATTACTTTTGCACAAAAGTATAAAATTATGGCAAGCATTCGTAATTTAAAAAAAGATATTGATTATTTAACCAGCGATATCATCAGCGATTCATTTTTAGCCATTGGGCTTCATGGTGAAAAAGTTCAGGACAGGGTAAACAATGTATTGGAAAAAATTGTTGACTTGCACAACAATCTTTACGAACGTATAAATCAATCTCCCACAGGGAAAAAATCAAAAGAGAAAAAAACGTATTTCAACTCCATACGCAACGATATTGATAAAAAATACAGAGATTTGTATGAAGAACTGAGTAAGATAATCACGGAAGGCGAAAAATAATACTCCGCGCTTATTTTTATATATACAACTCCTTTTCACTAAATTATTCAAAGGGGTTTGTAACACGATAGGTGTGTGACAGTTTAATTAAATCCTGTTGAACTTCTTTTTTTATGCTTATTCCGTTCTTTGTATGCTCTATTGTTTTCTCAAACTCAGGTTCACCGGGAATAATTACTTTTTCGTGTTCCTTATCGGGTGTAGCCTTTTTAAAGGCAGTAATCCATTCGTCCATACTTTTAAGAAAATCGTTAGCAGGACGAAAAGCATCTATTCGAAAAGCAGCAAAAAAATGACCAAGTCCTTTTCCCACTTGTTGTTTTGGCATAGGGAGGTAGCCTACCTGTGGTGGAACAAAAGGTCCAAAATTTGCACCACCCAATACGGATGAAAAAATATCAACGATAGCCGACATACAGTAGCCCTTATGGCTTCCGTGTTCATAATCGCCACCCAACGTAACAATAGCGCCACCTTCTTTCAATATATCAGGACGATGAGAAGGGTTCCCGTTTTTATCCTGAACAAAACCGTAATCAATGCTTTTGTTTTCTTTTTCAAGCAATGCCAATTTACCTCGTGCAATGGGGCTGGTAGCAAAATCGGCAACAAACGGAGGATACGATTTGGCAGGAATAGCCACAGCAAGTGGGTTGGTACCTAACATTCGCGACAGACTCCACGTAGGTGCAACTAATGGGTTGGCATTGGTACCCGAAATGCCAATCATTTTCTTTTGAGCAGCCATGAGCGAATAAAATCCTGCTATTCCATAATGATTAGAATTGATAACGGTTGTCCATGCAGTTCCAGTAGTTGTCGCCTTTCGCATTACCATGTTCATGGCTTTTTTACCAGCAATCATACCAAAACCATTATCCGCATCCATAGTAAATGTGGAGGGTGTTTCATGAACAATATGAACCTGCGGTTGAAGATTTATTCTTCCTGCTTCCCAAAGGCTGATATAATCACTTACACGCACCAAGCCATGCGATGGAATCCCTCTAAGTTCAGCAGCCATTAAAACCTCAGCCACCGTGGCTGCATCCTTTTTTCTACAACCAATAGCAGAAAACAAATTTACGGTAAAAGCATATAATTCCTGATAACTATATTTTTTTTTCATGTTGTATTATTTTCGATTTACAATGGTAGCATTTGCTTGCGCAGTGGGCATAATAATCAACTCGTTAATATTAACATGTTGTGGCAACGAAAGAATGTAACGAATAACATCTGCTATATCTTCGCTTTGTAAAGGTGTAAATCCTTCATACACTTTTTTAGCACGCTGTGTATCGCCATTAAAACGAACATTGGAAAATTCTGTTTCTACCATACCCGGATGAACAGCAGTAACCTTAAAACCCTGTTCAAGCAAGTCCAGACGCATGGCTTTGGTAAGTGCATCTACGGCAGCCTTAGTAGCACAATATATATTTCCGTTAATATAAACCTCTTTTCCTGCAATAGAACCAATGTTTATGATTTGCTTTATAGGACTTTTATACATAAGCGGTATAACGGCTTTGCTCACATACAGCAATCCTTTAACATTCGTATCTATCATGGTCTCCCAATCTTCTATAAAGCCCTTATCAATTGGGTTTAGTCCAAGGGCAAGCCCTGCATTATTAATGAGTACATCAATATTGCTCCATTCTTTGGGAAGTGAATGGATGACATGTTCCATTTGTTTGTTATCTGTTACATCAAGACTTAACGGCAAAACTTTCGTTTTTGTACGAAGAGTTTTTTCCAATTCACTTAACAGATGAGTTCTTCGTCCAGTAATTATAATATGATATCCTTCATCTGCCAATAAGGTGGCTGTTGCTTTTCCGATGCCGGAAGTGGCTCCGGTAATCAATACGATTTTTTCCATTTTCTAAACAGTTTATTTGTTAATTTATTTACATCCATATAATTAAAAAGTAAAAACATCAGAAAGGGCAACGCAGGTATTTTATATCGTACCAAAGCACCCAAAACGGGTGTAGTAAGTCCGATTAATGTAAAAAGTAAAACAGTGAACGAAAACGAAAACCATAACCAGTAATTATTTTGAACCACAGGTTTTTTATGAAAAAAAATCAACAGAATAAAAATCAACACTATTCCTGCATTTTCTATGGCAGCCATGAGCGAAACCAAATTATGTGCTTCAAAAAGAGTGGGACGAAACAAAGAATTAATAAGTGCATTGGGAGAATTAATTAAAAAACTTGTAACGGAAGGTTCAAGAATTGGTATTGAAATTTTGCTCCCTACCTGCGGAAAGGAATTGACCATAGCAATAAAATTGTGTTGCTTGGCTACCACTATTTGGGTAAAATTATACGGTGAGAACAAGGTTGAATGAAAAAACATGAATAGGATAACAACATGAATGAGGGTAAAGAGAATCGGTTTATTCATTTTTCTAAATAGGTTGAATAAGATAAGTGTCAGCATTGCGGGAATGAGTATGATAAGAATATATATTTTGCTGATAGATAAAAGTACAGCAAAGAGAAAAGTAAGAAAAATATTTTTAGCGTTAATGTCATTTTGTAAAAGTTTGTTCAAATACCAAAGCATTAATCCCATATTAAAAAAAACCAAACTTTCTTTTAAAATGGCTGATGACCAGAAAACCGTGGAGGGCATAAGAAAAATCAATATGGCTAATAAATAGTTGCTATGAACAAAACAGGGAGCCAGCAACTTGAACAATGCAAAAAGTCCGATAAAAGATAAAAAGATGAAAACGAGTACATGTACAAAATATATATTCATCGAGAACAGGCAAATAAAGGCATTCAGCCGGATAAGTGTTTTGTTTTCATTCAATATTTCATAATTATAGGGTTTTACCCAGAAGTTCATTTTATGATAATATTCGTTTAATTGAGGCTCATCATCCGAAATGCCTGTCAGCATTTTAATGTAGTCAGCAGGGTTTTTATGAAAGGCTTCGTACATTATTTTTCCATCGTCGTAATATTTAAAAATGTCGTTATTTTGCCTGTCGGTATAAAATTGAGTATAGATAATAAACAGGATAAACGATACCAGTACTTTTATTAAAAACAAGGCGTATGTAAAGCGATAGGAAATATATTCCTGCTTAAAGAGAGGTATTTTTCTGATAAGAAAAAGAATTATAAAAAGGTATGCTATGCAGAGCAATATTTTCACAGTGATACGTTTATAGTTTCGTCGTTAAAAATAAAAACAATCACTTTTTTTATATCAGGATGAAGAGACAATGCTACTGGGCATGTATCAATAATATGAATCAGAATGTCTTTTTGTTTTTTGGTAAAACCAAAATTGGGAAAATAAAACGAAGCCTTTATTTCGGCAATACGTCTTGGATTGGTTCCCATAATTTTTGTAACTTCTACTCTGGTTCCATCCATATTATATTTATATGTTTCGGAACCAATACCCATTATAGTGAGTATGCACGATGCAAATGCTGTTGCTGCAAGGTCGGTAGGAGAAAAATATTCACCTTTACCATGATTATCAATAGGAGCATCGGTTATGATTTCTGTTCCTGATGCTACATGTTTTGCCTTTGTTCTAAGGTTTCCAATATAAGTAACTTCTGATGTCAACATATTATGATAGGTATTTAAATCTGTCAGCGTCCAATTTAAGAAAAATAAATAACAAAATAGTAAACGACCAAAGTGAACTGCCACCATAACTGAAAAATGGCAGCGGAATGCCAATTACCGGTATAATTCCAATAGTCATGCCTATATTAATGGTGAAATGAAAAAAGATGATAGCCACAACGCCATATCCATAAATACGGCTAAAGGCAGTACGTTGTCTTTCTGCCACAAAGACTAATCGAATTAAAAATCCAACGTACAGCAAAAGCACCAAAATGCTACCAACAAAGCCATGTTCCTCGCCAATAGTGCAAAAAATAAAATCGGTACTCTGTTCGGGGACAAAGTTGTATTTTGTTTGTGTGCCCTGTAAAAATCCCTTTCCCAATAAACCTCCCGAACCAATAGCAATTTTCGACTGATTAACATTATAACCCACGCCTTTTTTATCGTTTGTTTTTCCGAGCAATTCATTAATACGAGCCTGCTGGTGCGTTTCAAGTACATTATTAAATACATAATCTACGGTAAAGGTAAACGCAATACTACCTATTAAAAATAAACCGATTAACTGGGCGTACTTTATTTTTTTAACCTTACCAAGTCCTAACATGATTAATGAAAAAAGAAGCGTTACGCCTATCATTATTTTACTCCACTCCAAGTTTAAATGGAAAAAATAAAAACTGCCTAACGCAAGTAAAAACAGTACAGCAAATATGCCGAGTGCTGTAAAAAAATAACGTAACTGCCCATTTAAAATTAAAAATGCAAGAAATGCAACTGCAATAAGAATATAAATAATTGTTATCGGATTAATAAGCAATGCCATAATGAACAGTATAACGGAAATCAACGCAAAGAAAAGCACATAGGGAGTTAAGCCTTCACGATAAAGGACAAAAATAAACGACGTAAAAACAATGGCAGTTCCTGTATCGTTTTGTAGCAAAACAATGCCTATAGGAATAAGTATTAATAAGGAAATGAGGATTAAATTTTTTAATTGATGAATTTTAAAATTATAGGTAGATAAAAATTTAGCCAGACTGAGATTGACGGCAAATTTCAAAAATTCGGAGGGCTGAATGCGTATCCAACTAATTTCAAACCATGCCCTTTGACCATTGATTTCTTTACCAAAAAATAAAACGGCTATGGTAAGAGCCAAAATAATACCAAAAAAAAGATACGCAAATAAAGAGTAAAAACGACTATCGGTTAAAAGAATAATAATACCAATAATGAGCGAAGTAATAATCCATATCAGTTGCTTGCCATACAATTGCGAAAAATCAGTTATTTTACTGTGTTCTTCATTATAAACGGAAGCAAAAATATTGGTCCAGCCAATAAATACCAGCATCAGATATAGTATAATGGTTATCCAGTCTATATTTTTGGCGATATTTGTTTCTCGTTTCAAAACTCAATGTATTAAATCCGTTTCTATAATTCGTTTTTCAAGGTCGGTACGTTTTACTTTGCGAGTCAAATATTTTTCTATCATTAAACTGGCAATAGGTGCAGCGTATGTTGCTCCAAAACCGGCATTTTCAACAATAACGGAGATGGCTATTCTGGCACTTTCTTTAGGAGCAAAGGCAATAAAAATAGAATGGTCCTTGCCATGCGGATTTTGTGCTGTCCCCGTTTTACCGCAAATACGTATGCTGTCCATCTTGGCAATACGTGCTGTCCCTGCTAATACAGCATTTTCCATTCCTTCGATTACAGGTTCAAAATATTTGGTGTCTATTTTGGTGTAATGTTTGAGAGTGTATATTGAAAAATCTACTGTGGTATCCTGTATGGATTTTATTACATGAGGTATGTAATAATAACCTTTGTTAGCAAGAATACAGGTATAGTTTGCCAATTGCAGGGGTGTAATTCCAATTTCTCCTTGACCAATAGATAAGGAGATAATGGTTAATGGACTCCATCGATGTTTTCCAAAATATTTATTATAATAATTGTTGGTGGGAATATTCCCTTTTAATTCATAAGATAAATCGGAGCCTAACGGTGTACCAAAGCCAAATGATGTAACATAATCACGCCATGCTAAAAAGGCTTCTTCGGTATTTTTATATTTCTTATTATTTAAAATTTTTAGAAAGACATTACAGTAATAGGCATTACAAGAATTTTGAATGGATTGAGTTAGGTTTAACGGACTGGCATGTTCGTGGCAGCCGACATGAATATTCCCCATAGTAAAACCTCTATGACAGGAAAAAGTGGTTGAAGGAAAAATAACACCTTCTTGTTGTCCAATAAGTGCTCCCACCATTTTAAACGTACTTCCCGGTGGATACTTAGCCATAAGTGCACGATTAAATAAGGGTTTTAAAGTGTCTTTAAGAAGCATGGCATAATGTTGAGTGCGTTTTCTTCCTACCAATAACGAAGGGTCATACGTAGGGCTTGAGATAAGTGCCAGTATTTCTCCCGATTGCGGGTCTATGGCAACAATGCTACCTTTTTTATTTTGCATCAGTTGTTCGCCATATTCTTGAAGTTCCATATCTATACCTGTGGTTATATTTTTCCCGGGAATAGCGGTTGTATCGTATATGCCTCCTGCAAAATTTCCCACAATTCTGTTATGTACATCTACCAGATATATACTAACTCCTTTTATTCCTTTCAGATAAGGCTCATACGTACGTTCTATTCCACTAATGCCAATGTAATCGCCCATTTTGTAATACTTATTCTCCTTGATAATGGTATTATCTACTTCACCGACATAACCCAACAAATGAGAAGCAATGGGCTTGGGATATTTACGCAACGTTCTTGATTGCAGAAAAAAACCGGGGAACTTAAAAAACTTTTCCTTTAATTCGGAAGTCGTTTCCAGCGATAATTGAGGAATAACCACAGATGGCTTGTACTTGGAATAAATTCGCGCTTTGTTAATAATTTCGCGTAATGTAGAGGGTTCTATTTCAAGTATATTACTTAAATCAACCGTATCAAATGCAGACGTTTGTTGAGGTATTACCATTAAGTCAAAAGCAGGTTCATTATAGACCAGAATTTTTCCATAACGGTCAAAAATGACCCCGCGTGCAGGGTATTTTGTAATTCGTCGTTGTGAATTGTTTTGGGCAGAATATTTATATGAGTCATCCATTAATTGCATGTAAAATAAACGTACTGCAAAAACAGTAAAGACAAAAAGGATAATAACGAGGATAATTATTTTTCGCTGACCGAAAGGATTAATCATGAGTTTTAGCTGTTTTATGAAAAAATAACTGACACAATAGCATGATAATAAAACTTAAAACACTGCTTAATACAACTTTTATAAGAGTATAGAAAAAATTGTTCAGGCTAAAAATTTCTAAATAAAACAACAGAAAATGATGAATGAATACCATTAAGAGCGAATATTTTATCCACCATGAAATATCATAATAGGCTATGGTAGGTTCGGTGGTAGTATCATAACCATCATGCGGTGAAAAAAATGTAAGTATATAGGGTCTAAGAAAAGCAATAAAGGTAGTAGCAAAGGCATGAATGGCCATGGTTCCAGAAAATAAATCGATACACAGCCCCATTAGAAAACCTAATATAATAATCAAAACTTTGGGAATATTGAAAGGTAGAAGTAATATAAAATAAATATAGATATAGGGATTGACGAGTTGGAAAAATAAAATATTGTTTAGGATAAAGACCTGAATCAGTATCAACAGAATAAAGCGTAGTATATGAGTAGATATTTTATTTAGCATTATTTATCGTCTTTTGAATTTGTTGAAATTCCAGTTGAAGTTTGTTTTTTACTATATATACAAAGTCAAGTTGTCCAAATTGTTGAAACAATTTAACTTCAATATTATAAAAATCACTGCCCTGATTATAATCAAAATGGGTAATGGTTCCAATCTTTATACCTTTAGGAAAAACAGTAGAAAAACCACTGGTAATGACGGTATCACCCGTTGTTAATTTTACATGATAAGGTATCTCCGACAGGTTAACATACGAAGGGTTAACGCCATTCCAAGTTGTAGTGCCGAAAAACTGATTTGATTTTATGCGTGCACTGATATGCGCATTAGTATTTATAATCGGAATAATCGTAGCAAAATGAGCAGATGTTGTTTTTACAATGCCGACAACACCCGAAGAACTAATAACACCCATATCGGGTTTTACTCCATCCATGGAACCTTTGTTAATAATTAAATAGTTGTTGGCACGATAAATACTGCCATAAACAATATTGGCAACCACAAGTTCATAGTTTCCAGAATCAGTAGAAAGTTTCTTTATAGAGGTGTCGTGTGAAAGATTGAAAATCTGTTTACGCAGTTCGGCATTTTCGCTGGCAAGTTTTTTATTTTCATTGACCGTAGAAAGATAACGCAATACAGAATAATAACTATTATGTACATTTCCAGATATTTCGTCAAATAAATGTATGCTGACAGCCCTGTGATAATCGTTGTTTCGTATGGTCAAAGCAAGGCAAAGTGCTTCAATAATAATAAAAAGAATAATATAATGTTGTCGAATAAGGAAACGTAATATGGCTCTCATACGTCGTAATGAAATTCATTTTAACGCATGACAATGGATGAAAAGCGGTGCAGGTTTTTCAAGACAATACTGGTTCCTCTGGCAACTGCATGTAATGGGCCTTCGGTAACTTTGAACTGTAAATTGAATTTTTCGGTAAGTCGTTTATCCAGTCCTTTTATTAATGAACCGCCACCGGTAAGATAAATACAACTGTTGGTAATATCTTTGTATAATTCGGGAGGTGTTTCTTCCAATACCTGAAAAATAGCACTTTCTATTCTTGAAAGACTTTTATCAATACAGTGTGCAATTTCCTGATACGAAACAGGTATTTCAAGAGGCAATGAACCCGTCAAACTGGGACCTCTAACAATATAATCGGGTGGACCATCGTCCAAATCACGCATAGCCGCACCCACATTTAATTTAATTTCTTCGGCAGTACGTTCGCCAACTTTCATATTGTGCTGTTCACGCATATATTCCATAATATCGGAGGTGAACACATCGCCGGCAACGCGAATAGATTTATTACAAACAATGCCTGCCAGCGAAATAACAGCTATTTCAGTTGTTCCACCACCAATATCCACAACGACGTTTCCTTCGGGTGCTTCTACATCTAAACCAATACCAATGGCTGCTGCCATAGGCTCATATATCATATACACTTCACGTGCACCAGCATGTTCAGACGAGTCTCGTACTGCACGTATTTCAACTTCTGTGCTTCCCGAAGGTATAGCAATGACGAGTTTTAAGGAAGGCGTTATAAAATGACGACGTGGGTTTATTTTTCGTATAAGTTCACGCAGCATGAGTTCTGCTGCATAAAAGTCGGCAATTACACCGTCTTTTAACGGACGCACCGTTTTTATGTTGGCATGGGTTTTACCATGCATTTGTCGTGCTTCGTGTCCAACAGCAATAACCTTTTTGGTTTCATTGTCTATGGCAATAATGGAGGGTTCGTCCACTACAATTTTATCGTTGAGTGTTATTATAGTATTGGCTGTTCCAAGGTCAATAGCAAGTTCCTGATTAAAAAATGAAAAAAGTCCCATATTAAAATATTTAGTGCAAAGTTAATATTTCAAAATTAAATTTAATGCTTAAAATGTCTATATCCTGTAAAAATCATGGATAGTTTATGGGCATTGCAAAAATCAATGGAGTCTTTATCACGAATACTGCCACCCGGTTGAATAAAGGTATGAATACCTGCCTTGCATGCTAATTCGACGCAGTCAGCAAAGGGAAAAAAGGCATCGCTTGCCAAAACCGCTCCCTTTACATCAAAACCAAAAGTAGTTGCCTTTTCGATGGCCTGTTTTACCGAATCTACACGCGAGGTTTGCCCCATGCCACTTCCTATAAGTTGTTTGTTTTTTACAATTACAATGGCATTGCTTTTGGTATGCTTCACAATTTTATTGGCATAAATAAGGTCTTCTATTTCCTTTTCGTTGGGTTGTATTTCGGTAACACACTTAAAGTCGTCTTTATATTCTGTATGCAAGTCCCGTTCTTCCATCAACAATCCATTGATAGCAGCACGAACATTATACAGGGTAGGGTTCCAGTTTTTTAGTTTTAATAAGATGCGTTTTTGTTTTTTACTGAAAAGTTCAAGTGCGTCTTTATCAAAACTTGTAGCAATAAGTATTTCAAAAAACAGAGCATTAATTTCCTCAGCCATGACACGGTTTATACTAAAATTGCAAACAATAATACCGCCAAACGCACTTACGGGGTCACCGGCAAGTGCTTTTTTCCATGCTTGAATTATATCATGGTCCGAAGCAAGTCCACACGTATTATTGTGTTTTAGAATGGCAATGGTTGGCTCAGTATATTCTTTAAGCAAATGAATACCTGCATCCACATCAAGCAAATTGTTGTAAGAAATTTCCTGCCCCTGAATTTTTTCAAAAACATCGTCCAACTTTCCAACAAACCATCCTTTTTGATGGGGGTTTTCACCATAGCGTAAGGCAGTAACGGGAGATAACGGTGTATTAATAAATGGCTCGTTGGCAAAATAACTGAATATCATACGGTCATAGTAAGCAGATATTTCAAAAGCTTTTTGTGCCATTGTTTTGCGTTGCTCTAAGCAAGTTGTACCGTGTTGTTCTGTTAACAGGTTAAGTAAAAATGAGTATTCGTTTTGCGATGGAATAACCAGTACATCATTAAAATTTTTGGCTGCGGCACGAATAAGACTGATACCGCCAATGTCAATTTTCTCAATAATTTCGCTTTCGTCGTTTGTTTGCTGCAAGGTTTGTTCAAAAGGATACAAATCTACAATGACCAAATCAACAGGCAAAATATGGTATTGATTAATTTCTTCCAAATCTTGCCGATGATTACGTCTATAAAGAATACCTCCCATAACGGCAGGATGTAATGTTTTTACACGTCCCCCCAACATAGATGGAAAAGAAGTAAGTTCTTCCACAGCCGTAACGCTATAGCCTAGTTTTTCTATATATTCCTTAGTCCCACCTGTAGAAACAAGTTTTATGTTCAACGCATTCAGTTTTTGAAGAACGGGTTCAATCTTTTCTTTATGAAAAATTGAAATCAACGCCGTTTTAATAGTTACTTCCTCTGTCATTTTATTCACCAATTATTTTAACCAATACCCGTTTACGTCTCTTACCATCAAATTCACCGTAAAATATTTGTTCCCATGGACCAAAATCAAGTTTTCCGTTGGAAACAGCAACAACCACTTCACGTCCCATGAGGGTTCTTTTAATATGAGCATCGGCATTGTCTTCAAAGCCGTTGTGCTGATATTGATTATATGGTTTTTCGGGTGCCAGTTTTTCCAGCCATACTTCAAAGTCATGGTGCAAGCCCGATTCGTCGTCGTTAATAAAAACGCTTGCTGTAATGTGCATGGCATTTACCAAGCATAAGCCTTCTTTGATGCCACTTTCCAAAACACATTGCTCTACTTGTGGTGTAATATTTATAAAATCGCGGCGATGTGGCGTTTCAAACCACAATTCTTTACGATAATGTTTCATCATTGTATTCCTAAATCTTTTTTTATTTGTTCCATTTTTTGCTGAAGTTTGGCATTGGTCGTTTCATACGTATTTTCCCATGCCGATTTGGTACCTATATAAAATTTAATTTTTGGCTCCGTACCACTGGGACGCACCGATACAATGGTTTCGTCTTTGGTAATGAATTGCAAGACATCCGAAACCGGCAATGTTATCGGTTTTATTTGGTGTGATGAAATATTTTTTTCCTGCTGCAAAAAATAATCTTTAATAATTATAACATCAGAACCTGCCAATTTTTGTGGTGGTTTGGAACGAAATGTTTTCATCATGTTTTTTATTTCTTCCTGACCATTCATCCCTTTTTTAGTAATAGAGACAAGGCTTTCCTTGTAAAAGCCGAACTTTTTGTATATTTCTAAAAGCATTTCCCATAATGTTTGTCCGTTGCTTTTAGCATACGTTGCTACTTCGGCAATCATGGTGCATGCCGATACAGCATCTTTATCACGAACATAATCGCCTGTTAAAAAACCATAACTTTCTTCACCCCCACAGATATATTTTTTCTTTCCTTCATTTTCACGGATTATTTGAGCAATGTATTTAAAACCCGTTAGCACGTCAAAAATTTCTACATGATAATAGGCAGCAATGTTAGCAAGCAATTCAGTAGTAACAATCGTTTTAACAATGTATTCGTTCCCTTTGATTTTATTTTGTTGTTTCCATTGTGTCAGTATGTAATAGGTAAGAATGGACGCTGTTTGATTTCCATTCAACAGGACAAATTCATTTTGTGCATTTTTTACGGCAATACCCACTCTGTCTGCATCGGGGTCAGTAGCCAATACCACATCGGCATTAATTTGTTTGGCTTTACCTATAGCCATTTCAAGTGCAGAATGTTCTTCCGGATTAGGACTTTTTACGGTTGGAAAGTTGCCATCGGGTACAGCCTGTTCTTCTACAATCTGAATATTATTCAATCCGAGCCGTTTTAACACTTCGGGTACAAGTTTAATACCGGTACCATGCAACGGTGTATAAACAAATGCCATGTCCGAATATTTCTTTATTGTTTCCGGTTGCAAGGCAAGTGCCAACACTTCATGAAAGTAAAGTTCATCAAAACT
This sequence comes from uncultured Bacteroidales bacterium, assembly GCA_964431135.1. GTDB lineage: Bacteria > Bacteroidota > Bacteroidia > Bacteroidales > GWA2-32-17 > Ch61. The sequence continues at coordinate 48,460 of CAYSIN010000002.1, forward strand.
TTTATCGAGGTAATGAATATTTTCCTTATGTTGATTTTTTTTAATTTCCTGAAACGAATGTATGGCACTTACTTCATTAACAATATTGACATCGTGAGGTGAAATGAACTGACCTCCATCGCTTCCATAAGCCTTGTAACCATTGTATTCCTTAGGATTGTGCGATGCAGTAATCATAACACCACTAACGCAGTTCAATTTTCTAACGGCAAACGATAATTCAGGAACAGGGCGAATATCATCAAACAGATAAACTTCAAATCCGTTGGCAGCAAATACATTGGCGGTAGTTTGAGCAAAAGATTTACTGTTATTACGGCTATCATAAGAAACGGCAACTTTTTTTTCATCCGTTGGGAATGATTTTAGCAAGTAATTACATAACCCTTGCGTTGCCATTTGTACCACATATACATTCATCCTATTGGTACCAATGCCCATTATGCCACGTAATCCACCCGTACCAAATTCAAGATTTTCATAAAACGCATCGGTCAATTCATCAGGACTGGAAAGCATTTGCTCAATTTGATGTCTTGATTCAACATCTATATCGCTACTTATCCATTGTTGTGCTTTTTTAAGTGCTAATTGATATCGTTCATTGTCCATAATAATTATTTTAATAAGGTTAAACACTCATCTAAACTTATACGCCAATAAGGAATAGATTGCTCAAAGGTTTGTTTAAATTTAGAAGTGTCGAAAACACTGTATGCTGGGCGTTTGGCAACAGTGGGATAGTCTTTGGTCAGAATAGGAATTATTTTACAGGGCAATTCAAAGCGCTGAACAATTTCATAAGCCATGTCAAACCACGAGCATACACCTTCGTTGGCATAATGATAAATGCCACGTTTAAAAAGATGATGATGATGAACATTTTCGTTGATAAGGGTTAAAATGGCTCTTGCCAAATCGGCTGCATACGTAGGCGAACCAATCTGGTCATATACTACATTTAAGGCTTCTCTTTCTTTGGCATATTTTAAAATGGTTTTTACAAAATTAGTTCCATAAGAAGAATATAGCCACGATGTCCGTATTACAACCGTATCGGTATGTCTTAATGCTTCTATTTCACCCTGTAATTTTGTTTTTCCATATACACCTAACGGATTTACTGTGTCATCTTCGTTATAAGGGACGTTGTTTTTTCCGTCAAACACATAATCAGTAGAAATATGAAACAAATGCATTTTATAATTAGTAGCCAAACGTGCCAGATTGGAAACTCCCTGTACGTTTATCAATGCTGCTTTTTTCTGTTCGCTTTCGGCTTTGTCAACAGCAGTATAGGCAGCAGCATTAATGATATAGGTATATTTTTGGTTATCAAAAAATAATTTCAATGAAGACATATTGGTAATATCCAATTCTTCAATATCGGTAAAGGTCATGCTTAAATCGGGGAACTCGGTACTTAATTTGTTTAACTCACTTCCTAATTGTCCTTTGGAGCCTGTAACTAAAATGGTATTCATATATATTATTATTTAAAATGTACGGATTTTTCAAAGGGAGGTAAAATTTTATCTTTTTCAGATACAACGGCTTTTTCGAGAGGAATTTTCCAATCAATATTTAAAAAGGTATCGGCATAATATACGCCATGTTCACTTTCCTTATGATAATAATTATCGCATTTATAAGAAAAAATGGCTGTCTCGGACATTACACTGAAACCATGAGCAAACCCGCGTGGAATATAAAACATGCGTTTAGATATTTCGTCTAATTCTATACCAAACCATTTTCCAAAGGTAGGGCTACTTTCTCTAACATCGACGGCTACATCAAAAACCTTTCCCTTAATAACACGTACCAGTTTTGCCTGAGCATAAGGTTCGGCTTGAAAATGTAATCCACGTATCACACCATAACTCGACATCGATTCATTGTCCTGCACAAAATGATTATGAATACCCAATTTTGAAAATTTTTCTATATTGTATGATTCTACAAAGTACCCACGTACATCGGTAAATACATCTTGTTCTATAATAAGTAACCCATTAACAGGTGTTTCTATCAATTTCATTGGTCAATAAAATTAAATATATTTATCGTTAATAATGTCAAGCAAATAATCGCCATACTGATTTTTTTTGTATAAGGATGCCAGTAAGGTCAATTGTTCTTTGTTGATAAACCCCTCGCGGTAAGCAATTTCTTCTATACAGGCAACTTTGAGTCCTTGTCGCTGTTCGATGGTAGCAATAAAATTGGATGCCGCCAAAAGCGATTCATGCGTACCAGTATCAAGCCAAGCCATGCCACGACTCAATAATTTAACATTTAACTGCTGTTCCTGTAAATAAATTTTATTGAGGTCTGTAATTTCCAATTCGCCTCGTGCCGAAGGTTTTAGTGTTTTTGCTTTTTGAGATACGGTATGGTCATAAAAGTATAGCCCTGTAATAGCAAAATTTGACTTGGGCTGTTTAGGTTTTTCTTCCAGACTGATAACCTTTCCATGACTGTCAAACTCGGCAACACCATATCGTTCGGGGTCTTTAACATAATAACCAAAAACAGTTGCTCCATGAATATGGCTTGCAGTATCTTTTAGCAGTTGACGAAAGCCGTATCCATAAAAAATATTATCGCCCAATATCATGCAAACATTATCGTTTTTAATAAATTCTTCACCAATAATAAATGCTTGAGCCAGACCATCCGGTGAAGGCTGCACCGCATACGACATATTTAATCCCAATGAAGAACCCTCGTTAAATAAATCTTGATACAGCGAAATATCTTTTGGCGTTGAAATAATTAAAATATCTCTTATACCTGCCATCATGAGTACCGACAGTGGATAATAAATCATCGGTTTATCATAAATAGGTACTATTTGTTTAGATATGCTAATTGTAATAGGAAACAATCGTGTTCCTGAGCCACCGGCTAATATAATTCCTTTCATATTTTAATTTTTTTCAGGTTCTTCCATTAAACATTAATAATTAAAAAGTTCTTTTTTAAAGTAATCGATGGTATAAATTAATCCTTCTTCGAGTGGAATTTTGGGCTCCCACTGATTCAATATTTTTTTTGCATTAGAAATATCGGGTTGCCGCTGTGTTGGGTCATCTTCGGGCAATGGTTTAAATACAATCTTTGACTTGGATTTGGTAAGTGAAATTACTTTTTGGGCTAATTCGAGAATGGTAAATTCACCGGGATTTCCAATATTAACGGGTCCAATAATATCATCCGCCGTATTCATTAGTCGTGTCAATCCTTCTATCAAATCCGATACATATTGAAAACTTCTTGTTTGGCTGCCATCGCCATAAACGGTAATATCTTCGTTTTTCAATGCCTGTACAATAAAATTGGAAACCACTCTGCCATCGTGAGGATGCATGCGAGGTCCATACGTATTGAAAATGCGTGCTATTTTAATGCGTACGTGATTTTGTTTATGATAATTGATAAAAAGTGATTCGGTGCAACGCTTACCTTCATCATAACAGGAGCGTGAACCAATAGGATTAACATTTCCCCAATACGTTTCAGGTTGCGGGTGTGTAATAGGGTCTCCATAAACTTCGCTGGTAGAAGCCTGCAATATTTTTGCCTGTAATCGTTTTGCCATTCCCAGCATATTTATGGCACCCATAACACTGGTCTTTATAGTTTTTATAGGGTTGTACTGATAATGAATAGGTGAAGCCGGACAAGCAAGATTATAAATTTCGTCCACTTCTAGAAAAATAGGATTAATTACATCGTGCCGGATAATCTCAAAGTATGGATTTTTTAATAGATGGCTGATGTTTTGTTTGGAGCCGGTAAAAAAATTATCAATACAAATAACTTCGTTGTTTTCGTTTAACAACCGTTCACAAAGATGAGAACCAATAAAACCGGCTCCGCCAGTAATCAATATTCGTTTACGTATCATAAAAGTTGTTTTCTGCCTATGCTAAAATATTCAAAACCGTTTTCTTTCATCTCTGAAGGTTCATAGATATTCCTACCATCAAAAACCACATACTTTTTCATGAGGGATTTCATTTTAGCATAATCGGGTATTCTAAATTCATTCCATTCTGTTACCAATAACATGGCATCCGCATTTTGCAATGCATCATATTCGCTGGAACAATAACGAACCACGTTGCCAATTCTGCGTTTACATTCATCCATCGCTACTGGGTCATATACCTGAACCGTTGCACCCTTTTCGAGTAACAACTTAATGATAGTAAGGGCAGGCGATTCACGCATATCATCCGTATTGGGCTTAAACGATAATCCCCAAATGGCAATGATTTTATTTGATAAATCATGATGGAAATATTGAATGACTTTGTTTGCCAAATATTGTTTTTGTTCATCATTCACTTTATCCACGGCGTTAAGAACTTTAAAGTCGTATTGATATTGCTGAGACGTATGAATGAGTGCTTTTACATCCTTAGGAAAACAGGAGCCGCCATACCCTACACCTGCATATAAAAACTTATTTCCAATACGCGGGTCGCTTCCAATTCCTTTGCGTACCATGGTAACATCTGCTCCAACGCGTTCGCATACAAGGGCTATTTCGTTCATGAAACTAATTCGGGTAGCAAGCATGGCATTAGCAGCATATTTAGTTAATTCTGCCGAAGCAATATCCATGAAAATAATAGGATGATTGTTTAAAATAAACGGTTGATAAAGTTTTTTCATGACTTTTTCGGAAGCCTCACTTTCTACACCTATAACAATACGGTCGGGACGCAAGAAATCTTCAATAGCATTGCCTTCTTTCAAGAATTCAGGATTTGAAACCACATCAAACGGGATATTGACTTTTCGTTGAGTAAGTTTTTCCTGAATAACTGCCTTTACTTTTTGAGCAGTTCCAACGGGAACCGTACTCTTATTTACGACCACTAGGTAATGGTCTAAATGTTCCCCTATTTCTGAAGCCACATCCAACACATATTTCAAATCGGCTGAGCCATCTTCGTCGGGTGGTGTTCCAACGGCAATAAATACAACTTCGGCATCCTTTATACTTTGGGCAATACTGGTAGTAAAAAACAAGTTTCCTTTTTGCTGATTACGAACAACCATGGATTCCAAGCCCGGTTCAAAAATAGGAATGCTCCCTTTCTTTAAAAGATTGATTTTATTTTCGTCAATATCTACACACGTAACCGTTATACCTGTTTCTGCAAAACAGGTTCCTGTTACTAAACCAACATACCCTGTTCCTACGATAGAAATTTTCATCTAACTTCCCTTTTTAATTAATTATTTTAATGAGTAAAAAAACAAATATTTTAATGCTGACAAAAGTAATAAGCATTAATGTTTTTACCAACAAAAAATAGAATATAAAAAAATGGTGCTTCTTATAAAAGATGTTAACAGTCCAAAAAAAATATTATATTTTTTTTGGAAATATATTTTTTTGTATTATCTTTGCAGTTCGGAGAAAATAAAATGATATTATTTTATACATCTTATAATCAAGTTATTATAAATCATATTAAAATTAGTTTTAATCGTTTGTTTTATTTTCTTGACAATATTCACAGCAAAAACAACGTTAATGATTAAATAAATTTATGAGACAATTAAAAATTACTAAATCTATTACTAATCGTGAAAGTGCGTCGTTAGACAAGTACCTTCAGGAAATTGGTAAAGAAGAATTGATTACTGTCGAAGAAGAAGTAGAATTGGCTCAACGTATTCGAAAAGGTGATAGAGAAGCCTTGGAAAAACTTACCAAAGCCAATTTGCGATTTGTGGTTTCGGTTGCAAAGCAATACCAAAATCAGGGATTAAGTTTGCCCGACCTTATCAATGAAGGTAATTTGGGGTTGATACGTGCAGCCGAAAAATTCGATGAAACACGTGGCTTTAAGTTTATTTCGTATGCTGTATGGTGGATACGTCAATCTATATTGCAAGCATTAGCCGAGCAGTCTCGTATTGTTCGTTTGCCACTCAATCAGGTAGGTGCATTGAACAAAATCAACAAAGCATTATCTAAATTTGAACAGGAATATGAACGTACACCTACTCCCGAAGAATTAGCCGTTGTGCTTGATGTCCCAAAGGAAAAAGTAATGGATACATTACGTGTTTCAGGTCGTCATATCTCTATGGATGCACCTTTTGTTGAAGGTGAAGATAACAGTTTGGTGGACGTTATTGAAAATCCAGATTCGCCCATTGCTGATGGCAAACTGATTAAAGAATCACTAAAAAAGGAAATTGAACGTTCTTTGGCTACATTAACAGAACGTGAACGCGATATTGTCCGTTATTTTTTTGGTATTTCCTGTCAGGAAAAAACATTGGAAGAAATTGGTGAAGAGTTTGACTTAACGCGTGAACGTGTACGGCAGATTAAGGAAAAAGCTATTCGCCGCTTGCGTCATACTAGCCGTAGCAAATTGTTGAAACAATACCTCGGGTAAAAGGTATTAACTATAAGTATTTTTATTTCAATTTTAAATTTAATAAACTCGGAATGAAATACTATATAATTAAATAGCAATATGTTATAAAAGGTTAGTGGTATTAAGTGCCACTATTTATAATGCAAATATTGCGTTACCAATTCGCTTAAGGCAAGAGTATCGTTTTGAATTTTTTCGCGTAAATCTTTATCCTTGTATTTTTGTAACTGGGCAATGATAGCATCAATCGTTCCGGCGGGGAAAATATTTTCTGTTTCGAATAAAGAACGTTTTTGCAGCAGGCAATTTGCCGATTCAACACAGGAGGTGGGTAAATGCCCTAGTTCTTCTACCCGTTTGTTATTTTGTTCCTTATGGATATCAATATTGACATACATCTTTTCGGCAAGTTCAAGAGCATGGGGCATGATAAATCCAGAAGCAGCCGACAATGCTATACCGGCTAAAAGCAAATAAACATCGGCTGTTCCATCGGGAGAACGCAATTCGGAAGTTTGTTTTTCGGGTTTTGATATGGAGTTATTTTTCATAACAGGATTAGCCACTGCAATCATATTGGCGTTGGTAGTCCAACCGAGTGGTACACGAACAAGCACGGAACGGTTGCGGTCACCCCAGCAAATACTGGTCGGTGCTTCCTGATGCGGTACTAAACGTAAATAGGACAACGGCGTTGTATTACCAAATGCCGTCAGGGCATCCGCATTGTTTAAAATACCGGCAATCATTTTTTTAGCGACATCGCTAAGTTTACTATTTTCTAACATCATATTATGCCCATCTTTTTCGGCAAGAAAATGGATATGCATACCGCTACCTGCTTTCCCAACAGTTATTTTTGGAGCAAAACTAACATTAATGCCATATTGATAAGCCAAATTTCGTATAACCCATTTGGCAATTAAAATCTGGTCGGCTGTTTCTTCAACAGGAACAGGCAAAAATTCTATTTCGTGCTGCTCGTAAGTATAATTTTCGTCTGAGAATGCACCTACTTCCGAATGCCCGTATTTGACTTTGCCTCCACATTGCGATATCATTTGAATGGCATGGTTTCTAAAAGCGTTTTGTTTGATAAAAGGTTCCGATTCGTGATATCCTTTTTGATTGGTAGGTTCAAACTCGGTTTCTTTTGGAGCAATGGTATAAAATTCTAGTTCACCCATGGCTTTGAATGTCATGCCGGTTGTTTTTTGAAAGTAGCGATGTGCTTTTTGGAGAATATATTCAGGTGCACTTTCAAGCGGTTTCCCTTCGTTGGTAAAAAAAGAGCAAAGTATATCTACCGTTGGTATTTCGGTAAAGGGATTAACAAAGGCTGTTTTATAGCGCGGTATAACGTACAGGTCGCTAGAACCGGCTTCAACAAACGAAAACAAACTAGACCCATCTACGCGTTCGCCATGCGTTAGAATAAGTTCCAAGTATTCGCGACTGTGAATATAAAAACAAAGTGTTTTTAAACGTCCGTCTTGAGCGGCATACCTGAAGTTTAACATTTCAATATGATGGTCGGTGATATATTTAATAATATCTTCACGTGTAAATTCAGAAGCATTTTTTTTAAGTTCTTTCTCTATCAAATTGGCATGCAAATCAAACTGTTCCATATTATTATAAATTTTATATGATATACAAAAATATTATTTACTTGGTTCGTAATTTCGAATAATGAGCACTTGATAATCGCCCAATTCTTTAAATCCGTGTTTTAAATAAAGTTTTCTGGCTTTAACATTATCTCTATGTACTTCCAATTTTAATTGCAGTTTTAATTCTTTTCCTATTTGAATACATTTTTGACATAACAAGTTAGATAATCCCAATCCCTGAAATTCTGGTAAAATGCCAAAATGATGAAGATATAATCTACGGAAGTCGTTCGTAAGCCATGCTGTTCCTGCTACTTTTTTTTGTGGCAAGTATTCAAGAATTAAAAATTTTCCACCGTGTGCAAGTGTCTGTTCAATAACCTGAAGCGTATCACCACGAACCGCACCTCCCATTCCTGTTTGCTCCCATAATGCAGAAACGGAATCGTAATCGGTAATATTAAAATCGCGGATAATATAATAGTCAACATTTTGTTTTTCTGCCATACATATATATTATGAACAATTTTAAAAATCCATCTTCACCATACCAAAAAAGAAAAAAATTATTCCTTATTTAACAGGAAATGTTTTGTCAACGTGGGTGTTTCTAATTCGGTATTTTTAGGTATTTTGAATTTTAATGTAAACGGCTTGTATCCGTTGGCTTTGGTTGATACTTCATATCGTTTATCGGAAGGAAGTGTAATAAAGTATTCGCCGTTTTCGTTCGATTCGGTAACATACGTTTCGTTGCTCATCACATCTTTAAATGTCAACGTTGCCTTAATAGGTGAACTATTGTCGGCATCGCTAACCTTTCCTTTCATAATAGATAACGTAGAACCAGTAATTGCTTGCGACACATTGGTAGGAATATTTTCTTGTGTTTTGAAATAATTGGACATATCAATGCTATAAATATCAAATTCGCCATAGCCGCCATCGCGATTGCTCGAAATATAAGCCGTCTTTTTATCGGTAGAAAGTACAAAGTGAATTTCATCGTGGGTAGTATTGATAGGATACCCTAAATTGATAGGCTCTGCCCATTTGCCATTGTCAAAATATGACATGAAAATATCGTAACCTCCCATGGTTTTATGTCCGTTGGAACTGAAAAACAATGTTTTTCCATCGGGATGAATGTAAACACCAATTTCATCATACGGAGAATTAATAGTGGGTCCAAGATTGACAGGTGTTCCCCATGAGTTTCCTTCTCTTTTTGTCATATAAATATCGCCATGACCATAACCGCCTTTTTCGCGTTCACTGACGAAAAACATAGTATTCCCGTCGGAGGTAATACAGGCCGAACTTTCAAAATAAGTAGTATTGATTTCCTTATTAAGAATAGGTTTTGGTTCGCTCCATTCGCCGGTAGGTGATTTGGTAGAAAAATAAATATCGCCACTTCCCGTAATATTTGGTATATTTTTATAAATGAAGATAGTGTTTCCATCGGGAGATATGCTCATGTTGGCATCGTGGTAATTAGTATTTATGGGTGTCCCAATATTCACAGAATGAGCCCAATTATGTTTTTTATCATCCCAGGTGGAAATATAAATATCATCGTAATAACATTCAGAGTCAAAATCATATCTTCCTCCCACATTTTGAAGACGACGACTGGTATAAATCAATGTTTTTCCATCGGCAGTGAGTGAGGGTGCTGCATCTACGTATATTGAATTGATATTGGTATCCAAATCCAATATTTTTACATCCACCGGTTTTGATATAAGGTCTTTTGCAGTGAGACATTGTTGAATAACTACATTGGCATAACTCTGCTCGGCTTGCTTGGGCGATAATTTACTTTTATATTTATAATAGCAATCGAGGGCTATATCAACTTCGCCTTTATATTGATAAGATTCGCCCAATAATAAATAGGCTTCATTTTTAATAGCGGTATCCACTTTAATGGCTGTTTGTAAATGAATCAATGCACTGTCCGGCATTTTCAGTTCAAAATAACACTGTCCCATTCTGTAATTAAGCATGGCATGTTCAGGATTAATTTTATACAACTCTCTGTATATTTTTAATGCACCGCGAAAATTTTCATTATTGAAAGACATCCATGCTTCAGCATACTTTAATTTAAAATTTTCACTTTCCTTTTGTGCAAAAATAATTGAGGGGAATAATGCTAAAACCATTACAAATACTGCAATATAAGTTTTTATAACTTTCATCTCACTTGCTGTTAAATATTTTGGAGTAAAATTATACAAAGAAAGTGAAATAAAGAAATATTTTATTAAAAATTTTTTTTCTTCCAATTTTTTATTGGAGAATATTTTCATAAAAAACACCAATAGAACCTTTCAACAATTCAGTAAAATAACGTTACTTTTGCCATGATAAAAAATAGATGAAAGCATTAATTGTAAATGCAGCGAAGAGTGCATTGAAAGTATCGTGGTTACTGATAAAAGTTTATATTCCATTATCTATTTTATCTGCCTTTTTAAGACAATGGGGCTTTTTTGAATGGCTCAGTCCCTACCTGTCACCCTTTATGAATTTTTTAGGACTTCCTGGTAAATCGTCTGTTTCGTTAATTGCAGCCTTTTTGGGAAATGTCTATGCAGGTGTTGCTACTATTCCATCTCTTAATCTAACTGCACGTGAAGTAACTATTTTGGGCATCATTATTGGATTTTCTCATAACTTGCTGGTAGAAACCGGCATTTTAATGAATTTGCGTTTTGCCAATATTCGTATTGTTCTATTTAGATTAGTATTGGGCTTGTTTGCTGGCTTTTTAGCCAATGTTATTCTTCCGGAACAATTTTCTGCCACGGTACTAAATCCCTATTTTAAAACTTCCGAAACGGTTGATTGGTACAATGTAATTATGGGCATGTTTACTACCATTCTGCAAATCATAGCCTTGGTTTTTTTAATTCAACTTTTGTACGAACTCTTGAAGCGATGGACGTTTATGCACAAAATAAAATCGTATTTTCATCGCTTCGGTATGTTTTTCGGAATATCGAGCGGCGGTGTTGTTCCATGGCTTACGGGTTTCTTTTTTGGCATTGTTTACGGTGCCGGTATTATGATGCAGTTTGTTCAAAACGGTGTAGTAAAACAAAAAGATGCGGCACTGATTACTGTATTCCTTATTCTGGCTCATTCCATTATTGAAGATTCACTTATTTTTGCCTTTGTCGGTGGAAGTTTCTGGTTTATCTTTATTACTCGTGTAACCATTGCCTTTATTACACTTAAACTGCTTTCTTATGGGAATATCTATAAAAAACTTTATCTTATCGGGTCGGGAATAAAAGAAGATTTTACGAAAATCTGAATTCATTGCGCAAAAACAAACATAAAAAATGTTTTATTGTTCCTTTGCAGAAATGTGTTAAAGTAAATTTTCCAAATACGATATACTATCAAATAATATATCCATTGGAAATATACATACAAAAAAATGAAATAATCATTCCTGTCAAAAATCCGGAAAAAACTTCCCGTGTATCATGTGCTTTTAATAAAAGTCTTGCCGAAATAATAATGCCTGAAGCAAAAATGGCTGATAAAAGAATATAAGCAGGCGAAACCATAATCGTAATAAAACGATAAAATACTAAAACGCCGAGTAGCGAACCAATAGCATACGTATGAATACTTATTTTTGGAATAAGAAATTGCATCAGTAACAATGCAAATGAAATCATGGGCATAGCAATAATAAAGATAAAAATATAGGAAGGTATGAATGTACCTCTTAATAAATAGAATGTAAAAAAGTAAAAAACAGTAATGGTAGCAGAAATGATAATCCGTTCTTCTTTAAGTGGCAAATAAAAAGAAGAGATTAGATGAAAATAATACATAAAAGCCATTACAATAAGTGGAATAACGGCTGTCATAAGAAAGAAAACCGTGAGGAGCATTTTAACGGCTAATGGATTAAAGAAAATATAGTGTGAGTACAGCAGTAAAATGGAAGCAATTGTATATGATGGCATTAACAAGGGATGAAAAAGAATGGTAAAAAAATTGAAAAATATTTTTTCAACTTTGGTTAAAGTAAAATCGTTCATTTCAAAGTCCTTTTCTTAAACGTGCAACGGGTATTTTCAATTGTTCGCGATATTTAGCAACGGTACGACGCGCAACATTAAGTCCTTCTTTTTTCAGAATGGCTGCTAGTTCTTCATCGGTAATAGGATTTTTTTTATCTTCTTGAACAATTAAATGATGAATACGTTCTTTAACTTTATAGGTAGAAATTACTTCATCATCATCTGTAGTAAGCGATTCACTAAAAAACGATTTCAACGAATAAACGCCATGAGGAGTTAACACATATTTATTGCTGACTACTCTGGAAACCGTGCTAATATCAAAGCCGGTGAGGTCTGCCACGTCTTTTAATATCATAGGTTTTAACAACGAACGTTCTCCTTCCATAAAAAAGGATTTTTGAATGGCTGCAATGGCTTGCATGGTAGTTAAAAGTGTATTTTGCCGTTGTTGTATGGCATCGATAAACCATTTTGCCGATTCAATTTTTTGCTTGGCAAACTGCATGGCTTCCTTGCTACGCGATTTAATTTCTTTTGCGGATGATTTAGATTTTTTCTCGAGTTCATGAAGCATGTCCTGAAACGTTTTACTCACATGCAAATCGGGAGCATATTTTGAATTCAGCGAAACCGTTAATTCGTTATCTTCTATGTCAATAATAAAATCGGGTATTAACTGATTTTTGGCTGTTTCGTACCTGTCTGAATAAGTGTATCCGGGGTTAAAACTTAGATGTTGAATTTCGTTCATAGCATCTTTGAGTTGCTGTGGTGTCAGATTTAATTTTCGCTGAATTTGCGGATAGTGTTTTTTCATCAGTTCATTAAAACACGTGTTAATGATTTTTATAGCATTGTCTATGCTTTCGGATTTATCTTTTCTGGATAATTGAATTTGCAAGCATTCCTGAATATTTCGTGCAGCAACACCCGGCGGGTCAAGTGCTTGAATTTTGAGAAGCACGTTTTCTATTTCCTGTGCATTGGCTTCCATGTTATAAGAAAAGGCTATATCGTTTGCCATTGATTCGATGTCGCGTTGCAAAAAACCTTTTTCATCGAGGTTACCAATAATATATTCGGCAATCATTTTTTCCTTTTCGGTTACATCAAGAAGACTTAATTGTTGAATTAAATTTTCTATAAACGAATCCTGACTGGAAAAAATAAACTCCTTATGTTCATCATCAGCAGAAATGTTGTTGGTTTGTAAGTTGTAATAAGGTGTTTCATCGGTGTCTTCTTCGCTCATATAATCTTCGTATGAAAAATCATCTTCTTCCGATTTGGTATCTGTTTCTGTATTGACATCTGTGTCTTCATTTTCTTCGGAATCCACTTTTTCTATTTCATCAATAGTATCATTGTCGTTTGTTTCAGGAATAATGTCTTCTTCATCGCCTTCTTCAAGGGCAGGGTTTTCTTCCAATTCTTTTTTTATTCGCTGTTCCAATTCCATCATGGGTATTTCGAGCATTTTAATAAGTTGAATCTGCTGTGGAGAAAGTTTTTGTAGAAGTTTTTGCTGTAATTTTTGTTCTAACATAATTTTTTTTCTATAAAAACGTGATTATGCAAAAAATGTTTCAACAATAAGACCTTATTTATTCACTTTATGTAAGGAGAATTAAAATTCTGCATTTTTGGGTGTTCTTGGAAAAGGAATGACATCGCGAATGTTTGCCATACCGGTTATAAATAATATTAATCGTTCAAAACCAAGTCCAAAGCCACTATGAGGTGCTGTACCGAACTTGCGAGTATCGAGATACCACCAAACATCTTTTTCGGAGAGTTTTAATTCGGTGATACGGTTTTTTAATTTTTCATAATTTTCTTCACGTTGTGAACCGCCAATAATTTCACCTATTTTGGGGAACAAAACGTCCATAGCACGAACCGTTTTACCGTCGTCGTTTTGCTTCATATAAAAAGCCTTTATTTCTTTGGGATAATCGGTAAGGATAACGGGACGTTTAAAATGTTTTTCTACCAGATAGCGTTCATGTTCCGATTGGAGGTCACATCCCCAGAAAACGGGAAATTCAAATTTTTCGCCCGATGCTGTTAAAATGTCAATGGCTTTGGTGTATGTCAATCGTTCAAACGAATGGTCAAGTACAAATTGCAGTCGTGGCAAAAGTTCCTTATCGTACATGTCGTTTAGGAATTGCAAATCGTCATCGCAATGCTCCAACGCATAACGAACAAGAAATTTAATAAAATCCTCTGCCAAATCCATGTTATCATTAATATCATAAAAAGCCATTTCGGGTTCAATCATCCAAAACTCTGCCAGATGTCGGGGGGTGTTGGAATTTTCTGCTCTAAAGGTAGGTCCAAAGGTATATACATCCGACAATGCCAGTGCAGCCAACTCGGCTTCTAATTGTCCAGACACGGTAAGATTTGTTTGCTTACCAAAAAAATCCTGAGAATAATCAATGTTTCCTTTGTCGTCGCGGGGTGGGTTGTTCATATCAAGCGTTGTAACCTGAAACATTTGCCCGGCACCTTCGGCATCGCTTCCTGTAATAACCGGTGAATTTAGATATACAAATCCTTTGGCGTTAAAATAATAATGAATGGCATACGCCATGTGATGACGTATTCTTAATACTGCGCCAAAAGTGTTGGTACGTGGACGTAAATGTGCAATGCCGCGTAAGAATTCAAGACTGTGTCCTTTTTTTTGAAGTGGATATATTTCGGAATCACACGTGCCGTATAGTTCTATTTCTTTAACATGAAGTTCAACTTGCTGCCCCTGACCCTGTGATGGTACCAGAGTTCCCATGGCTTTGATGCAGGAACCAGTAGTAATGGATTTTAAAAATTCTTCGCTAAATGACTGTGTATCAACAACCAATTGAATATTATGAATGATGGAGCCGTCGTTCAAGGCAATAAAATGAACATTCTTGTTTCCACGATGCGTACGTACCCAACCTTTTACTACATATTCCTTATTTATTTCTGCTTTCAGCAAATCGACAATTTTTATTCTATCCATACAGTGGTAAGTTTAAAGTTCAATTTCGTTTTTATGAATGTTATATACATGATATTCCAGAAATGGCAATTGGCTTTGAGCCTTTATTTTTATAATACGTTTGTATTTAAAACACCATTTTAAACGGATGGAAAAGAAACCGCGTTTTAAATAGGCAGCCACATAAGGGTTTGCTTTAATATAGAAATATTTATAGGGTGTTTTTTCTGTTAAATATTCCAAATAACTTTCTATTTGATTATTAACAAGCAAAGTGCTTTCCATTTTTCCTGTACCGTTGCAGTTTGGACATTTTTCTACGGTTACAATATTTACTTCGGGTCGTACGCGTTGACGTGTTATTTGCATAAGGCCAAATTTGCTTACCGGTAAAATATTGTGTCGTACTCTGTCTTTTTCCATAAGTGTTTTCATGTACTTGTAAAGTGTAACTTTATTTTGCGGTTTGTACATGTCAATAAAATCAATAACAATAATTCCGCCGATGTCTCTAAGTCTTAGTTGACGTGCAATTTCTTCGGCTGCGAGCATATTTACTTCGAGTGCGTATTGTTCCTGGTCGTTTGCATTAGCCTGACGGTGTCCACTGTTGACGTCAATTACATGTAATGCTTCGGCATGTTCTATAATTAAATATATCCCCGATTTCAACGTAACCGTTTTTCCAAATAATGATTTTATTTGTTTATTTATGCCAAACTGTTCAAATAGGGGAGTATTGCCATGATAGTATTTGATAATTTTTTCCTTTTCGGGTTCAATGGTTTGAATAAAAGAACGCACTGTATCTGTCAACGTTTTATCGTTTATATAAATATTGGTAAACGATTCGTTGAGCATATCGCGCAGTATGGCAGCCGTGCGGTCTATTTCGCCAAGGATAAGATAGGGTGGCTTTGTCTGATAAAGTTTTTTAAATGCCTGTTCCCATTTCTGAATAAGTTCTCTCAGTTCGGCATCAAGTTCCTGAATATGTTTACCTTCGGCGGCTGTACGAACAATAACCCCATAATTATCGGGCAAAATGCTTTCTATAAGATGTTTGAGCCGTTCGTGTTCTTCTACGGATTTTATTTTTTGAGAAACGGAAATCTTTTTAGAAAAAGGTACCAGTACCATATTTCTTCCTGCAATGGAAATCTCGGACGTTAATCGTGGCCCTTTTGTCGAAATAGGTTCTTTAGCAATTTGCACCACAATAGACTGCCCTACTTTAAGTACTTGATTTATTTTTCCGTTTTTGCTAATATCTTCTCTTGTATGAAATATGTTTAGTGAGGTGTTGTTGTTGAGTTGATGAATGGATTGTGTAGCATATTCCTGCAAGGATTGAAATTGCGGACCTAAATCGAGATAATGTAAAAAAGCATCTTTTTTATAACCTACGTCAATAAAGGCTGCGTTCTGCCCCGGCATAATCTTCTTAACTCTACCTAAATAGATATCACCAACGCTAAATTGAAGATTGTTTTTTTCTTTGCTAAATTCAACAAGAGTTTTATCTTCGAGAAGAGCAATGTTTATTTCATCGGCATTGGCTTCAATAAATAATTCTCGTACCACAGTATCGATTTTATGAAACAGAAAAAAACCTATAGCACCCTATAGGTTTTTCATTAAAATTAAAAACCTCTAACGGATTTTTTTCTTATGACGATTTTTACGTAAACCCTTTTTACGTTTATGAACCGCCATCTTATGTCTTTTATGTTTTTTTCCACACGGCATAATCAAACGTTTTATTTTTTTACATTAGTTTTAACTTCCTGTACAAATGATTTGGCAGGTTTAAACGAAGGTATAAAATGTTCAGGAATAATAATGGTAGTATTCTTGGAAATATTGCGTGCTGTTTTTTTAGCACGTTTTTTCAATACAAAACTACCAAAACCACGAAGATAAACATTGTTCCCATGAATCATAGAATCTTTCATGATTTCCATAAATGTTTCAACAGATTTTTGAATTAAAACCTTTTCAATTCCCGTTTTCTTGGAAATTTCATTTACAATATCTGCTTTTGTCATAACGTATAAATTTAATTAGTTGATTTATATATTTTTTTAGCCTGCAAATATAGATATTATTTTTATACAAAAAATTAATTCCTTTATTTTTATAAAAAAAAAGTGCATTTTTGTGCCAAATTATGGATTCTGTAAAGAAAATTTATAACTGGTATTTAAAAAATAAACGCGAATTGCCTTTTCGTAATACGCAGAATCCTTATTATATATGGGTATCGGAAATAATAATGCAGCAAACACGCATAGAGCAAGGATTGCCATATTATAAAAAGTTTATTCAAACATTTCCAACCGTTGAATCACTTGCCAATGCCACACTGGAAGAGGTCTTGTTGGTATGGAAAGGATTGGGCTATTATCGGCGGGCAATACATATACACGAGGCTGCCAATGAAATAATGTACACGTATCATGGCGTTTTTCCTAAGACATATCAGGAATGGCTCAATCTAAAAGGCATTGGTAAATACACGGCTGCTGCCATTGCGTCGTTTGCCTTTGGCGAAAAAACACCCGTAGTGGACGGAAATGTAATTCGCCTGTTTTCGCGATGGATGATGTTGCCTTATGAGAAAACAAGTCCTATTTTATACAACACTATTTTTACGTATTTGAAAGTAAAAATGAAAACTATGGAACCGGGAATTCTTAATCAATCTATGATGGAATACGGTGCACTGGTTTGTACACCTGCCACACCTGCCTGTATAAATTGCATTATTCGTAAAGATTGCAAAGCATTAAAAAATAATACCGTTTTACAATATCCCATCACTAATCCTAAAAAAAGTTCGCCCGTTCTCCATTATAATTATGTGTTCATTAAACAAGGGAACTATTGCTTGATGTGTAAGCGAAGTGCAGACGATATATGGAAAGGATTGTACGAATTTCCGTTGATTCCAGCAGACATATTGTTGAATGTGGACACATTACAGCAAACCGATTTGTTTATTCAATGGTTTGGCAACGTTGAACTTCATTTTCTTTATCAAACCAAACCTGTTAAACATGTATTGTCTCATCGCATTATTTATGCGCAATTATTTGTTTTTGAAAGCCGATTAAAAAAGAAAAGTTCCACATTTGAATGGATACCCATAGATGAAATAGATAAAATGCCCATTCCACGTCTGATTGAAAAATTATACAATAAAATAAGTAATTCAAATGTCAAAAAATAAATAAACCTTATTTATACCGACTTGCTAACAAGTTCATTAAAACAAAATGCTTCGCTTTTGTTTTTAAAACGGTTAGTCTGTCGGCATCTCGTCATTGCTGACGAGACAAAATTCATTTCATTCTTTTGTGAGTGGTTTGGTATAAACTTGCCGAAGAAATATCGAAAGTTCTTTCAGGTCTTATTAAAACTTTACAAACTTTTTACTTTATAACTGGGTATGGGGGAAATAAACAAAAACGACTTTTTAAGGGACGACTATTTAAAAATAAAATGTTATTTTTGAAACAAAATAAAAGTCCGATTTTTTATAAACAACCTTGTGGAACTTGACAATTATATATCGGGACCTGCAGGAATAAGAACTGTTTATATAATAGTTCATGGTAATGCAACTTTGTATTATACTATTACCGACCATGCTTCGACTATGCTCAGCACAAGTTTGGGCTCTATGGTTGCACTAATGGATGAGCAAGGAAACCTGGCAGAAAATGCAAGTTACGACCCTTGGGGAAGAATATGCAATGCAACAACATGGACTTACGATAATACTCAACCGTTAACATTAACATTCAGGGGCTTTACAGGGCATGAAATGTTACCCGAATTTGCTTTAATTAATATGAACGGGAGAGTTTATGACCCTGTACTTGGAAGATTTTTAAGCCCGGATAATTATGTTCAAAATCCTGAAAACGGGCAATCATATAATAGATATAGTTATTGCTTAAATAATCCATTGAAATATACCGACCCGAATGGCGATTTTATTGGTACCGCATTTACTTTCTTATGGGACTTAGGTACTACACTTTTTACAAAGGGTGGCATTGACCCATGGAACACAAGAACAAACAGACGTGAGGCATGGCAAAACTTTGACCCTACAGGTTCATGGTCAAAGACCAATAAAGCGTGGAAAATAGATGTAGGATTATTTAAAACTGACCCTAACCGGACTATTGCAGGCAGGAGTTTACAGCTACTTTCAAGATGTACATGGGAACTGCCACAAACTATCATAGGCAATTTAGCATCACATACACGTAATGTTGCAGGCGGTGTTGATAATGTTGATTACTATGGTGGTGCTACGTTGGTAAATAATGATGCTCCAGATGAGTGGTGGGATGCGTGGGGCTTTACATTGGGTCCATACATAAATTCTAAAAATGTTGTAGCCGATCCTTATACAGATGAATTATTTAGACACGAATATGGGCATACTTTACAAAGCCGGCTTGTTGGTCCATTATACTTAACTAACGTTGCTTTACCGAGTTTAATTAGTAGTGCACTTGATTATGAATTAAACTTGTTTAGTCATAATCATGATCGTTCGTGGTTTGAAACTCAGGCTAATAGGATGTCTTTACGTTATTTTCAAAATCATGTTCCTAATTCTTTAGTTTTTAATCCCATTACAGACAGAGGAATACCATGGGATTTTGATGAGTATCCAACAAAATACAGACCTACTTGGTATTGGCTATTTTCTCCTCCTTTTCCATTATGGCTATTGTTTTAATAATTAAAATATTTCTAAAAAAATGAAAAAAATATTTAATTTATTAATGTTTTTATTTTTTCTGGTGTCTGCATCTACTTGTAAAGACAAAGTTCCTCCTTTTGACAGGGTTTATAGATTCTGGGTAAAGAATAATAGTCAGAAATCTATTGCCTTTTTAGTAAGTTATAATTATCCTGACACTATTATTCCTGATGCATATAATAAAATAAGAGGGGTATCGCCTGGTTCAAAAACATCTTATGACAGCAAAGAAAAATGGGAAGATGTATTTAGTAAATTGCCAGCCGATACATTGAGTATATTTATTTTTGACGGGGATACATTGTCAAAATATGACTGGCAAGTTGTTAGAAATAACTATAAGATTTTAAAGAGGTATGATATAAGTTTGGATGATTTGTATAATAATAATGGAATTATTGCATACCCATAAATCAAAAGTCCCCTTGCACTCGCAAATAGCGTTACCAAACCGCTAATAAAAGAATAAAATGAATTTTGTTAGCAAGTCGGTATCATGCTGTAGAACAATGATTTATGTTAACACCTGAAATTTTTAAGCAAAATCCTTGTATATTTAAAAACAAAATATTATTTTTACAACAAAATAAAAGTCCAATTTTTTATAAACAACCTTGTGGAACTTGACAATTATATATCCGGACCTGCAGGAATAAGAACTGTTTATATAATAGTTCATGGTAATGCAACTTTGTATTATACTATTACCGACCATGCTTCGACTATGCTCAGCACAAGTTTGGGCTCTATGGTTGCACTAATGGATGAGCAAGGAAACCTGGCAGAAAATGCAAGTTACGACCCTTGGGGAAGAATATGCAATGCAACAACATGGACTTACGATAATACTCAACCGTTAACATTAACATTCAGGGGCTTTACAGGGCATGAAATGTTACCCGATTTTGCTTTGATTAATATGAACGGAAGAGTTTACGACCCTGTACTTGGACGATTTTTAAGCCCAGATAATTATGTGCAAAATCCTGAAAACGGACAATCGTATAATAGATATAGTTATTGCCTCAATAACCCGCTGATTTATACGGATTCGGATGGCGAGTTCTTTGTTATAGATTCTTGGTTAGTTGGATTTATTCATGGTTTCTTCAGTACAGGTTCTAATAGATGGTCTACTGCATGGAATGAGGCAAATCTAAGAGCCGGTAACGATGCAAGAATATGGGGCGGATTATTTGCTACTGACCCTAATAAATCTTTTGGAGGTAGAGTTTGGGAAGTAGTTTCTCGTTTTACTTGGCAATTACCTCAAACTATAGGGGGATGGGGAACATCACAAACTTATAATACTTTTGGTTTAGGGGGTGGAGTTGAATCCGTAAAATATAAATATGGCGCTACAGTAGTAAAAACCAGAGGAGAATGGGGTGGGGTTACGCAAGGTAATTACATTGTTGGTGATAGGGATATTGAGGCAGATGCAAATAATCCGCTATTTCAGCACGAGTATGGACATTATATTCAAAGCCAAAGCATGGGATGGGCATATTATCCAAGAGTTGGAATTCCAAGTCTTCTTAGTACAGGAGAACACGATTTTCATCCCGTAGAACAAGATGCTAATCGCAGAGCATTTTTATATTTTAATAAAAACGTTGAAGGATTTTATGATATAGATCCTTTTGATAACAGAGGTTGGGATTTTTATTACAATCCAATAGATCCATATCAAAAAGGTAATTATGGAGTAGTATGGGATTATAAAAATGCATCGCATTTGCAAGCTATTGATAAATTAATAGTTCATGCGAAGTGGTATGATCATTTTAGTTGGTTACTTTATCCGATAGGACCAATTGTAGTTGGATTAATAAATTCAGGTTATTATAATAGAAATTATTAAAACAGTTGATTTTATGAGTCATATTAAAATTATAAACTGCATCATTTTATATACATTACTTTTTTCTTCTACTTGTAAAAAACAAGAATGTCACTACGATATTTCTATAAATAACAATTCAAACACATCTGTTATTTATGCAAAGAAGGCGATATTGGACAATACTTCTAAATGTTTACTTGGTGGATATGTATTGAAAGCAA
Source organism: uncultured Bacteroidales bacterium (assembly GCA_964431135.1). Lineage (GTDB taxonomy): Bacteria > Bacteroidota > Bacteroidia > Bacteroidales > GWA2-32-17 > Ch61. Next base: position 70,389 of record CAYSIN010000002.1, read on the forward strand.
ATGAAAAATATATAGAACATAGTCCGAGAGATTGTTGGGAAGATAGGCTTTCTAATGTTTCTCCCTTAGAAATTTTCATAGTTGATACAGCCAAATTCAATAGTCCAAATGTTTTTTACGATTGCGATTCGATAGAAATAAAAAATAATATATTAAAACACTATGTTCTTACGCTAGACGATTTAAAGCAAAGTAATTTTATAGTAACTTATCCATGAAAAATTTACCGATAATAATTTTTATTTGCGCTTTGTTGTCAAGTTGCGGAAAAGAACCTGTAGCAGATTTTACATGGGCGCCGCAAAATCCAAAAGCCGGTCAGGAAGTGCAATTTACCAATACATCACTTGATTCAAAAAGCTATGATTGGAATTTGGGTAATATGAAAATAAGCAGTGAAACAAATCCAAAAAACACGTATACAAATGCAGGGGATTATATCATTGACCTAACGGCACACAATGGTTTGAAATCTGATACGAAAACGGAAACCATTTCTGTAAGTCCATAATTACTTTAGAATCGCCTGCAATTTACTTTTATCGAGGTATGCGTACCCTGCACTCGCAAGTGTTAAGCGACAGCGTTATACCAAACCGCTAATCACAGATTTTCATATATAAAATATACCCCTAATTCAAGATGTTGAAGATGGTCTAAAAATTACTTTTTTTCTAAACTTTACAAATAGCCATAAATATTGGCCACCTCATTAGCAGGAAGTTTTTCAAAGAAAAAAACACGCAAAGAATCGTACTTTTTCTTGCTTACATTTTCTTGATTTAAAAAATAATTGTAAGGATACATAATTAGGGTTATTTAATTACATGATAAAGGTATATATAATTTATTAATACAATACGAAAAAAATAAATACTTTTCAACGGGACTGTGTTAATAAGCCTTTAAAGAGTTTTATTAAATCGGGTGGATATGTTATATGTTCAATAAAAAATCGTTAAATATACACATATATCCCTAATAATAGTATGAAATACAGATATTAAAAATCGCAAATAATTGATAGTTAATTAAATACAAGAATTGTGTTAAAAAGTATTTTAGGGTTGCAATTTAATATGAAAATCTGTGTTCATTCTTTTGTGAGTGGTTCGGTATAAGGGTTCAAAAATCATTAACCATTTATAAAAAGTTATGAACAATTTTAACAGATTAAAATTTTGCACAGGGAATTATTTTAGTGCGACTCTTCTTGGACTTTTGTGGATTATAAAACATATAATTTAACGATATTTCGTTACTTCCACCTGTTCTATAAGTCTGCCAAGAAATAGTACAGTCATAACTGTAAGCCACTTCAAAATTTTTAAAATGGATTCCTCCCAAAAAACATAGAGCATCATTGTTGGGATATCCTTTTTTATAAGATTTAAACAGGGGTAATCCTCTGTAATATATTCCTGCAAAATACCGTGGTGCTTTATAAATAGCACCTATTTCAACTTCATCAAAATTTTTCTGAAATTGATATTGAAAAACTCCAAGAATAACGGGTTTATCTGTTTTTCGTCCTGAGCCACCTCCACCATCAGTATAAAATGTTTTTGCCCCATGTAAAGAATATCGAACAGGAAGTTTACCGTTTTCATCCATAAATGATTGATTAGGTCTATTAATATTATTAATGGATATGCCGAAAAAATGGTCAACGGAATAAATTAATGCACCATAAGAAAAATCAAAATATGATTGATGTTTTGGCAATACAGGTTGAAGACTCGTAGAAGCACCTCGTAACAATTCATCACCAAAAATCAGTTTATCAAAATTCAGTGTTTTATACCCGTAATAAAATTTCAAACCCATACTTATACTCCAATCCTTATTAAATTTATAATCATACGCATAAGTAAGACCCAAAAAACGATTCCCATAATTCATACTGCCTGCATTATCAGAAGCCACAAACGCACCTAAGCCACTTTTTAATTCAGAGAAATAATAATCATACGATGCCATAAAACTATTATATGTTCCAGGTATAGCCCACCATTGATTTCTATATACCATAGATAATCGTGAATCTATATTAGCACCTGTAAAAGATGGATTAAGAAATAATGGTGATGCCATAAACTGGGTAAAATGAATATCCTGTGCATTCAATATCAAAACATTAAAAATGACTAAACTATATGTAATAATCTTCTTTTTCATCGAATTAATAATACATCGCCTTTTTTTTCTACTTTTCTTCCATCAATAAATGTTGCTGTTGCCTGATATACATAGACATCTTGTTGGCATAATTGTCCTTTATAGTATCCATCCCAGCCTATAGCAATATCATTTGTTTCAAATATCAGTTCTCCCCATCTATTAAATATTTGCATTTTAAATTCAGATACTCCTGTTGCTACAGGGAAAAATACATGATTGGAATAATCGTTCGTATTATATACTCCACCATTTGACCCATGTTGGTTAGGAGTAAATGCATTTGGAAAAATAATATTGCCGCTAACATTAATAGTTTTAAAAGCCGTATCTGAGCATTGATACATATTGGTTGCAATCATTAAAATCTGATATTGTCCAAGAAGGTTGTATGTATGAACAGGATTTTCGTTTTGACTGGTACTTCCATCTCCAAAGTCCCACCAATAAGCAACAGCACCACTGCTCTGATTAATACAAACCACAGGGTCGTTGGGTAAGTAATACACGTCTTTATTAGTAATAAATTTAGCCACAGGAGTTTCAAAGACGTAAATCGGTAAAGGATTGTTTTGTGAATTAGATGTACATCCAGTTGTGGTACTTACACTTAACCATGCATAATATGTTCCTGGCTGATTATATGTATGAGTTGCAGGCACATCGGTTGATGAAGTTCCATCACCAAAATGCCATTCCCAATAATTAATATCATCAAATATTGTCCAAGAATTATCAGTAAACTCAACAGTAATGGGAACACAACCCTGAGTAATATCAGTAGTAAATTGAATAAAAGGTGATGGAGCAAAATCTATCCATACCGAATCAATTACTGAAAAATTACATGTATTAGTTACAGTAACTCTATACCATGTTGGTTGTTGAGGGACTACTGTAAAGGGTCCCATCCCTGGTCCCAACCCATGGCTCCATGAATAGTATAATGTATCATAAGATTCACCATAGGCGGTTAGTGATATTTGACTGCTGTTTCCCGGACAAATAGGACTATTTGCCGATAATGATACATCCTCTGGATATAAAGATAAAACGTGAACTGTTATAGTATCTGGAATACCTGCACAGCCATGAGCATCATAAGCAGTTACTATATAACTGGTTGTTAATGTAGGGCTTACGGTATGATTACTTCCCAATCCTAATGACTGATTCCAATTAAAAATATACGGTGCATAACCGCCAGCGCCAGTGGCTGCAATATTAACAGAATCACCTAAACAAGTAGTAGTATATGAAGATACTATGGTAACAATAGGTGTAGGTTGTAATATCGTTAATATAGAAGTTGCTGTACATCCATTTATATCAGTAACAGTAAGTGTATAACTGCCAGAAGTCAACTCAGACACAGATGGTGTATTTTGAACAGGAGTAGTATTCCATGCGAAAGAATAAGGTGGTGTCCCGCCTATGGCACCGCCCGTTGCAAGTCCATTATTCCCCTGATAGCAGGAAACATTAATTTGCGAAACAATAACCGATTGTAATAACGGTGGTTGAGTTACAAAAACTGAATCTACTATAGTACAACCATTAGCATCAGTAGCAGTAACATGGTACATCCCAGCAAAAATATTGGTTGCCTGTTGATTGTGTTGAACAGGAACTGTATTCCATGCATAACTATATGGCAAAACACCCCCTGTAACATTTACCATAGCAGCACCTGTTGGGGTATCAAAACATGCTACCGAATTCATTACAACGGCATCGGACAAAAGTTTTTCAGGTTGTGTAAGCGTCACATTTCCAGAGACCTGACACCCATTAGCGTCTGTAATAGATACCGTGTATGTTCCCGCTGTCAATCCTGTTGCCTGAGATGAAAATTGAACTGTGGGAACCCATATAAATGAATATGGTGGAGTACCTCCTGTGGGTTGTGCACTGGCAGAACCATCATTAATCCCAAAACATGAAACATTTTGATGAGTAATATTTACAGACAATGAATTACTTGGTTGATGAATTGTAATAGAATCAACAACTGAACATCCTTTCGAATCTAAAACCGTTACATAATATATTCCCGGCAATAAATTAGTAATAGCAGGAGTATGTCCACCATTTGACCAATTATATTGATACCCGGGAGTACCCCCAGATAATGATACAATAGCATATCCGTTATTTCCCCCAAAACAACTTATATCTGCGTAATTATTAATAGAAATAGTTAACGGTGATGGTTGTGTTATTTGAACATTAGTAACCTGCTGACACGACATCTGGTCTGTTACAGTAACAATATAAATCCCTGCTTGAAGTGAAGATGCGGTATCATTGCTTCCACCTGTTGGAGACCATGAATATAAATATGGATATGTTCCTCCAGAAGCAAATACCCATGCCATACCGTCTGAACCACCGTTACATGAAGGTTGTGTAAATCCACTGATTAATGATAGCATGGGGGGGTGTGTAAGCACAACGGACAAACTATATGAACAACCTTTGGCATCGGTAATATAAACCGTATGTGTACCGGACGATAATCCTGTAGCATTGGAAGCGGTAGTTCCAGAGGGAGACCATAAATATGAATACGGCGGTGTTCCTCCACTTGCTATTATGGATATGCTCCCATCGTTTCCATTATAACAACTAATGTTTTGTACACTTGTTATCATGGCTGATAACGAAGGAGGTTCGGTAATATTGACAAAGTATGTTTCCTCGCAACTATTCATATCTATAACTGTTACAGTATAGGTACCGTTGCTTAAACCTATGGGATTTGGAATAGTATAGCCATTGGGTGACCATAAATATGAGTATGGAGGAGTACCTCCCGTTACAAAAAGATTAATGGAACCATTAGACGCTCCATAACATGTTACGTTCGCTTGCTGTGAACTTATGGAAATAACTTGTGGTTGTGTTATAGACGGATTGGTAACGGCTAATCCCTGACACCCATTGGCATCGGAAACAATAACTGTATATGTCCCTGCACCCAATGCCCATGCAGTATCAGAATTTCCACCATAAGGATACCACGCATACGTATAGGGATGCAAACCACCACTGGCAGTAACACTTGCCCAACCGTCGTGAGAACCAAAACAACTGGTATTGTGTGTGCCTGTAATGGAAACACTGGGACCTGAAATATCGTTAATCGTTATCACTCCTGTAGTAGAACATCCTGTAATATCAGTTACTGTAACATTATACATGCCCGAAGGTACAGCATTGATAAACGATGACGTTATACCTCCCGGTAACCAATAATAGGTATATGGAGGATTTCCACCCGTAGGATTAAGCGAAGCCTGTCCGTTAGAACTTCCACAATTGGCGTTGATGGTGGAAGCATTCAATATTATACCACCTGGTTGATTAATAGAAGCCGATTGTACTATGGTACAGTGATTTGCATCAGTAACAGTAACAAAATAGTTTCCTACTGTCAAATTATTGATGGTTTGTGAAGTACTTCCCGATGGTTGCCAATAATATACATAGGGCGGTGTACCGCCTGTGGGATTGGCTGTCATACTTCCATTCTGCATACCATAACAGGAAATATTATTAAGTGTCATGTTTACAGACAAAGGGCTAAGAGGCTGATTAATGAAAATATTTGTTGTTACAGTGCAATTGTTGGCATCGCTAACGGTAATAGTATAATTTCCTGCCGACAAACCTGTAGCAATAGATAAACTACTGACATTAGGATTCCAAGTATAATGATATGGAGTTACTCCACCTGTTACCGATAAAATAGCAGAACCTGTATTGGTATTATAGCATTGTACATTTTGAATACTTGTAGTTACCAGTAAAGGTTCCGGTTGAGAAATTATAACACTTGAAACTTGCTGACACCCATGACTGTCTGTAACAGTAATATTATAAATACCTGCGATTAAATTGTTGGCAGTAGAATTGTTCCCACCGTATGGTGACCAGACATACATATAAGGAGGGCTTCCACCCGTAACTATAACCGATGCAGTACCATTTGAACCACCAAAACAAGAAACATTTCCAGAATTCAATGTCATAGTAATGGCACTGGGTTCTGTAATATTAACCTGTGAGGTAGTTGTACAATTATTATGGTCAGTAACTGTTACCGTATAACTTCCTGCAACTAATCCAACAACTGTTTGTGAAGTACCAGCACCAGAAGACCAAATATAACTGTAATCGGGCGTTCCACCCGTAACTATAACTGTTGCAGAACCGTTATTTCCATTAGCACAATCAACGTGTATAATACTGGTAATAACTGCAGATAATTGTGCCGGTGAAGTTATTTGTGTAGTTGCAATATACTGACAACCTAACGCATCTGTAACAGTAACAGTATATATACCGGCTGTTAAACCGACAAGCGTTGTATTATTTCCACCATTCGACCATTGATAAGAATAGCCTGGTGTTCCTCCAAATGCTGTAACAGTTGCATATCCATCAGTCCCTCCATAACAAGAAACAGAGGAAGAAACTATCAACGCTGTTAAGGCTGGCGGCTGACTGATACTTATTGCACTGGTAGAAGTACAACCAACACCATCTATAATAGTTACACTATAATATCCAGCAGTAAGATTCGAGACAGTTTGTGTAGTTTGTGGTGGTATAGTATTCCAGATATAACTGAACGGCGGGTTTCCACCCAAAACATTGACTGTAGCAGTACCGTTGTTCCCATTATAACAGTTTATTTGTGTACTTGAAACATTCACAGTCCCTTGAAAATTGACAAATGAAATAACAACGGTATCGCTAACCGCCGGACATGACCCATTTCCTGTTGAAGTGAGTATTAGAGTAACTGTTCCATTTTGGATTTCACTCGAAGTAGGATAATATGTCATATTTAAACTGGTATTGGAAGGTGAATACACGCCACCTCCTCCTGTCCAAATACCTCCAGTGGCTATTGTTACAGAACCGTTTAATGAAACTGTAGAAGCAGTGATACATAATGTCTGATTTGCACCAGCATCAACAGTAATGGGTGCAGTGTTAGCATTGATGGTTACCGATGCTGACCCCGACGAGCAACCAGAAAGGTCATTTACCAACAGCGAAAATGTTCCAGTACCAACAGTAATAGATTGTGTGGTAGCACCATTACTCCATACATAAGAATATGGAGGATTTCCGCCAGTAACATTTGCCGTAATGGTTGTAGAAGTTTGCCCATAGCATAAGGTAGCATTTGCAGGTGTTATTGTAACCAACAGTGGTGGCGAAATAAGAACGTAAATTGAATCGGCTGCTATATAATTTCCATCGGTAATATGAACAGCATACCACCCGCTTAGTGTCGGAACAAATGAAGGCGGATTCCAACTATTATAAGAAAAACCCCCAGGTCCTGTCCACCAAATAGTAGTAGGTGGGCTGGGACAAGTAATAATTACATTATCTATTCCCCAATGGTCATAATTATTTCCAGAAGTATTTGTTTGATACCATCTAAATTGAATGTTAGAACCCGCCACAGGGACATTGCAACAGTAATTGTGCCATGAAGTTAACACGGGGTCATAACCTCCATTGGGCGCCCAGTAATTAATATCTGTCCAAGTCGCTCCACCATTGTTTGACCATTGAAGATGCACTCCTTCAGCAGGCAAATCGGGACCTTCACAGGGTGCAGAAACACCCTGAACAGAATAAATCATATCGAAACATATCTTGCAAGATTGATTAACCGAAAAAGGGACTGTTACTAATTCTCTGGGGAAATTGGTCGCAGGTCCTATCCATAAGCAAATACTTCCATCTGGTCCTGCTACGCAAGGATTATTAAACATGGGATTGGCATTTGAACTCCATCCCTGTCCAATGGTGCCGTCATTAAAGTCGTTTATCATTAAATAATTATCACAACCGCCATGTGATTGAAGATTAAGGTGGTCGCCCTGACAAAGATAGATGGTATCTACTTCTTGCGTATTGGCAAGTGCTGTAATATTGCATTGCGTGTATGATTTTAGCGTAATTGTTAATAGAAAAACAATAACCATATATGTTATGGTATGTTTCATAAATCTTCTACGGTTAAATAAATTTTGTATCCTGTTAACACGGGTTTGTCGTTATAATTTAAAAACCTTTTAAAAATTTTTAGATTCTCATACGCTTTATTAGAACAATCACCTATTATTTCTTCATTTGCTTTTATTATGAATGTATAACCTTTTATATTATCCAACTCCGAAGTAGTGTATTTTCGTCCATCATAAAATAATGAATAGGATATTTTTACTCTTTTATCGCGTTGATTTGTGTTCTGCATTTTTACTAAAATAAACTCATTATAAATTCCATTGGCAAAATCATTACATTCGTCGGACTGCACATATAATTTAACTCCTTTTGTTTCACTATAAAATTCCCATGTTTCCTGTTGAGCATAACTATAGGTTGAATAATTAATCAACATGGCTCCCATGAGTATAATTTTATTAAAACTGTTTTTTTTCCAATAAATCAATCGCGACATTTTAATATAAATTTTTCTATCTATTTTTAATCACTTTTACGAATAAATTCCTTAATTGATACAATAAACAATAATATTTTTTTATAAAAATTACGTCAAATATTTCAACAAATATATAGAAGATTTTTTAATTATTTAGTCGTCCCTTAAAAACTCATTTTAATCTTTCTTGTACTTTTCTTTTTTCCCGCAAAAAAGAACCCTGCATGATTTTTAAATAAAAAAATAAACCTATTATTATCATGCAGGCTCTTGCTGACCTTAAAAAAGAGCATTCATAGTACAGTAAAAAAAGTTCCCAAAAGAAAAAACTCATCTCGTCAGCAATGACGAGACAAATAATTTCTTATAAATACGACATTAAATAATTCATATTTAATAGGATAGGTACTTTTTAAGGGACGACTATTTACAAAACAGCCATTTTAATATCACTAATCTATTAAATATATAGATTTTGTATTTTAAAAATAAAGATGTATATTTGCGTCAATTTTGTTTTGTACAAACGGTAAAAAAGGAATATCATGTCTAAAAACATTCGTCCTGTATTTTCTGAAATGCTCTCGCAAGCAGATAAGGAAAAACTGTTACAACAACATGCCCGTTGTATATGGTTTACAGGGTTGTCGGGCAGTGGCAAAAGCACACTTGCCTTGGCGTTGGAAAGGGAATTGTATAACAGTCAATTTAAAACAGCCATACTTGATGGAGACAATATTCGTTCGGGCATAAACAGCGATTTAGGATTTTCAGAAAATGAACGTTACGAAAACATACGTCGCATAGCCGAAATAAACAAATTGTTTATACAAAACGGCATTATTACTATAAATGCATTCATCAGCCCAACAACACCTATGCGGCAATTAGTTTGCGACAAAGTGGGAAAAGAAAATTTCATATTAATCTATACACAGGCTTCACTCGAAATATGTGAATCGAGAGACACCAAAGGATTTTATAAAAAAGCACGATTAGGTGAGATGAACGATTTTACGGGTATTTCTTCGTCATTTGAAGAACCGAGTAATGCTCATCTTGTTCTTGATACAGGAATAAAAAGCATTCAAGATTGCCTGACAGAACTGATGTTACATATATTACCGTTGATAAAAATAGAAGAATAAGTTATGAAAGAGCATGGTATTACACAATTGCGAGAACTTGAAAACGAATCTATATATGTACTTCGTGAAGCCGTAGCCCAGTTTGAAAAACCGGTCATGTTGTTTTCTGGAGGCAAAGACAGTATTGTGATGTTTCATTTGGCTCGTAAGGCTTTTTGGCCAGCCAATGTACCTTTCCCATTGTTACACATTGATACAGGACATAATTTTATAGAAACACTTCAATTTCGTGATGAACTCATGAAAAAAACAGGAACTACCTGCATCGTTCGTTATGTTCAGGACACCATAAATCAGGGAAAGGTAAAAGAAGAAACGGGTGTAAATGCCAGTCGTAATGTACTGCAAACCGTAACCTTGCTGGATACCATTGCAGAGTTTAAATTTGATGGTGTTTTTGGTGGTGGACGCAGAGATGAAGAAAAGTCCCGTGCCAAAGAGCGTTTTTTCTCTCATCGTGACGAATTTGGACAATGGAATCCTAAAAATCAGCGTCCCGAATTGTGGAATATTTTTAACGGTCGCAAGCATCCAGGTGAACATTTCAGAGTATTCCCGTTGAGTAATTGGACAGAGTTGGATGTTTGGCTTTATATCTTACTCGAAAAAATAGATATTCCCTCTATTTATTTTTCACACGAACGTGAAGTCTTTTATCGTGATGGTATATGGCTGGCAACGGCACCGTTTATGAAGTTAAAACCGGAGGAAAAACCGGAAATAAAAAAAGTACGCTGTCGTACCGTTGGCGATATTACCTGTACAGGCTTGATTTTATCGGAAGCCTGTACCGTTGAAGCCATAGTGAGTGAAATTGCTTCTTTACGCACTACCGAACGTGGTGGCAGGTACGACGATAAACGTAGCGATACCGCTATGGAAGATAGAAAAAGAGATGGATATTTTTAAGTGAAAAGATTAATGATTTAATAGTTACGATTTTAGATTTATATGACAAAAGAAGAACTCAAAAACCTGACAAAAGGTTTTGCTGTTGAAGTCTTTCATTTTTTAGCAAAGTTGGAAAAAGGTAAAGAGATGGATGTTATAACGAATCAGTTACTCTACTCTTCCTCATCAGTTGCAGTTAATTATAGGGCAGCATGTAAGGGAAAATCACACTCTGACTTTCTAAACAAATTAAAAATAGTTGAAGAAGAGGCAGACGAATGTCTTTTTTGGCTTGAATTCATTGGAGATTTAAAAATTAGATGTGATAAGGAAAAATTAATAGCACTTAAAAAAGAAGCAAATGAGTTGGTTTCTATTTTTTCATCATCTATAAAAACAGTAAAGTCAAAAATAAATCCAAAATCATAAATCGAAAATAAGAATATGAATGATATGTTGAACAGTTATTTGAATATGGAATTACTGCGTTTTACTACAGCAGGCAGTGTGGACGATGGAAAGAGTACACTCATTGGCAGGTTACTATACGACAGCAAGTCTATTTTTGAAGACCAACTTAAAGCATTGGAAAAAGCAAGTTTCAATAAGGGAGAAAAAAACATCAACTTGGCTTTACTTACCGATGGATTAAAAGCAGAACGCGAACAAGGTATTACCATTGATGTTGCCTATCGTTATTTTACTACACCCAAACGCAAATTTATTATTGCCGATACGCCGGGGCATTTGCAATATACGCGTAATATGGTTACAGGTGCTTCTACATCAAATTTAGCACTGATACTGGTTGATGCCCGAAAGGGAGTTCTTGAACAAACAACTCGTCATGCATTTATTGCAAGCCTTTTACAAATTCCGCATATTGTTGTTTGCATTAACAAAATGGATTTGGTAGATTATAATGAACAGCGTTATCATGAAATTACACAGCAGTTTCTCGATATGGCAACTAAACTGGATGTAAAAGATATTCGTTTTATTCCGATTAGCGCCTTGTATGGAGATAATATTGTAAAGCGAAGTCAAAATATGCCTTGGTATGAAGGAGCAACACTGATGTGGCTTCTCGAAAATATTTATATTAGTAGTGATACCAATTTTCTTGATGCCCGTTTCCCTGTACAATACGTTATTCGTCCACAAACAACCGAATTTCACGATTACCGTGGATATGCCGGGAGAATTGCCAGTGGTGTTTTTCGCAAGGGAGACAAAGTAAAAATATTACCGGGCAATGTAACTACATCTATTAAAAGCATCGATACCTATCATCAACATCTTGATATGGCATACGCCATGCAATCGATAAGCATGACACTGGAAGATGAGGTGGACATGAGTCGTGGCAATATGATAGTGAAGGAAAATAATGTGCCAACCATATCGCAGGATATTGAAATGATGTTTTGCTGGTTCAACGAAAAACCGTTGCAGATGCAGACAAAATATATACTTCGTCATACTACCAATGAAGTTAAATGTAAAGTGAAAGAAGTAAGATATAAGGTTGATATGAATACGCTTTATCGCATAGAAGACGATAAAACAGTAAGGATGAATGATATTGGTAGAATGTCTATAAAAACACTGTCACCTGTATTTTATGATGCATATCGGAAAAATCGTGTAACAGGCAGTTTAATTTTAGTAGATGAAAGTACCAACGAAACCGTTGCTGCGGGAATGATTATGTAGTTGCTCCTTATAAATCTATTTTATAACTATTCACCCCCTCTCGTCATTGCGAGCGTAGCGAAGCAATCTCACCATGC
>CAYSIN010000003.1:0-72939 GCA_964431135.1 uncultured Bacteroidales bacterium
CGGCACAAATTTACAAAAATATTGATTATCAATATATGGGTCAGGAGTTCTGAAACTCATTTCATTCTTTTGTTAGTGGATTGGTATAAAAAAGCATTTCCCCGCTCCAATAAGAACGGAATAAATGTTGAAAACTTTTTTAAAAAAAATTTGGTGGAATGAAAAAAAAGTTATACCTTTGTGTGTGTAAATTTATATACGGAATTATAAAATGAACTATTTGAGACACATATTCAATATTGCTCACATGAACAGCATTTTATCAAAGCAATCGACTATGGATAATGAAGATATAAACGTAATGGTAAGTTTACACAGATGTTAACGCCAATCTTGAAAAAAACAAACTGACGCTATATCAAAAATCATTATCTTTGTTTTATGAGTAAAAAAGAGCAAATATTACAGATGATAAAAATGGTCGTTGACAAAAATGCACCTGATTCAGAAGTTTATTTGTATGGTTCCCAAGCACGTGGAAATGCAAAAAAACTTTCCGATTGGGATTTGTTGATTCTGCTCAATTCTGCAAATGTATCGTTTGACTTTGAGACTAAATTCATGGACGAATTCTATGAATTGGAATTAAAAACAGGAGAAATTTTTTCGCTATTGATTTATTCAAAAAATGACTGGAACTCAAACTACTCGATTACTCCATTATACGAAAATATTCAAAAAGAAGGAATTAGACTAAAATGACCGGAACAAAAAATGATTTGATTAATTATAGAATTGCCAGAGCAAAAGACACCTATGACGATGCATCGATTCTTGCAGAAAGGGAAAAATGGAATTCGACAATTAATAGATTGTATTATGCCGCTTATTATGCAGTAATGGCTCTTCTACTCGATTCTGATTTAAAACCAACAACCCATAACGGGGCGAAATCAAATTTCTCGGAATATTTCATTAAGACTGGTAAGATTGACTCAAAATACGGTAAAATGTATTCTCAATTGTTCACTTGGAGACAAAAGGGAGATTATGACGATTTATTCGATTTTCACAAAGACAACGTAGTACCTTATTTTGAGCCAGTTAATGATTTTATCTCGATGATTGAAAGCATGATACAAAAATAAAAGCCAGGCGTTAACAAAGTACATATTGCAGGGCGGGGTTTGGTTGTACGCCAACTGCAGATTCTCGCATCGCAGTTCCGTGTCCTTCGGACAGGAACGCTCCCCGAAATCCGCCCCGACAACATGTACCAACCGTTAGCGGCTTTGCATTAATTGCCCGATGCAGGATGAGAAGTCATGGTGTTGTCTGTTATAGTAATGTTACCATAGTTGGAATCGATGTTTAGTTTAGAAGTTGCTCCAGTAATACAGCCTATAGTTCCAATGCTTTTCATGTCGATAGATGAAATGTAGTTATTGACATTGGCACGCTTGGGTAGATATATTTTACCGAATTTTGTTTTGGCATTTATATTGAAACATACTTGCGGACTAATATTCAAGTTTAAATCGGAATATACCATATCAAACCATGCATTGGTTATCGATTCTGATAAGAAATCTATATCTACCGGCGAATATTTTGCTACACATTGTACGTCCATTAATACCTGATTTATATGTAATTTTGAATATAGCAACGTTGTATTTATTTTTGAGACCTTATCTATGTTTATTTTGTCGTATTTTGATTTTAATGATAGGTTCAAAACATCGTTCACCGTGATAGTGGAATATGCAGTTTTTGCAGTTATGGATTGAGCATCGCTTATTTTTACTACACTATTGTTCGCATCAATGTCAAGCCATTTGCATTTATTAATAATACAATCGCTATAATTAACTTCTATTTTTGGGGAGGCTTTGTTTTCATCAGCAGTCAAGTTATTGGCTGTAAAAGTACCGTAATTCAAGGTTACATTCAAGTTTCCCGATGATTCTATAAGATGAATATCACCATAATAATTTTTTACTGTGAGATTCAAATAAACAGGAACTTTGACCGTGTAATTAATTTTATAAGACGACCTGCCTCTATAAAAGGAATTGTCCAGATAATTTTTGTTTATCAGGGATACAAACTCAATATAGTTAGTATCTGTTTTTATACTTGCCGATAACCCTTCCAGATATTTTTGTGCTTTTTCTACTTTTGGAGTAGTAACTTCAAACGATACGCTCACTTCAACTTCGTTTTTAGTCCACAATTCAAAATCCACATCACCCCTGTAATTGTCTATCATTAAGGTTGTGGCTGGATTGGTGTAAAAAGTTTTTGTCAATTCTTTTTTAAATGTCTGTGTTTGGGCAGTTAATATATTTAGCGTCAATATACATAAACCCAGCAAAAAAAACTTTTTCATGATATAAAATTTATGCTTATAATATCAAAATTTATACCATAAAAAATCTAGGAAGGGGGCGCATAAAGTACATTAAATTCCAATGTTTTTGTTTCTCCAAATTCATCTTGTAGCGTAAGTGTATGCTTGCCTGTATTTGTATTAATGGGTAACTGATGTCGTTGCTTTGTCTGTCCTAAAAAAGTACCGTCCAGATACCAGTATATGGTTACGTCTGAATAGCGATGGCTTACTTCAAACAAAATACTGCTGGGGCTTCCGTCCAGATTACGTGGAATTACTAAATTGGTATAATTTTGTGGATATACAACTTCCATATTAGTCTGACTAACGATACTTGTTGTTATACAATCGTTACGAAAAGGTGGTAATGTTTGATAAGAGGAATGGTGCATACAATAATATTTTTCCATGGTGGGTGGCAAAATAAAATAGATTTTTCTAACCATATTTTGTACTGCTTCACAATCACTGTTTACCCTATATTTCATAGTATTGTCCAGAAAAATATATTTATGATAAGGGCAAGTATGTTGTTTGATGGGAACTTTACATACAATTTCATTGGTGATGTCTGTACATAAAGGAGATGCAGGATAGCCACTTTGTTGGCATGTTTTTACTACTTGCAAATCGGTATAAGGCATATTAAACCACTTGTTTTTTTCTGGTAAGAAGGAAAAAATATCAAACAACAGGGGAGCCGCCTTGTTGATACCCGTAAGTTCTGCACTTCCTTCACCTGTAGCATTTCCTAACCAAACTCCTACCACATAATCTGCCGATATTCCTATTGCCCATGCGTCTCGAAATCCAAAACTCGTTCCTGTTTTCCATGCTATTTTTTTCTTTGTGTTAAACAAAAACCAGTAGCGTTCATTACTTGGACGCTCTACTTCTATCATGGCATTGAGTGTAAGCCATGCTGAGCCTTTATTCAATGGCATATTTATGTTTAATGAATCGTTTTGGTGTTTCAAATAATGTAAAGAAAAATGCGATGCTGAGGGTGGTTCGCATAATAGCCATGCCATATTGGTATATGCTTGCATCAATTCACTAAGTTTAACTTCACAACCACCCAATATCAATGATAAACCATAATAATCCTGCGATTGATTTATGGTAGTAAAGCCCATGTTCTTTAAAAAATCCATGAAACGTTGAATGCCGAACCATTGCAACATTTTTACAGCAGGAACATTTAAAGAGCGTGACAGTGCAGCATGAGCCCTCACGGCTCCGTCATAACCTCGGTTAAAATTCTTTGGAGCATAATTTCCTATTTGTATGGGTACATCGGGAATAAGCATGTTGGGTAATAATTCTCCATATTCAAGCATGGCTGCATATAAAAATGGCTTTAGAATACTGCCTCCGCTGCGTTTAGATTCAATAGTATTCACATCAAATGCATCGCTAATATTTCCCTTCATTTTATAATTCCCAATATAGGTCAATACATTGCCTGTCCTTACTTCTACAATCATTATTCCTGCATTGCGAATGTGGTTGATATAATTTTCATGTTGATATCGCTGAAGTAAAAGATACGCTTGCCGTTGAAAATGTTCATTTATAGTTGAATGGAAAATATGGTGGGAAGGGTATTTTTTTATTAAGTATTGCAACAGATGCGGTGCTTCATGGGGAAAAGGTTTTGGACTGTCGGGAATTTCTTCTTCTATTGACATTTCATACATCTCTTTATCCATTATATGTAATTGATACAACTGTTTCAAAAGTTTGTTACGATTTTTTTTCAACAGAATTCTGTTTTTTTGAAGATTAATATTGGCTGGATTATTGGGCATAATAGCAAGCAATGCACTTTCTGCCCAAGAGAGTGTGTGTGGAGAACGTGCAAAGTATCGCCATGATGCGGCTTCAATACCAACCACATTTCCACCAAAGGGTGCATTTTCTAAATACAGTTTTAAAATATCATCTTTGCTCATGATAAATTCAAGATACCAAGCCATACCTATTTCTTTAATTTTTTGCAGGTAGGTACGTTTACTGTTGTTGTAATACATGCGTGCTACCTGCATGGTTACGGTACTTCCACCACTTACAATACGTTTATTTTTTATATTGAGTTCCGATGCCCGCAGTAACGCCATAATATCTACTCCATGATGAAGAAAAAAATGACGGTCTTCATATACTATTATGGCGGTTATCAATTTTTCAGGCAATAGGGTAGTGTCCATTTTAAAACGCCATTGCTCATCCTGAGAAACCTGTATATCCATTAACTCATGATTGGATGAATACAGCGTGTAACTGTATGGCTTGTTGAAGTGTATATCGTTAAGACTTATGCTTAGCAGCCATGTAAGTATAGCAATTAATATAAGAATAATGACCCGTTTTTGCTTCTGCAACATCTGTATTAATATATTTGCTTTATATGGAAAAGACTACGCAAAAATAAAAATAAAATGTATAATTTGAATTTTGAAATTTGAATTTTTAATTCGTGATAGGAGGCAGGGGAGTACTTTCGGTAAGTTCTTTTCTATTTCCAAAGGCAAACAGAACATAAAATAAAACGATAAATGTAACTCCTGCCTGCGTTTCGAGCATGTCTTCGTTCACAAAGGAAATCAAAGCAATGGAAAGAAATATCAACGACACGAATTTATTCCCATTCAAATTTTTAAAAAAAGGATATAAAAAGGAAAAACAAATCCACAAAAAGCCGAAAATGCCAAATGTTAATAAAAATGTCAGATATTGATTATGTGCCCGAAGCCAGTATTTTTTATCAAGAAGTTTTTTTTGCTGTGAATATTCCTGATTGAATGCCTGCTGTACATTGCCTGTGCCTACACCAAAAAAGAAATGTTTTTTGATAATCGAAATAGCCGTTTGGGCATACACAATTCGTTGAATGAACGATTGTCCATTAGCATCTTTATAATTTCTATACGAATAAAACTCCCATAAAAATTTATAGATAATGGTATAAATGGAAAATTGTTTTGTGTAGGTATAATTGGCTATACTGTTTTCAATAGCAGAAATATCTTCCTGTGAAAGTTGAGAAATACCTAGTGAATCTTTTGTTAATCCTTTGGAAGATAAATATCGAACCAGTGTATATTTCAAATCATTGTTTTTTTTGTCTTTATCATCATAAGGCAATGTACTTCTATTGTTCCATTCCTTTCTCATTTCATCTTCCTGAATAAAAAACCATACACGTTCTCCATTTTCTACATCCTTATTTTCGGATAGAAAAGTATAAGGATTACCGTTGGGAGTTTTTACGGTGGAGGATGGTGGTAAAAGTTCAGAGGCACTGATAAAACTATTCCATATATGTAATGTATAAAGGCAGAAACTAATCAGTCCGGCAAGTATGATGGCTGTTCCTGCAATTTTGAACAATGGGCGTACTTTTTTTAAATAATAGAGGAATGATAAAATCAGCATTATGGCGAATACAATTATTCCTGTGTTTGCTCTTATGATAAATAAAAGTAAAATAAGATAGACCGAAACTATTATCCACAGCAGTGTTGCTGTTTTTGATTTTTCTTTAACCTTGAATTGACTGGCAATAATAAAGATGGAAAATACAACCATCAATGAATAACGAATATGAGAAATAAAGGGGGATAATTCACGATAATCGGTTATGCCAAGTTGAACTCTAAAAATATAACGATATAAAATAATAAACGATACTACTGTAACCGACGCAACAAATGAGTATAAAATATATTTCAATTCCTTGTTTGATATAGGTTTTGATGTTACTACGAGTAAAGGCAGTATAAATATGGGAAGTTTGATGCGTATATCGTTAAAGGCATAATGATAATCCTGAGGCGGGAAAAGCCAAATTAAATGAATAAAAAAGATAGAAATAAAAAGCAAGGCACTTTTGTGTTGCATCAATCGTTTCCATTTTGTTTTGAAATCGCCTTCCAGCAGCCAATTTCCTAAAATAATAAATTGTGAGACACTCATCATAAAGACCGATGTGGGAACAGATGCCGCCAGTAATGCCAGACCAATAATGTAAATATAGGAATGTATGTTACCTTTAAAAAGCATAATGATTTTAACGGGAACAAAAATATTTTATTGCTACGTTTTAGCAATTGTTATTAACAAAATCTGGATGTATTAATAATGCTGAGTTTGGCGTGGTGTAATATGAATAATGATGGCTGTTTTATATCAAAACCGCTCACAAAAGAATGAAAATGTGCATCCTCGACGAGGACGAGGTAGGGCTACTTGCGGTTAAAAGAATATCAGAATTCAAATATCAAATTTAAAATTTAGAAGAAAGCCATGGGAGCAATAGCCCATTTCCCAAATTCCTCCCCCTTTGAAGGGGGTAGGGGGATGTCCTATCCCATTGTACACTTCCATATTCTTCCCCACTTAATACCAAACCGCTCATAAAAGAATGAAATGAATGTTGAGTTTCCTTACAAATGAACAAATCAACAACCACTTTTTAAGGGACGACTATTTACTTTCTGGTAATCAGAATAGAACGTTGATTCTCGGCAACGAACACCCGTAACGTTATACCATTCGAAAACAATTTCGCTAATGTAGTGTTTTGTAAATGTTGTTGCGTACTAAAGGGAAGCAACCTGCTTGTCGTAATTAACTTGGAAATCCAATCTTCCCATTTCGCTGTACCAACTCCATATTCCCTTGCGAAACCCCATGTAATAATTTCCCATGGTACGTATCTTTCCGCTTTCATACCAGTTTTTGTAAGTACCATGTTTAATTCCGTTTAAATATTCCTGTACAAATTTTATTTGTCCGTCGTTGTAATAGGCAACTTCTTTATGATTGGCATTAATTTGTGCTGTTGCAGATGAATCGGAATCGGTGGGATTGTTTTTTGGGGAAGTGTTGTTACAACCGAACAAACATAATAAAGCAATTAAGAAGTAAAATTTCTTCATAAGTCTTCATTTTAGTTTTTCAAAAATAACACCTAATTTTTAAAATTCCAAAAAAATATTCTATTTTTTTTAACAATCTGAAATGCCTGTAAATATTGACATTTTTTAAATTTATAGATTGAATTGTTAATAAGTTTAAAAAAAAATTGTAACCTCAGCATCTTTTTACCGTAAAAAAAATTAAATGAAAAAGATTTTAGCAGGCATATTCGTTTTATTTACCTTTCAGGTAAGTGCTCAATCAGCAGATACGTTGAAAGATTATAATAATGCAATACCCATTTTATTGAACACAACAGCCTTGTATGATAAACTTTCCGAAAAAATCATCATTTCAGCCGTTCAGGAAAATGAATATTACAAAATTGAACTGTTCGATATTACGGGTATTTCTATTTATACAGATAACTTATATTCCAGTGAAAAGAAATTGGAAATACCTGTGTGGCTAAAGCAAGGCATATATATACTAATTATGCGCAATGGACAAAATATAGTAACACGGAAATTTCGTGTCAACTAATCGTCCGATAAAATAGACTGATAAAAGGGAATCGATTTATAACTCACTATTTTTACTCCTTTGTAATAATGAGCGATAATGTTACTATAGGAATACCCGCGTTTAGCCATTTGCATGGCACCATCCTGACACAAACCAACGCCGTGCCCAAAACCTTTACCAGAAATCAATAAACTGTCGCCTTCGGTTTTAAGATTGAAAAAAGTAGATTTGAGGTTAAAATATTCTCTAATTTTTCGTAACGAAATACTATCCTTTTCAATGTTATAAAAAGATTTTCTATTGGGTTGAACGAAGTTAAAAGCCGTATCGTTTGCCAGAGGGAAATCAATATTATTGGAAGTAAGAAAATTTTTCCATTCGACCATGGATATTTTCTTTTTCCAATAAATATTTCGTTGATATTTACAAAATGAATCGTTTACAGAACGCAGGTAATACTTATAACTTCCCCATACGTCTTCGGCATTCATGGTTTGACCGCCGCAATTGGCATGGAATGGAGCATCAATCACTGAACCGGAAGTATCAACCATTACAAGGTCACGTGTATCGTTAACGGCTTTGGCAATAACTGCATGATAAGAAAGACTGTAATTTTTTCCTTTGTATGCCTGACAGTGAACGCCGTCGCACAGATTAAACTGCTCGGCATAATGTTTTCCTAAATTTTCCAGTGTAAAGGTTCGGCAAAGAATGGCTTGTGTCTTGTAAAATTCTTCGCTTGCCTGATATCCGCTTTCACTTTCTACAACGCCGCAAATGTAATTTTCAAGACGTACCAAATTGTTAAAACACAAACAGCCGTTTTTAGTTTTGATTTGCATATCGTCGTCATAATAGCGTTGCTGCATCGATGGAACGGTAGGCTTAAATTTTAAAACATTTACTTCTGAAATACCTTCAAATATAATTTTTTTGAAACGCAATATCTTGCCATCGCTTTTTTTTACTTCTACGGAATCATTTTTTGCTGTTAATAACATTATATCGTTTTGAACCAGAGTCATAAGCAATACGGTATCTTCATAAACATTATAAGAACCCATATACACATTCATCACTACGGACGAGATGCGGTAATTATAGAAAACGGCAATATTTAATCGCTGAGCACTAAGAGTAGAGGCTATAATGATGAATAAAATAGAAAAATACAAAGACTTCATCTCATGAGTTCTTTAACAGTTCAATCATTCGTTTGGCTATGCGTTCCGAAGAACCTTTTTCGCCAATTAAAGAGGATAAACGATGTTCATCATCCAAAATAATTTTTCTATGCGAATCATCCAGTATTCGTTGAAGTTCAATGGTCAAGTTCTTTACGTTAAGTTCACGTTGAATTAGTTCGCGTACCGATTCTTTGTTTAAAATGAGATTGACCAGCGAAACGTATTTTACTTTTACCAGTTTTTTGGCGATGGCATAGGATAATGGATTTGTTTTATAACAAACCACTTGCGGAACGTGAAATAATGCTGTTTCAAGAGTCGCAGTGCCCGAAGTTACTATGGCTGCCGTAGCCTGATGTAATAATGAATATGTTTTGTCATATACAATATATACATTTTTTTGGTGAATAAACTCTTCGTACAGCGATGCTGGCAAAAAAGACAAACCTGCAATTACAAAAGAATAATCATGGAACGATGAAACAGTATTGCAAATGACAGGCAATATTTTTTTTATTTCCTGTACACGACTGCCGGGAAGTATGGCAACAATAGGCTTTGGAGGCAAAGAATTTTGCTGACAGAAGGACTCCAATGTTTCCGTATTTTCTAGTGCTTCGCCAATAGAATCGAGAATGGGATTTCCTTCATAGATAACGTCCACATCGTATTTTTTATAAAATTCTTTTTCGAATGGAAGAATGACAAACATTTTATTTACGTATTTTTTAATTTGATATACGCGTGATGTTTGCCATGCCCATATTGTAGGAGAAATGTAGAAAAAAACTTTTATATGATGTTTAAATGCGTATTTAGCAAGACGGAGATTGAAGCCGGGGAAATCAACTAAAATTAATACATCGGGATTGAATGAACGAATGTCCGAATAAGCGAATTTAAAATTGCGACGGATGGTATTCAGGTGAAAAAGTACCTCTACCAGTCCCATAAAGGCAAGGTCATGGATATGTTTTACCATTTCCACGCCGGCATTTTTCATAGCGTCGCCACCCCAGCCTCTAATAACGGCATGTTCGTCATGTTTTATAATACCCTTTACAAGGTTGGAAGCATGTATATCGCCCGATTTTTCGCCAGCAATAATATAATATTTCACAACAGTGGAATAATAAAATTAATAAACAGTAAAAAAACACCCCATGTCAACATGCTTAAAATAATGCCCCGTACCGAAATATATAACTCTCGATTTAAAAAAAAGTAAAAACCTGGAAAATCGGCAATTAAACTGATACAAATTATTTTTGAAATAACCTGCATTTTGTAAGAAATAGCGATATAGTAACTCAGTGAATAGTGTGATTTATCTAATGCATATATCAACAAAAATCCAAAGACGGGAAGTATCATTCCGACTGTCCAGCCTATCCACCATTTGTTCCACTTGTTTTTATTCATAATGCCACGAGGTAAAATGTTTAAATGCATGGTAAGCCGTTAAATCGGTATGAATAGGAACTACCGATGCATACCCATGTGTTAATGCCCATTCGTCGGTATCGGTTGCGTTGGGTTCGTTATTATGAAAATCACCTGTCATCCAGTAATAGGGTTGCTGACTCGGGTCTATACGTTTTTCAAATTCTTCTTTCCATATACCCATGGCTTGACGTGCCAGTTTAATACCTTTAATTTTAGAAAACGGTAATTTTGGAATATTTACATTTAAACATACATTTGTAGGCAAACCGTGTGCAAGCACTTTTTCAATTATATTGATGGCTATTTTTTGTGAAGCCGAAAAATCAGGAAATTCCTGATAATCGAGTAAGGAGAACCCAATAGAAGGAATGCCGTTGAAACATGCTTCTATGACAGCACCCATAGTTCCAGAATATATAACACTGATAGATGAGTTGCTACCATGATTAAATCCAGAAACCACCATAGCGGGTTTTTGTTCTACTACCTGATTTAATGCCAGTTTTACACAATCTACTGGTGTGCCGGTGCACGAATATAGAGTGATATTTTTTTCTTCACTTATGCGTTTTAAACGTATGGGTAAACTCATGGTAATGGAATGCGATTTTCCGGATTCTCCTTTTTCGGGTGCAACCACGACCACACGACCATAAGGTTTTATTACTTCTATCAATGCGTTTAAACCCGAAGCCCAATAGCCATCGTCGTTGGTAATTAAAATTAAACGCTCTTTATTTTTCAACATTATTTTTTAGGGCAAAGATACACGACAATTTTTAAATTTTTTGTAATTATTTAAATCTCCATGTAATATTACTATGGTGGAATACAAATTCTTGTATTTCTATCATGATTACATTAGGTTTGTAAAAACAATTATGACATTATTTCAAAACAAATATCGTATAGAGACAACTCGATTACAAGGGTATGATTATTCACAACCGGGTGGTTATTTTATATCCTTAGTCACGTTTAATCGTGCTTGTTTGTTTGGTATAAAAAAAGGCTGTTCCTTTTGGGAGCAGCCCTTTTTATTATATAAGCGAAACATTAAAAACGTTTTCTAGGTACATAATGGGTATGTAACAATTCATGCGATTTATGTCCAAGTGGTTTGCCAAGGTAATCCTGATAGATAAGTTGTATTTCAGGATTATCATGCGATTTACGTATAGGCATGCCTTCGTCTTCGGCGTAAATAGCTTCGGCACGTTTTTTACGAATTTCCTTATTGGTAGGAATAGGTTGTCCACCGCCACCCAAACATCCGCCGGGACAAGCCATGATTTCGATAAAGTGATAGGAAGCAGTTCCATCGTTGACGGCTTTCATCAATTTTTTAGCATTAGCCAATCCATGGGCAATGGCAACTTTTAATTCGGCACCTTCGAGAAAACTCCAATCGGGGACACATCCTTCGATTTTAATAGATGCTTCACGTACACCCTCCATACCACGTACGGGAGTTATGTTCAAGTTTTTGAAAGGAACTTCGCGACCGGTAACAATTTCATAAGCAGTACGCAATGCTGCTTCCATAACGCCACCTGTAGCACCAAAAATAACAGCAGCACCGGTAGAAGCACCCATAACGCTGTCGTAATTGCTATCAGGTAATTTCATAAAGTCAATGCCTGCCTGTTTAATCATTAAACCTAATTCACGGGTGGTAAGTACATAGTCAACATCCTGATAGCCGCTGGAGCGCATTTCGGGACGATTTGCCTCAAACTTTTTAGCAGTACATGGCATAATGGAAACGGAAACGACGTTTTTTGGGTCCAGTTTTCTCTTTTCAGCATAGTAGGTTTTTGCCAATGCACCAAACATTTGTTGAGGTGATTTGCAGGTGGAAAGGTTATCTAGCAAATTGGGGAATAAATGTTCCTGAAATTTAATCCAACCGGGAGAGCAAGAAGTCATCATAGGAAGTGCTGTTTTTTGTTTATCTACCAACGCTTTTTTTAGACGGGTTAATAGTTCAGTACCTTCTTCCATAATGGTCAAGTCGGCAGTAAAATCGGTATCCAATACAGAATCGAAACCTAATAATTTTAATGCAGTAACCATTTTTCCGGTAACACGTTCGCCTGGTTCATAGCCAAGGATTTCGCCCAATCCAATACGAACAGCAGGAGCCGTTTGAACAACAACATGCTTGGTAGGGTCGTTGATGGCATCCCAAACTTCGTCCACATACGTTTTTTCGATAAGAGCACCGGTTGGACAACGGTTGACGCACTGTCCACAGTTGGTACAAATCACTTCAAACATGGGATGTTCGAAGAAGGTTGAAATTTTCATTTGCTCGCCTTTGTATGCAACGGCAAGAGCAGAAACGCCTTGTAATTCTTCGCAAGTACGAACACAACGCTGACAGCGTATGCAACGGCTATCATCCTTAATAATAGAATAGGAACTGCGGTCGATAGTATAATTCTTTTTACGGTTCAAATCAATAAATATATGTTGATTTACACCGTATTCGTTGGCAAGTGATTGAAGTTCACAATTTCCATTTTTATAACATTCGGTGCAGTCGGCACGGTGCTCAGATAGCAGCAATTCAATAACATGTTTGCGAGCCTGACGCACTTTAGTGCTGTTGGTCAAAATTTCCATTCCATCGGATACTGGAACTGCACAGGATGCCTGCAACAATCTATTTCCAACTTGTTCAACAAGGCATACACGACAATTACCTGCAATGCTCAAATCTTCATGATAGCATAAGGTTGGAATTCTGAAATTTAATTTTTTGGCTGCTTCCAAAATAGTGGTTCCCTCAGGAACGGATACTGGAATATTATTTATTTTCAGGTTTATCATTTTATTACTCATATTTTTTTCTCCTATATTTTAGTAAATGATTTCTTCTTTAAAATTGTCAATGATAGAAATAAATGGATTGGCAAGTGATTGTCCCAAGCCGCATTTAGCAGCAATTTTCATGGAAAGAGCCAATTTCTTTAATTCTTCGAGATAAGAAGCGGGGCGTTCACCATGTTTAACTGCTTCGATGCCTAATAATAATTGTTGACATCCTACACGGCAAGGAGTACATTGTCCACAAGATTCTTCAGCAAAAAATTCGAGATAATTTTTCAGGACGTTGTACATGGAACGGTTGCTGTTGAAAAGCATCATAGAACCACCCGTAGGAACTCCTTCAAAACCGATAATGATATCGTTGAATTTTTTACGTGGAATACAATGTCCAGAAGCACCACCTACCTGAACTGCCTTGGTATCACCATCCCCAAATTCCTTTACAAAATCATCGACAGTCATGCCCAGTTCAAGTTCATAAATACCGGCTATGGGTGTATCGCCCGAAACGGAAAATACTTTTGAACCGCGTGAATCTTTAGTTCCCAAATTTTTAAATTTTTCAACACCGATATTGCAAATCATAATCGTAGTAACAAAGGTTTCTACATTGTTAATAACGGTTGGTTTGCCCATAAAACCTGCTACGGTAGGATAGGGGGGTTTATTGCGTGCTTCTCCGCGTTTACCTTCAAGGCTTTCGAACAAAGCACTTTCTTCACCGCAAATATAAGCACCGCTACCGGAACGAATTTGAATAGTAAAATCAAGGTCAATTTCTTTAAGTTTTTTATTGAAATCGTCCAGACTTTTATTCAGTTTGGGGAGTAAGTAGTTATATTCACCACGCAGGTATATGTATCCTTCTTTTGCTCCAATGCAGTATGCACAAATTGCCATTCCCGCAAAAACTTTAGTAGGAACCTTTTCCAGTATTTCTCTATCTTTAAATGTACCGGGTTCACCTTCGTCGGCGTTGCAGATAACATATTTTACATCCGATTTTTCGCCTTTGGTGAATTTCCATTTTAAACCTGTAGGAAATCCAGCACCACCGCGCCCTTTTAATCCCGAATCAATGATGTCGTTAATTATTTCATCCGGTTTACGGGTAAGTACATTTTTGGTTAATACATTTACAGGGTCACAACCTGTTGTATCAAAAATTAAATCTACTTTTTTTAATTTTTTAGTTTCCATTTTTAAAAATTTTAAGGTTAAACCACTACTTTTGTTGATACGATTGAATAATTTCAATTGCTTTTTGAGGTGTCAGTTCCGTATATACTTCATCGTTAATAAGCATAACGGGTCCCTTATGGCACCAGCCAAGACAATTAGCGGTTAACAGGCTGAATTTTTTATCAACGGTTGTTTCGCCTACTTTTATTTTAAGCATGTCGGAAACGGTGTTTATGATTTCATCCTTGCCAGCCATAAAGCACGAAATAGTTTTGCAAATACGTATAACATATTGACCACGTGGTACCGTATCTAAAAAGGTATAGAATGTGGCTGTTCCATATACTTCGGCGGATGATAAATCAAATGTTTTTGCTACCTCCATGATGTCTTCATCGTTCAGGTAACGTTTTTCCTTAACGATGGCTTGCAGTGCCGGTATAAGTGCCGTACGCTCCTTGCCATACTTTGTTGTTACTTTTTGCAGAATTTCTTTTACTTCTGTCATTGTTTTACCTCCTTATTAATTAATTATAAATAAATTGATTTTAAAAATTAAGTAGTTAAAATTAGAGTACATACAAAGTCATAAACATGATTTTTGTCATAAAAATATTGGTTTTACAGCAGGAAATAATAATACCATATTTTCATGCTGATTATTCCGAACACAAAATTTCTTTTCTAATAAATGAAGACAGGATTAAACCTTTTATTGAAAATTCTGTATCCCAAAATGCAGTCTATTCTACCAAAACCATGGTTTAATAAATGATTATTATCAAAAGGGTATGAACAGTTATCGGAAATAATAGCTAAGAGAAAATAGAAATTATTTTTGGAATAACCGGCACTTATTCTTATGTTTTCAATAATACCCATAGTAGCATGTGCATACGTTTTATTTACATCTGAAATTAATTGTTTATATTGCATTTGTTCACCCAAACCTGCTAAAACCGTTATACTGAAAGTCCAGTTTTTATAGAGCCAGTTTTGTAAATAACCTCCCAGAAAACCTGTTTGAAGAACCGAAAATTTTATAAAGCGATAATCGGGTTTAAATAAACTGTCGAGTTTTGAAGAGGTAAACGAAGAATCACCGTTTACACTAAAAATGTTTAATTTAATACCCAATGCCCACGTACCAATGCGTTTTTTCTGTATTTCTGATTGTGAATAGGCTGCTTTGGCAGAAAAACGATTGTGATTAAATATATATATGCCATTGCCTCCGATTTGGCTAATGGAAATATCATTTCGCTTATAAACTTTATATGAGTTTGAAGTTACTATGCCACTGGTAGAATAAAGTCCACTATAACTCTGAAGAAAGGCATCTATAATAAATTTTCGTACATAAATATGACTTTGAATATCAATACGGGATACTTTTCCATATACGGATTCTTCGCGTTTGCCATAAGGAATTAAGCCAATGGATAAATCCAGTGCTTTATAGGTAAAACCTACTCCCATGCTTCCCCATGAATTAGGATAATAGGTTAGGGTGTATTTATTTAACGTATTTTGAAAGGAGAGTTGGTTATTTTTTGTAGTAGAATAAAAATAAACTTTACCTTTGTAAGGAGGTATAGCAATGTAATTTGTGTCTATATTTTGGCAATATAATACTGTTGAAAAAAGCAAAAAAAATGGAAATACATGGTATGCATTCATGTATTACAACTTGATAAATTTTTGCTTGTATCCGTTGACTTCTATAAAATATATGCCGGGCATTAAATCTGAAACATCTATTTTTTCCTGCTGTTCTGAAGTTTTAATAAATTTTCCAGTGAAGTCGTAAATACGTACTGTTGCACTTTTATTAATACTGATAATATGCAAATAATCGTTCACAGGGTTGGGATAAATTTGGAATGCTGATTCAGATTCTGTCTTTTTGGATGAAGTAACAATACTTCCTATATCGTTTATAATATAATTGCGAGGGTCAATGGTAATTTGAGAAACAGTAAAAGGAATATGACAAGCAAATGCCTGTTGATTGTATTGATGAAAAACACGAACAATAGTATCATTGGTACCATTTGAAAATTTAATTTCAACGGGCAAATGAAAAAAAGGCGTAATGGTTGTTGCTGAACTTTGAAGGCTTAAAGAAAAATAGACTGAATCGGTTTGTTGATTCCAAATCATGGAATATGTTGGGAATCCTTCGCCATAATACCATTCATCAAAAAATTGTGTAAAATCCATGCCGGTATAATTTTGTGCAAAATTTTTAAAATCATCACCGGTAGCAGTTCCGAATGCGTATTGTTGTAAAAAACCTCTGAGCGTAGCAAAAAATGTACTGTCATCATTAATAATATATCGCAAGGTATGAATAATGCCGGCTCCTTTTTCATAAGACAGGCGATAATCAAAAATTCTGCCTTCGTCATTAATATCGGCGAAAGGCACATATATGCTACCATCGGATGCTGACATAATATCGCTGTGTGTGTTGAGCATCCACTGGTCGGCACTGTTTTGTGAAAGCAAATATTGCAATCCTATATAATAAGTATAAGTGGCAAAACCTTCGTTTATCCATATATCCTGCCAGTTGGCACAAGTAACATAATCGCCAAACCATTGATGTCCCAATTCATGAATAATAAGTTCAAAACTAAAGGTTGAAAGAGTGGTCATCGTTTGATGTTCCATGCCTCCACCAATAGGGGCTGTGCAATGCCCATACTTCTCCTTATAATATGGATAGAGTCCATATAAATTGGATAAAAGTTCTATGAATGATGCTGTTCTTGCAACGGTATCCTGATAATGAGAAATAAAATTACTGCTATTGTATAAATAATTTAAAATTAAAATTGAATCCTGCAATCCTTGAGGATGTGCGTATTGAATGATAGGTTGGTATTTGCTGACCGTAAAACTGATTAAATAATAATCTAGGGGATAATAGGTTTTCCATTCATAACAAACCATGTTGTTTTGCAACGAATCAATTTTTGTAAGCAAACCATTGGACCCAACTTGTAGTGTATTGGGACAAGTGATAAAAATATAAGCGGAATCGATTTTATCGGTTAATTCCTGTTTACAAGGAAACCAGTCCATGGCATGATACGATTCGCTCAATGTCCATGTTGCTCTTGTATTAAGAACAGAAGAACTCTTAATTCCAGACCCAGTAGATGTTCCATGATAAAATACATCGGCTATGAAATACTGTCCAATAGGAATAGTGCTTGAAACTGACACATGAATTTCGCTGTTTGTAAAAGTGAAAGGGTAAAGCATTCCATTAAGATGAACAGAGTCGACAATTAACGATGAGTTTAGTTGCAACATCAGTTCCGACAAAGGCTGATTTACTACTTTTGCTTTCATGCTTGTTTTACCCGATATGGTTTTATTTTGATTGGTTGCATTCAAGTCAATAAAATAAAAGTTTACATCATAATTGTCCAACAACGTGTTTTTTAAATAGGATACTTTTTCTTGACGGTATGATTTTTTTTCAATCGGAAGGATGGACTTTAATTGTCCGTAACTTGTTATAAAACAAGCAAGTAAAAGAATTGTAGTTAATGATTTCATTTTAATAATGTTTGCATAAAAGTAATTATTCTGTTTAGAAATAAAAAAAGCCTGAAATTTTTTTCAGGCTTTTTTTATTTTCTATAAAACAATTATTGAACGATAAGTTTTTGTGTAAATGTTTTGTTGCTGGTAGTATAGGTTACAAAATAAATACCTTTGCTAAGTGTTGAAATATCGGTAAATTGAGTATTCATGGTAACATTACTGCTGTAAACAACCTTTCCTGTAATATCCATGATGTTCATGGTACCTTTTCCATTGGATATTAATACCATATAATCGCTGGCAGGATTAGGATAAATACTGATATTATCACCTTGCAGTTCTTCTATTCCAAGAATAGTGGACATGTCAACTTTAACAACCTGCGTTACTTCCTGTGAAGCATCGTGTTGAACAAAGGCAACAAACTGGCAGTTATTTTTTACATAACCGGTAGTGGTAAAGTTAAGCGTTACACTCTGAGTATTTGAATTGGTAAAATCCAAACTGGTACCGCTGGCATCGGGATACATGGCGCGACAAACATAATCTACTTCCGTTTGATTTCCCCATATTTCAGGAATATTTGACTCCGTTAGGGCAGTTCGTAACGATAATCCTGTTTTTACATAAGGATAGATTTCTTCTATATTAATGGTTGCAGTATATGTATCGGTACCTGTCATTACTATATTAACATTCATATTTTGTAACGATGGTGTGGCTATACGGGTATCATAATTGGGCAAGTAATAGGAATACATGCTGGTGGTAGCATTTCCACCTTCTACTTTTAATTTTCCGTCTGCTATCATGGTAGGAAAATACATTATAGTGTAATATCCCAATCGTTGGGTTGCATCTACTGTTTCATAAGTATCTCCGCTATGATATTCAATGGCTACCGCACTTTTATGGTTTGTTTCAATCAGGTCGCGTATCCCTATAGCAGCACCCGGACAAAATTCACACCATGTCCCCGTTCCGCCTTCCATCAAAACAAGATTTCTGGTAACACCGCCAGTAATAACAACTGTATCGGTATTTGAAGCATGCGAATAACCCAGTACACCATAACCGGCTCTTGCCATATACACATACGTATAGGGCCATGGACCAACATCGGTATAGGAAAGTGCCGAAGGAGTAACAAAAATTATAGAACCATTACGGCTCAATTTATAATTATCGGGAGTAGTAGAAGGTGCAGTCCAGTTAACATCTACATCCGCACCATTAACAACGGCGGTAAGATTCATGGATGAACCAGGAGCAGTAACTTGTTCGTACAATAAATCGTCAAAATAAAATCCAATAGTAGAACCACCTGTAAGAGGTGTGGGAGAACCTGTGCCATCCCATGCATAAAAATCGATGGCATCGAGTTTATGTAAGGTTCCATCGCCAAAAGAGCCTTTGCTCCACTGATAACTGATAACTTCGGTTCCATCAAGAAAAAAAGTAGCAAAGTCATCGTCAACGTCAATGATGAGTTTTACCAAATGCCATGCATTTCTTGTAAAGTTAGTACCGGCAGCAGTTGCGGCACCGGCATCTACAAAAATGGAGTCGTTGTAAATGTATGCCTGAAATCCCCATTCGCTGTTACTCCCAGCAAAACTATGCAATATGTTAAAATAACCAATATTGCCCGTTGGCACAAACATGTTCCAACTCAATTCATAACGTCCTGTTGTTTTTCCACCACATTTAAAAACCAGGTCATTAGTACCTGCAATGTAAACAGAATTAGAAGGGCTTAAAGACTGTGTGTTTGAAAAAACACCATCTTCTGCACCTCCAGGAGCATTAGACCACGTAGTCCAGTTAGTAGAACCAATAGTCTGGGCAACTTTGGAGCCTACGGTATAGGAATCAAAGTTGTCGGAATAAATAACTTGTGCATTTATAGTTAGAACGCTAACTAAACTTGCAACCAAAAACATGTAAACTTTTTTCATAGTAAAAAAATTTAGTTAATAAATCAATTTAATTGGCTTCAAATATATAACGAATATTTGATATAAAAAATGACATTATATTTCATCCAATTCTTTGTTGATGATAAAATATGCACTGGCTTTTTGAAAGTAGTCGAAAGGGTGACGTTCGGGATGTGAAGGTATATCAATTAAATTTGGATGTGCCTTGCCGTTATATAGTTTTACATGCGTCCAGTCTATTCCTAAAAACTGACCTTCGCATAAGCGTTGATGGTATTCCTTATCGTCGGAACTTGTTTCAAAAGAGAACGACTGGTTGTTGGTATCATACGTTTCTATCCATGCATGATTGTAATAAGCACTGATAATATTTCCTTCGCCGTTATAAAAGCGAGGAATTTTATACCCACCTACTGACTGGCATGACAGTTTATTCAAACTCATTAAAATCATAATAAGTGAGGTATAATCACCACATGAGCCGTAACCATCTTTCAAAACTTCGACAAACGAAGTAGCATACGTATTTTTTCGATAATACAATTTTGAAAAAATAGTATTTCTGATTTTTAAAAGTTTGGTTATACTGTTCAAATTTTCTTCTAACAAAAACCGGTCGAAATAATGATTGGTTACATCAAGTTCTGATTTTTCTTCTTCGGTTAATAAATCTTTGTCCGAAAGTTTAAATTCAGTATTATTTAAAATGGTTGTTTTTACGCTTTGAAGTCTTAATCGGGCTTTGTATCCTATGGCATGTAAATCGGTAGATTTATTTTTTATTTCATAACGGGCATATGGCAACTTGTTTTTTTCAATAATATTGAATTCCAATCCCAATGGTGCTACGTCTAATAATTGTTGATGTTTGGTCGGAGGTGGCAATGCAATATCAATGGTCATGGGGAGTTTACTTTCAGCAATACGATTAAAAAAGTGTTCTTCGTAAAAAAAATCTACTTCAAAAGCGTTGGTATAAGTGGTTACCATATTTTCAGCCTGTTCAATTCTAATTTTCAAAGGATGAAAAAAAGGTTTTTGTTCTTGCCAGCAATTGTTGTCGTATCCAACTTCATTAACGAGTCCACTATATAAAATATACAATTCATGGCTGTCCCATATTTGTCCAATAGGGTCTATAAACGGACAAATGGCTTCCCATACAAGTTTTCCATCGGTTGTATATTTTCTTAAAACATTTTCTTCCGAATCGGTTATAAACAAATGATGTTCATTAATGGTCAATGAAGCATTACCTATTCCTTTTACTTCAAAAGAATTTTGTAAAGTAAAGGTGTGGTCGTGAATTTCAAAAACAGAAATGGTAGAATCGCTACGTTGATAAGTAAACAGACGATTTTCAACTAGGGTAAGGGCATTTATTTCTACAGGGAAATCGCATTCGCTGATATATTGAAAAGTTTCAGCATCAAAAAAAAGAATGGCTTTCTTTTCGGGTGAATAAGCAATAAGTTGATGATTGATACAAGCAATGCCGATTAAATTTTCCCATGCTTTGGTATTTTCATGGTTTAATTGAATAAGGCTGCATGTCTCGAGATGATAGGAAAAAACACAGCCATTTTTGTTATTGAAAATTAGAATGGTGTTTTTTTGATTTTGGCAGGTAAAAATATAACGCTGTTTTATATGAGGTTTTACCGTAATGGTTCCGTCATAGTTTTCCTTTACCATATCGAATTTGTTGAGCGGAATATAATGTATTTTCATAGAAAATTTATTTATTCAACGATAGTAAACAAGTTATCTTCGGGACACCAAATCAGTAAATGACTGCCAGTAACGATTTCGTTGGATGGCAGGTTGTTCCACTTTTTTATATCATCAGGCGAGCAGCGAAATGCAATGGCTAATTTGGTCAAATAGTCTCCTTTTTTTACAGTATAGGTAATGGCTCGTTTGTTATTTTGCGAAGTCAATAATTGTTGATTGGGCAGTTCGTGTTTAAGAATGGATTTGCTTTGTTTAATAAAATCGGCTATTTTGTCTGACGGTAAAATTAAAGGAACGGATGAATTCTGTTTGGGAATATAATCTTGTTTGTATGCAGGGTTTAAAAACCGTAACGTTTCCAACGGTATATTTAAAATGGAAGAAATATCATTAAAATATAAAGGTTGATTAATGAGCACTGTGTCGGCTTGATGAAAATAAATTGTATTTTCTTCGGAGGTTAATTGAAAATAATCTTTTGAAAAGTTCATCAGATAAACGGCAGCAATAAAGGCGGGCACATAATTTTGCGTTTCGATGGGTAAATAAGGTTTTATTTCCCAGAATGTAGATTTTCCGCCACTGCGAATAATGGCATTTTTGATTACGCTTGGACCACCATTGTATGCGGCTATGGCAAGTTGCCAATCGTTATACATATTAAAGAGATATTCCAGATATTGACAAGCCGCTTCGGTAGATTTGATAGGGTCACGACGTTCATCAATCAATGAGGTAACTTTTAGATTGAGCAATTGAGCCGTAGGAAGCAGAAACTGCCATAAGCCAACAGCACCTGATTTACTTCGAGCAAAAGGATTTAATCCCGATTCAACTACGGCAAGGTATTTCAGTTCCATAGGCAGTTGATATTTGTCTAAACACGTTTCGAATATGGGAAAGTAATAGGAACTCATGGCTAAAGAACGTGTAATAACATCACTGCGCTTAGTTAAAAAATATTCAATGTATTTTTTTACATCGTTGTTAAATTCAAGATGAATGGGTGTTTGAAAATTGAGTTCTGTTAAGCGAGATTCTATAGTCAATTCGTTAAAAGAAATAAACGTATCCGTTTCAATGGGAGTTGTATAATTGTTTGTTTTATGAATGAAAGGCTGGTTGTCAACATAAGCATTAGGTGGCTGACTATATAACATGGAAGAGATAAACCATGCCAAACAACAAATTACAAATTTATTCATAACTATATATAATAATATATTATAAAATTAAAGAGTATCCAAATTCCATAAAGTGGGGAAAATAAAAAGTAATTAACCGCCTATGTAATTAAATATCAATAACGTGTTAATATACTATGGCAAAAATCGGATATAACATGTGCATGGTCAAAGGCTAAAGGAGGGAGTTCTGAAAGTGAAAACCACGTTGCATGTTCAGCGTCGTCGCCATGTTGAGGTGGAATTAATTTAGAAATTATGGCATAATAAACAATGCTAATGGTTCTGCCACGTGGGTCTCTATTGGGTTTATCATAAATGCCAAAAAATGTCAGTTTATTTAATTTAATGCCGGTTTCTTCTTCCAGTTCGCGCAGTGCAGTATCATGCAATAGTTCATCTATGTTCATAAAACCACCGGGCAAAGCCCAATGATGTTGAAAAGGTGGATTTTTTCTTTTGATTAACAAAATTTGTTGAAAAGGTTTTGTATCTGCGATTAATATAATGTCGGCAGCAACGGCAGGGCGGGGATATTCGTAGGTGAAAGACATAAAAACTTTACTTTATTTCATAGCGGCAACTTTTTATTAGTTGTATGCTATTGTAATCATTTATATCTGAAAATTCAAATTGCCAAAGTGAATAATATTTCCCTTTTTTTTCGAAAAACACTGTTTTTACTTTTTTATTTGTATAGTGCGACCATAGTCGAAAGGGATAATATAACTGACGAATGATGGCATTATTTGTTTTATTGTTTTTTGCTTCTATTAATACTACTTGATTTTTTCCTTCATAACCAGCGTCAACTTCTGTTTGAACACTTTCAACAGTTAATTGTTGCTTGCCAACTATGAAAGAAAATGGAGGTGTGTATTTTCTTCCACGAATTGTCAATACAAGTGTGGGATCTTCTAAAAATGTTCTCACTAAACTTGAAGCGTATGCATAGTCAAGGTGTTGCATTTCTGAACTACCTATAAGTGAGGTGTCTAATATGAAATCTAATTTTGAAGAATAAACTTTTGTAGTAGTTTTAATTTCTGGAATGTCAATATATCCTTCTCCTTTAATAATAGCATATTCCCCATTTTTTACGGGCAAAAGAAATAATCCTTTATCAACAAAAATCTGAGGTCTGTGTTTTTGAGAATCCTGGTAACAAAGAATACGAACTTCTTTCTCACCGGTTTTTTGGAAATGTGCTGTCGCATCTTTTATCATTTTTGCAGAAATGATGAATGGTGTTTTATTAAAATCATGATCATTAATTTTATAGGTATCAAAAATAGTTTTCCAAGAATTGTTCATAAGTTAAAATAGATTGGTTTCGTCATTAATATTAAGTCTTTTTAAAGT
Organism: uncultured Bacteroidales bacterium; assembly: GCA_964431135.1. GTDB lineage: Bacteria > Bacteroidota > Bacteroidia > Bacteroidales > GWA2-32-17 > Ch61. Next base: position 24,218 of record CAYSIN010000003.1, read on the forward strand.
AAGGTCTATATATTCTTTGTTAATATCAATTCCAATATATTTTCTATTCCCTATTATTTTAGATGCAATACCCGTTGTTCCGCTACCGTTAAATGGATCAAGTATAATGCTTCCTTCAATAGTAGAAGAAAGGATGATACGTTTTAATAAAGCAAGCGGTTTTTGAGTTGGGTGTTTTCCAAACACTTTTTCATTTATTGGTGGTGTGGGAATGCTCCATACGCTTCTCATTTGCTTATTGGGAAATTTTATTTTATCTTCTGAAAATGTTCCCATTTTCATTTTTTCATAATTAAAAATATGCTTGGCTTTTTTATCTTTTTTTGCCCAAATCAAGGTTTCATGACTATGAGCAAATGTCGTACATGCCAAATTTGGTGCAGCATTGGGCTTGTACCAAACGATATCATTAAGAATGTGAAAATTTAATTTTTGAAGTAAATAACCACAAAGATAAATACTATGATTTGTTCCACTAATCCATATAGTGCCTTCGGGTTTTAAAATTCTTCGACATTCACTTATCCATTTTTCATGAAATAATAAATCATTTTTAAATCCATTTGATTTATCCCAATTCCCCTTATTGACAGAAACCATTTTTCCAGCATGGCAAGTAATTCCATTATTTGAAAGTAAGTAAGGAGGATCGGCAAATATCATATCAATATAATTGTCAGGAAAACGTTTCATTATCTCTATGCAATCTGCATTATATAATGCAAAATCATCGGTTTTAAATACAGGTTTAATAGGTTGATTATAGGGTTTACTTGTAATATATGTTACAAGATTTTCAAACACTTTATTTTCCTCTACATTATTTCGCATCGTTAATTTATTGAGAAAATATATATAAACTCCTTATTTTACCAGTGATTGTAATTTTTCTTCGAGGTCGCTACCTCTAAGATTTTTGGCAACGATGATGCCATTACCGTCAATAAGCCAGTTTGTTGGTATTCCCAATACACCATATTTTTTGGCTGCTTCCGAATCCCAATATTTCAAGTCACTGACATGATTATCCCATATAAGGCTATCTGTTTGAATAGCCCTTTTCCAACGGTCGGCATTATTATCAAGCGAAACGCTGTAAACAGTAAAACCTTTGCCACCGTTGAATTTTTTATCTTTATATTTTTTGTAAGCACTTACAACATTTGGATTTTCACGACGACAGGGACCGCACCATGAAGCCCAAAAGTCGATTAATACCATTTTTCCTTTGAGTGAACTCAATGCTATTGTTTTTCCATCTGGATTTTTGAGTTTGATTTCTGGTGCCTTATTGCCTATTTCTGTTCCTTCTACAACTTTGCTTTTTGTTTGCTGTGATGTTCTTGCCGAAGGTTTGGCAAAAAAACTTACTGCTATGAGTGCCGTTAAAAGAATTAATGATACATTTTTCATATACAGGTTAATTTAAATTCGTTGAATATGAGCACCTATGTTGTTTAACCGTTGGTCAATGTTCAAATAACCGCGGTCAATTTGTTCAATATTATGAATTTTACTGGTCCCTTTTGCCGAAAGAGCAGCGATAAGAAGTGCTACTCCTGCACGAATATCGGGAGAACTCATTTCGGTAGCATGTAAAGGAATACGTCGGTCGTGACCGATAACGATAGCGCGGTGCGGGTCGCAAAGTATGATTTGTGCTCCCATTTCTATCAATCTATCCACGAAGAACAAGCGGCTTTCAAACATTTTTTGATGAATGAGTACGCTGCCTTTGGCTTGAATGGCTACTACCAGAAAAATACTCAGCAAATCGGGACTAAGTCCAGGCCAGATAGCATCGGCAATAGTTAGAATAGAACCATCGAGATAGGTTTCTATTTCGTAATGTTCTAATGCAGGAATATGAATATCGTCTTCGTTGCAAAATTCAATGGGAATACCTAATTTTGTAAACGATTGTGGAATAATGCCGAGATGTGGTATGCCAGCATTTTTAATGGTAATATCGCTTTGAGTAAGTGCTGCCAATCCAATAAAACTGCCAACTTCTATCATATCGGGCAAAATTTTGTGAGATGTTCCGTGAAGTGCAGAAACTCCTTTTATAGTAAGCAGGTTGGAGCCAACTCCTTCGATGCAAGCCCCCATAGCATTTAATAGTTTGCAAAGTTGCTGAATATACGGTTCACAAGCGGCATTAAATATAGTTGTTATTCCTTCGGCAAGCACAGAAGCCATGATGATGTTGGCTGTTCCTGTAACAGATGCTTCATCCAGTAACATAGATGTGCCTTTCAGTTTTTTTGCCTTGACCGTAAATAAACTGAGACTGGGATTAAATGTTGAAATGGCTCCCAGTTTTTCAAATCCAAAAAAGTGAGTATCCAAATGCCGCCGTCCTATTTTATCGCCACCCGGTTTAGGTATTACGGCATAGCCAAAACGAGCCAAAAGAGGTCCAGCAACCATGATAGAGCCTCGCAGTTTAGCGGCTTTATCGTAAAAATCGTTGGAGTTTATATAATCAATATTGATATTTTTTGCGTTGTAAGTGTATTTTCCCTCTTCCAGTTTATGAATTTCTACTCCCATTGTTTGGAGCAATTCGTTTAATTTAATCACATCAAGAATTTCAGGAATATTTTCAATGGTAATAGTTTCGTTGGTTAGCAATGTAGCACAAATAACCTGCAATGCCTCGTTTTTAGCACCTTTAGGTTCAATTTCACCATACAACGGATGTTCACCTTCAACTAAAAAAATACCCATCGTTATCTGCGTTTGATTTTACGTTTCTTGTTTTTATGTAAAATGTCGCTGGTTTCGTTTAGTTTTACATTTGGAATAAGCATTTCGTTATCGTTAGCCATTTTGCGTATATCGGACATAATTTGCTCGTCGCTAACGGCTTCTTTGTTGAAAAGCAAGTATTGTTTTTTCATGTGATTGGCAAGGTTAATCAACATTTCTTGCTTTTCGGGTGTTTCGGGTATTTGAGAAAGTTGCTTTGCCATCATTTCCGAAATATTTCCATAATGCTTGAGTTGTGTATTCTTGGATGGATAATCCAACTTTTTTTTGTATTTGGTAAAATCTTCCTTTTTATAAATTTCAACTGGGTAATCTATATCCAATTCATAGTTGGATATTTGAGCCAATTGATTCCATAATTTTATTTTCTGTTCCTGACTATCTTTCAGATGTGGTGGAAAATTAGCCATTATTTGAACCACTATTTCTGATAGTCGTGTCCGTTCAGATTTGTCCGGAATAGTTTTTATGTAATCTACCAAATTTTGAATATGTCTTCCATATTCAGGAAGATGCAATGGCTCTCGCATAGTGTTGTAATATTGTTTTTTGTCAATCATTATTTAGAACAGTTAGTTTTGCATATTTTAACAACAATTGTTTTTGACCACTCAAATCAAACTGAATAAGTGCTCGTGTATTGGGTGCATTTCCTTCAACTCTTAACACCAATCCTTTGCCAAATCGCTCATGGCTAATTCTGATGCCTTCTCTAATTTGAGACATTTCGTGTAGTTCAGTAGCAGAAGTTTGTTTTGAATTAATTTCTTTCAAAGGTACGAATTTTTTTTCTAACGATGGTAATTTAATAGGTGATTTTATATTATTGTTACTAATTGTTTTTCGGTTGTGTACATTAAATGAAAAGGAGTCTTCAACTTGTTCAAAGGATATATTGAGGTATTGCGGGTCTATATCGTTAATAAAAGAGGATGGCTCACTAAATTGGCGATTGCCCCATATTTGTCTTTGTTCGGTAAAGGTTATAAATACTTTTTGCTTGGCGCGTGTGAGTGCTACATAAAAAAGCCTTCGTTCTTCTTCAAAATTCTGTTCGTTCATGGAATGAAACGAGAGTGGAAAAAGATTTTTTTCGGCACCGGCAATAAAAATTATTTCAAATTCCAAACCTTTGGATGCATGGGCTGTCATCAACGTTACTTTTTCTGTTGGAGAATCCTTATCCGATTGTTCGTCAATAGTACTTAGCAACGAAACATGGTCAAGGAAGTCCTGAATAAATGGTTTTTTCTGATAATTTTCTTCAAAACTCTGTTCAAAATCCTTAATACTGTTGACGAGTTCCTGAATATTTTCCTTTCGAGTAAAGCCTTCGGCTGATTTTTCTTTTTCCAGTTCACTTAAAATTCCGCTTTTCTTTAACAGCATATCTATAAAAACGAAAGCACTGACTGAAGTCGCCAAATCGGATAATTTATTTATCAGTAATACGAATGGATGTAATTTGTGATAGAATGTATCGCTAACTATTTCGTGCAATTTATTGTCATCGGATAAAATTTGCCACATACTTGTATTATCTTGGATGGCGTTGGTTTGAATTTTTTCAAGCGTAGTAGGCCCTATACCGCGTAAGGGAAAATTAATGATTCGTTTTAATGCTTCTTCATCGTTATGGTTCAAAGATAAACGGGTATATGCCAATACATCTTTTATTTCCTTACGCTGATAAAACGATAAACTTCCATATATTCTATAAGGTATATTAAAACGTCTGAATGCATCTTCCAATACGCGAGACTGAGCATTGATACGATAAAGCACGGCTATTTCGTTATACGATATTTTTTTGTCGTTATGAAGGTCGGAGGCAATCTTGGCAATGAGATACGCTTCTTCTGTTTCGGTAACGCCTTTCAGAACATCAATTTTTTCACCCTGATGGTTATTGCTGAAAATTATTTTTGGAATACGCCCCGCATTATGATTTATTAGGCTGTTAGATGCGTTTACAATGGTTTTGGTAGAGCGATAATTTTGTTCCAGTTTGAATAGTTGGTGTTGAGGGTAATCTTTTTGAAAATTTAGAATATTTTCGATACGTGCACCACGAAACGAATATATGCTTTGTGAATCGTCGCCTACTACACACAAGTTTTGATGTGTTTGCGATAATTTATAAACTATCAGGTATTGTGCATAGTTAGTATCTTGATATTCATCTACTAAAATGTAGTCAAACAGATTTTGATATTTTTCCAATACATCTGGAAAATTTTGAAATAATATATTGGTGTATAAGAGCAAATCGTCAAAATCCATAGCATTGGCTGTTGCAAGGCGACGCTGATATAATTCAAATATTTGCCACAAGTTTTCAACCTTATGTTTTCTATCCAAATCCAACATTTGTTTATCGTTTTTATATTGTTCGGGAGTGCATAGATTGTTTTTTGCCTTGCTGATTCGAGAATGAATATCGTTGGGTTTGTAATGGTCAGTATCCAGCGATAATTCTTTGGTAATGCTTTTTATAAGGCTACGGCTGTCGTCCGTATCGTATATGGTAAAGTTAGAATTAAAATGAAGTTTTTCGGCTTCATCTTTTAATATTCTTCGGAATATACTGTGAAATGTACCCATCCATAAGTTGCGCGTAGCCTTATAGGAAACCATTTGCGATATACGTTCTTTCATCTCATTGGCTGCTTTGTTGGTAAAGGTAAGTGCCATGATGCGGGCAGGATGTATATGTTGTTCCAGCATATAGGCAATTCGATTTGTCAATACACGCGTTTTACCAGCACCTGCACCCGCAATAATAAGTGTTGGACCATTATAATGAATGACGGCTTCTTTCTGGGCTTCGTTCAGTGTATCTAATATATTGTTTTTCATTTTATTTCATAATAATAGAACATATAAGAACCGTGTAATTTCTCTCTTATTTTGTTTAGTATTCAAAGATAATTATTTTAGGTATAAAAGAATAAAAAATAGAATACAATAAAGGCATATTTCTTCTATTCAAATTTCTTCTATTCAAATGACTGTTAAATAAGAGAAACGGTAAGTGTAATGTGAGTATTAAATAATTTTGAAATAGGACAAATTTCTTTTGCTTTTAATGCAATTTCTTCAAATTTCTTTTGGTCAATGCCGGTTACTTGTCCTTTCAATTCCAGATGAATATGAGTAATAGTGCCATCCTGTAATGTTACTGCGGCTTCTGTATCAAGGTTTTTTTGAGTAAATCCTTCGGCATCCAGCAAAAAACTGAGTTGCATGGTGTAACAACCTGCGTGAGCGGCTGCTATCAATTCTTCGGGGTTTGTTCCTATGCCATTTTCAAAACGTGTTTTATAGGAATATTGTGACTGGTTTAAAACATTACTTTCGGTTGAAAGTGTTCCTTTGCCATCTTTTCCTGTGCCTTTCCAATTGGCCATTGCTTTTCTTGTCATCGTTACTAAATTTTAAAGATTAAATAATAGATTTTTATGTGTCAAAAATAAGCATATTATTGTTTTTAAAAAATGATTACAGTAACTTCAGTTATGATTATTTTTTCTTTGGTAACAGATTCAGTTTATTTTTATCTACTCTAAAGTCATCAAAATTAACTTTGTGAAATGATTATTTGTAAATATTATTGACAGCATGATGGAGACATGTGAAACAGCGAAATCGCATTTTGTGTTGTAACAGCGGCAACTTCTTCTATAGGAATATTTTTTATTTCTGCAATTTTACTGGCAATAACAGGAATATATGAACTTTCATTGCGTTTTCCACGATAAGGAACAGGAGGTAAATAAGGTGAATCGGTTTCCAGCAAAATATGTTCTAATGGAAAATGTTGAACAACGGCTGCCATAGTTGCATTTTTATAAGTAACTACACCACCAATGCCCAGATAAAACCCAGCGTTTATCAATATTTTTGCTTCGTTTATGTTACCGGGAAAGCAGTGAAAAACACCGCTCAAATGCAAATAGGCATATTCTTTAATTAAGGCGAGTAAATCGGGAAGTGACTTGCGGGAATGTATGACCAACGGCAGATGGTAGGCTGAGGCGATTATAAATTGTTCTATCAGCACTTTTTTTTGTTCGTTGATATATGTTTTATCCCAATAATAATCTAAACCGCATTCGCCTATGGCAATGCATGCATGTTTTGTCATTTCGTTTTGAAGTAAAATCAATTCTTGTTCATAGTCGCTATGCACAGATGTCGGATGAATGCCTAACATAGGAAGACATGTAGAATGATACTGTTCGCATACATTCAGCATTTTTGAACGGCTGTGGCTGTCAATATCGGGAACAAGCAATTTATTTACTTGACTGAAAAGACATCGCTCAATAACGGTGTCTCTGTCTTTGTCAAATTCATCCAAGTAAATATGAGTATGGGTATCGATGTAGTTCATTTCAAAATAGTAAAATTAAAATAATTCTTCATTAAAGTTTAACACAAAGGCTAAATACTTTTCCCGGCAACGATTTGACTATACCTTTAAATTCCATGTCAAGTAAAATGACCGATACTTTGCTCACCGGCATTTGAGCAGTAATGGCTATCATATCGAGGGTTAAATCTCCCTGGTCTTTGAGAATAGAAGTAATTATTTTTTCATCCTCATTAAGTTCAAAAACAAGTGGGAGAGATGTGTTTGTAGTATTGTGCGTATAATCCCAACCGAGTACATTACAGATATCATCGGCATTTTCTACTAAGGATGCTTTGTTCGATTTAATTAAAAAATGTGGACCTTCCGAAAAAGTATCCGTAATTCTTCCGGGAATGGTTAGTACATCACGGTTATATGAAAAAGCAATATCCGCAGTAATCATGGCACCTCCATCTTTTTTAGATTCAACAACAAGCGTAGCATCAGATAAGCCGGCAATAATACGGTTGCGTCTTACAAAATTTGGCTTATCGGGAATAGTATTGGAAAGAAAATCGGAAACAAGACCACCACCGTGTTCTATCATTTTTTGTGCATACGGTCTATGTTGAGGAGGATAAATCATATCGAGCCCATGAGCCAGCACTGCCACCGTTGGAAGTTCATTCTTTAAAGCGGCTTTATGGGATGCAATATCTATTCCAAATGCCAAGCCGCTTACGATAAGTACATCCAGATTTTTTCTCTTTAAGTTGACAATTACTTCATCACAGAATTTTTTACCGTAAGCCGTTGCGCGTCGTGTGCCTACAATGCTTAATACATGCGAAGTATTGAAAGGTGGATTTCCCAAATAAAAAAGTGTTACCGGTGAATCTTCGCAGTGTGCCAGTCGTTGTGGATAATTTTCTTCAAAATAGGAAACCACATTGATTTTATATTTTTCACAAAATGCTATTTCTTCTTCTACTCTTTTCCAGATATTTTTGTTGTTGATGGATTGGAATAATTTAGAAGCGATAACTTCACCAATACCGGGAATTTTTTCTACCGTTTCTTTTTTTGAATGAAAAACGTTGTCAAGATTACCACAATAGGCAATTAATTTTTTTGCGTTTATATCGCCAATTCCGGGTATAAGATTAATCGCAATCTTAGTGGCTAAGGGATGATTTATCATAGTATGGGCTCGTTCATCTTAACTTTGGCAAACTGATTAAGAGTTTGGATAAATATTTTTTTTTCGTTTTTATTTAATGCGGTAATGGAAATAGGTTTGTATTTGGCTACATCTTTTTTTATAATCTGATATATAATTATTTCTTCGCGAAGGTTGAAAAATGCTTTTTGAATTTCAATTTTATAGAGTGCATTTTTAGGTATTTTCAGCATTTGATGTTTTGGATTAAAAGAGAGCATGGGATAATATTTTATAAGGATGAAGTTATCTTCTTCTTCTTCATCATCATAAATAATAAAATTGAATTTCTTCTTACTGCGAATAAAAATATAAATTAAAAACAAAAGACCAAAAAACACTGGGAAAATCCACGAAGGTATGGGGATTAACTTGTGAAATACATCATATAAAACAGAAATAGATAACAGGCAAAAAAATATAAAGGCTGTAATTATTAATTGACCTGTTATTCGGTAATAACCATCGTTATTGTCCAGTTTCATTATATGGAATGATAAGTAAAAAAATCGGAACTGTTTTTATTGATAAATTTTGGGTATTGTTTCGCCCCGTAAAACCATCAGGGCGTTTTCGGCAAGTGCTTTCATCTCGTCTTCACCGGGATAAATAACAACGGGTGCAATAAACGAAACCATCTGTTTAACATAGTCCACAAAATCCTTGTCGTATGCAATGCCGCCTGTCAACAATATGGCATCAACGTTGCCGTGAAGTACGGCTGACATTTCTGCAATACATTTTCCAACCTGATAAGCCATGGCATCATGCACTTGGGCAGCAAACGTATCACCGTTTTTGATTTTTTGTTCTACTTCGTAAGCATCGTTTGTGCCAAGATAGGCTACAAATCCACCTTTCCCTGTAATCATTTTCTTAACTTCGTCCAGTGTGTATTCACCACTGAAACACAGTTCTGCCAATGCTTTAACGGGTAAAGTGCCAGCGCGTTCAGGTGAAAATGGCCCTTCACCATCTAGTGCGTTGTTTACATCAATTACTTTTCCATGTTTGTGAGCACCGACCGAAATGCCTCCACCAAGATGAGCAATGACTAAATTCAACTCTTCATAATTTTTTCCGACGGCTTGTGCGTGCATACGTGCAATGGCTTTTTGATTTAAAGCGTGAAAAATAGAAATGCGTTCAAATTTGGGGTGCCCGGAAAATCGTGCAATATCTTCCAATTCGTCCACTACAACGGGATCGGCAATAAATGCTTTGGCGTTTGGAATAAGGCGTACAATATCATCAGCAAGAATGCCTCCCAAGTTGCTGGCATGTTGACCCAGTCGTCCAATTTTTAAATCTTCAAGCATATCCTTATTTACTTCATACACACCCGAAGGTATAGGTTTAATTAAACCGCCTCTTCCAATAACAGCATGCATGGATGAAATATTAATATTGGCTTCACGAAGTTCCTTTAAAATAATTTCCTTACGAAAAGGATATTGGTCAATCAATTTTGGATACGGTGCCAATTCTTCAGCCTTATGTTTAATATTTTTGGAATAAATAGCCTTATCGTTTTCAAAGACAGCAATTTTGGTTGAAGTGGATCCCGGATTAATCACTAATATTTTATATGTATTCATAAGTTATTCGTTTAATAGTTCATAAAGGATAAAAATTATGGTTAATTATTTCATAGCAGCAGCCAAAGCAATAGACATCATTTTACTCTTATCGCTGTCGGCACGTGATGTAAGTATTACAGGAACTTGTGCACCCAATACCATAGCAGCCAAATACGAATTTCCAAGGAATACCATGGACTTATAAAAGATATTTGCAGAAACAATATCGGGGCAAACAATTAAGTCAACGTCTCCAGCCACATCGCTCACAATGCCTTTGTGTTTGGCTGCTTCCTTTGATACAGCATTATCAAGAGCGAGTGGTCCATCAATCATGCAACCTTTAATTTGATTGCGTTTGTTCATCATGGTAAGCATGGCAGCATGTACCGAAGATTCCATTTTTGGATTAACGGTTTCTATTGCCGAAACAATAGCAACCTTTGGGCATTCAACGCCCAGTTTATGGAATACATTGACACTGTTTTCTATAATAGTAATTTTTTCTTCAAATGTAGGACTTATATTAACCGCTACGTCCGATAGAGCCAATAACTTATGATAAAAGGGATTTTCAACAAAAGTTATATGACTGATGAGTGAACTTTTACGAAGTCCACTTTCCTTATTTACAATGGGTTTAAGAAATAAATCGGAAGAAAGAAATCCTTTCATCAGTATTTCGCCTTTGCCCTGATGTATAAGTTGCACAGCCTTTTTGGCTGCTTCAGCAGGATTAGATTCTTGCACTATTTCAACATCATTGAAACGAATTTTTAATGATGTACAAATTTTTTGAATGGCATCTCTATCACCCACCAGTACTGGTTCAATAATATCTTCTCTGTATGCCTTATAAACGGCTTCTAGGACAGTATCGTCGGCGGCTGCAACCACTACCAATCTTTTTTTCTTTCCACTTTTTGCAAGGGCAACAAATTCATCTAATTTTTTAAATTCCATATATTTTTTAGTTTACATTATTTTTTGAAAATACAATATTAACGGTATCTGTGGCTATAACTAACTCTTCGTTGGTAGTAACAGCCATTACTTTAACTTTGGAATGGTCGGCACTGATTATGGCATCTTCCCCACTTACTTTATTTTTATTTTTGTCAAACTGAACGCCCATATATTCCAATCCTTCGCAAGACCATTCGCGAATGAGCATATCATTTTCGCCAATGCCACCGGTAAAAATAATTAAATCTACTCCGCCAAGTGCAGCGGCATAAGCACCCATATATTTTTTTACACGATAGGCATACATGCGTAATGCCAGTTCAGCACGTTTGTTCCCTTTTTCCATGGCGGCATGCAAATCGCGCATATCCATAGAAATTCCACTAATGCCATAAACACCGCTTTGCTTGTTTATAAGATTGTTCATTTTTTGACAGTCAAGGTTTTCTTTTTCCATCAGGAAAAGTAAAATACCAGCATCAATATCGCCTACGCGGGTACCCATCATTAATCCTTCAACAGGGGTAAATCCCATAGAACTGTCTATGGATTTTCCATTTTTGATGGCTGCTACCGATGCACCATTACCAAGATGACAGGTAATAATGCGAATGCTGTTATAATCAAGTCCTAATTGATGGCATGCTTTCTGTGCAACAAATTTATGGCTTGTACCATGAAAACCATAGCGGCGAATCTTATATTTTTCATAATATTCATAAGGAATAGGATACATATATGATTCTGCGGGCATGGTTTGATGAAACGAAGTATCAAATACAGCAACCATGGGAACGCCAGGAAGCAACTTTTCCATTGCTAATATGCCTTTTAGGTTGTGAGGATTATGAAGCGGAGCCAATTCAATGCAGGCTTCAATGTCTTTTTTTGTTTTTTCGGTGATGAGTGCACTTTTTGTAAAATTTTCTCCGCCGTGTGCTACGCGATGCCCCACGGCTGCAATTTCTGATAGACTTGAGATAACGCCATATTCTTTATCAACCAGTGTTTTCAAAATCCACTCAATGCCTTCGGTATGATTTGGAATATCACGAACCCATTTTACTTTTTCCTTATTTTTTGCCTGATGACCCAATTCACTGTCTTTCAAACCAATTCTTTCTAAAAGCCCTTTGGCTAACAAATCAGGTTCATTCGACATATCAAGCAATTGATACTTGATAGACGAACTTCCGCAATTTAAAACTAATACTTTCATACATTTATTTATTTATACATTGATTAACTGTTATAGCCACTAAATGAACAATATCGTTGACAGAGCAACCTCTGGACAAATCATTAATAGGAGCACCCAAACCTTGCAATACAGGTCCTACGGCTTGTGCGTTGCCAAGACGTTCTACCAATTTGTATCCAATATTACCACTTTGCAAATCGGGAAATACCAATACATTGGCATGACCTGCTACTTTGGAGCCGGGTGATTTCTTTTGACCAATGCTTTCAATTAAAGCAGCATCGGCTTGCAATTCACCATCGATGTTTAAATCGGGACGCATTTGTTTGGCAATATTTACGGCTTCTATTACCTTGTCGGCAAGTTCATGCTTTGCCGAACCTTTGGTAGAAAATGATAACAATGCAACATTCGGTTCGCTTATGCCTAAAATAGATTTGGCTGTTTGTGCACTCGAAACTGCAATTTCTGCTAATTGTTTGGCAGTAGGATTGGGTGTAATGGCTACATCGGCAAATACAAAAATACCGTTATATCCTAAATTTGTGGTATGAGTAATGACTATCATGCCTCCTGAAACTACCGAAATGCCCGGTGCCGTTTTTACAATTTGCAAGGCGGGACGTACTGTATCGGCAGTTGTATGTTCTGCTCCACTTACTTCACCGTCGGCATCGCCTTTGTAAATCATCATTGGACCATAATATATGGGGTCTGATATAGCATTTTTTGCTTCTTCATAAGTAATGCCTTTTTCTTTTCGCAGTTCCATGAACGTTTTTACATATTCTTCAAATTTTGGACTGGTGGGAGGATTAATTATTTCCGCTTTATCAATAGACAAATTCCATTGTTTGGATAAATGATTTATTTCTTCTCGATTTCCCAACAAAGTAAGAGAAGCGATATTTCCCTTTAAAATTATATCGGCAGCCTTTAACGTACGTTCACTGTTACCTTCGGGTAAAACGATGCGAATTTTTTTCTGTTTCGCCTTTGCAATAATATTTTCAAGCAGATTCATATAAAAAAATATTAGTTAATAATGACAAATTTTATTTGGTTTCAAATGTATTAAATAGTTTTTAAACTTTTTCAATTTTTTTTCATTTATTTAGAAAAAAAATTGACAATGTTATACCATCAGTTTTTAAGGGACGAATAAATATGATTCGAATAAAATATAACAGAGTTAAATATAAACGTTATTTTACACAGTCGTTTTTTTGCTTGACAGAAGAAGTAGATTTTTGACTTTATAGGATTAAAAATTGTTGTGGCATTAAAAGGAATGTTGCTGATGGAAAATCTTTAATCGTTCTTCAAGTATAGGAAACTGGTCGCTGGAAATTTGTGATACGCATGCACGCAATCCATTTTTACTGTCGCTGCCGGTAATTGAAAGGGAGATTGCACAAATGCCGTAGTATAAAAATTCTTCCAGCAATTGTTCAGAGGTCATATTGGGATATGCAACGGTGAAATAAAATCCGTCGGCAATAGGTTCATCTATGTCTTTATCATATACAATATAAAAACCATTGTCGGTAAAAAGTTTTTTCATTACACGAGCACGCTCTCCGTATTCTTTTACATAGTCAACAAAATTAAATTTACCGTCGTTGGCAGCTTTTAACATGGCAGCAAAGGCATATTGAACGGAATGGGTAACACCCGAAGATAAGGAATAAATTACCTGATAAATCATAGCATAGCCAAAATTTTCGGTTTTAAATATGGGTTTTAAATCGGGAAAATTGCGGTTAAAAAGTTTTTCTGAAACAGCCATCATACCTATGCGTTGACCTGCATAACTGAATGCTTTGGAGCCTGAAACAAGGAGTATATAATTGTCGGTATAATTGGCTACACTTGGCTGATAGGGAGGTTGTCCAGGCTTGGACATATCCTTGCGAAAATCCATAGCAAAATAAGCCAAGTCTTCAATCACAATAACATCATATTTATTTGCCAGTTCGGCAATAATTTTCAATTCTTCATCATTAAAGCATATCCAAGCAGGATTGTTTGGGTTTGAGTATATCATGCACGAGATATTACCTTTTGATAAATAACTTTCAAGTTTGTTGCGTAGTTTTTCACCACGGTATTGATATACGTCAAAGGTTTCAAAGGGAATTTGCAATACCTGATGTTGTTGTTTTTGTACGGGAAACCCGGGGTCAATAAAGAGGGTTGTATTTTTTCCTTTTTGTGCTTTGCTCATCATCAAAAAAGCAGCAAAGGCACCTTGCATGCTTCCTACCGTTGGGATGCATGTTTCAGGATTTAAGTTTATGTTCATAAACAGTTTGATAAATCGGGCAAATTCATTTTTCAATTCAGGCAATCCTTCAATCATGGGATATACAGATGCTACACCCTTTTTCAATGCCTGTATTTCGGCATCGATGCCGATATCTGACGGTTTTAACCCTGGTACACCCATTTCCATACGAATGAATTTTGTACCGCTGGCTTGTTCAATATAATTACACAAGCGAACTAATTCGCGTATGCTTGCTTTGCCGACTTCTTTTATACCGGTCTTTTTAATTTGTTCTTGTACAATAGTATAATCTATTGGAGTTGTTTTTGTTGATTTTATAGTATTCATAACAAATCTGTTTTTATGGTTTCACAAAAATACACTTTTAATTGAAAAAAAAATTATTTCTTCAACCATGTTTGATTTTTTTCAGCATTATTCCAAATGCCATATTTTCCATGCTTCTTGTGCTTGATAGGTAAGCATATTTGTTCCATTAAGGACAGGGCAATTATATTTTTTTGCTTCATTCAATAATTTTGTTTCTGCCGGATTATAAATAATATCGATAATGGTTGGTGTATGAATAAATAATTTTTCGGGTACGTTGGGCATGTCATTTATATTTGGATACATGCCTACGGGAGTGGTATTTATGATAAGTGAAACAGGTTGACTTAGTTTTTTCAATGCTGTGTATGAAATGATGTTATTGCTTGATTTGCTGCGACTAACCTGTAAAAACGGAATATGGTACTGTTTAAGTATGTAAGATACAGCCCTTGATGCACCACCTGTTCCTAAAATCAATGCGAGTGAATGTTTTTTGTTTAAAATAGAAGAATATGCTTTTTCGAAGCCAGTAGCATCGGTATTAAAGCCTATCAATGTATAAGGATGAATATCTCGTTTAACAGAAACTGTATTTACAGCACCAATTTGGCTGGCTATTGTATCTATTTGCTGTATGTAAGGAATAATGGATTTTTTATACGGAATAGTAACATTAAAGCCTAGCAAATCGGTATATGTCTGGAGTAACTCGTTTATTTTTTCTATTGATTCAAGTTCAAACAACTGATATGTGTATTTGTCTCCAAAGTGATTTTTGAACAATTGAGATGATTGTGAATGCATCAAATTTTTCCCTATAAGCCCGTAACGCATAAATTTGTATTTTTGTCAAAAAATAATGAAACAAAATAAGCAACAATTATACGAAAAAGTATTCAATGCGTTTAAAAAAAATAATCCATTGCCCCAAACGGAATTGCTGTATAAAGACCCTTTTCAACTTTTGGTTGCCGTAGTATTATCGGCTCAATGTACCGATGTTCGTGTCAATACCATCACTCCTAAATTATTTAGCGTATTTCCCAGTGCTAAAAAAATGGCAGAATCGATGCCTGAAAAAATTTATCCGTATATAAAATCATGCTCGTATCCTAATGCCAAAGCACGTTATTTAAACGAAATGTCGAAAATGCTGATTGAAAAGTTTGATGGAGAAGTTCCAAATGAATTGGAAAAACTGATGTCTCTTCCGGGTGTTGGACGTAAAACAGCCAATGTATTATTGTCGGTTTTATTTCATAAACCAGCCATGGCTGTTGATACACATGTTTTCAGAGTTGCTCAACGTATAGGGCTGACGGAAAATGCCAAATCTCCGTTGGAAGCGGAAAGGCAATTGATAAAGTACATTTCTGCCAAAGATATTCCCGATGCACATCATTGGCTTATTTTACATGGACGTTATATTTGTAAAGCCAGAAAACCCTTATGCAGTCAATGTTTTATAACTGAATATTGTAGTTTTTTTCAAACAATGTAGTGGAGCTGCCGGGATTCGAACCCGGGTCCAAACAAGGAACCAAATTGCTTTCTACATGCTTAGCATTTGTTTCATTGTCGGGTATAAACTGGTCAAATGCAACCCATTTATACCGTATCTTCTAACTTTTCGAATCGACACCGAAGCGTTGTCGGTTCTATCCCTGCCTTACGACACTTCGTGCTCAGACGCCGCAGGGCATGGTATCTGCGAAGTGTTCGTCCATACAGTCCTAGACCGTTGGAAAATCCGCAATTCTATGCGGCGAATGCATAATCAAAATTGCCATTTATTTGGCGTAAGAACCTGTTTAGCGAGCGTATTCTTATGGCTCGGCATGCTTACAATTCCATCCTCTTGCTGTCAAAACCATGTCAGCCCCAAAATGGTTAAGCAAAGATACAACTTATTTTTTTAAAATTCAAATATTAAAAATTAAAAATTTTGAAAAATCTACTCTTCCAAACTTGTTTTTTGGAAAAAAATACAGAACCAGCGGTAGAAACTTTTATGGTACTAATTTGTTTAGTTAATGGACAGACACAATTTATGATATCTAATAGAATATAGGGTTTAGGGTAAATGAATAATGTAATTAACCGAACAGTGTTGTTAAAAAAATTAAAATCATTTGGAGTTATCAAAAATAATTACCACTTTGCACCCTTGTTTTATAAAAGAAGCAGATGCGTAGAGGAATTTCAGTTTTTATCTTTATAAGTATTATATTTATTGTATTTTACAGTGCCTATTCCAATTCTTCACAAACTAAAAATCCGGCAAAACGGGCTATCAATAAAACTTCACATATAGATGCTCAGAAGTTATATCTTTTAAAATCTACTTTTGAATTACGAAAGCGGTGCAATGATTTTTTTACCCGGCAATTTAATATGGGAAATTTTTCGGGCACCGTATTAATTGGCTATAAGGGCGAAGTTATATATAGAGGTGCATTTGGTTACGCTAATCGTAAACAAAAAATGCTTATGACGCCGCAACATATTTTTCAAATTGGTTCCATGTCGAAACAATTCACGGCTATTTCTATTTTACAATTGGTTGCTAGCGAAAAATTGTCGTTAAACGATACGGTCAATAAGTTTTATCCAGATTTTCCTTACCATGGAATTACTATTCGTATGTTGTTGACACATCGGTCTGGATTGCCCAATTATATTTATCAACTCGAAAATTCAAGTATCGATAAAACAAAACCTGTGAGCAATCAAGAAATGGTTGATTACATGATTAAGCACAAAGAAAAAGCATACAGTAAACCGGGTCGTCATTATCAATATAGCAATACAGGCTATGCGTTATTGGCTGCTATTATAGAGAAAGTAAGTGGCATGTCTTTTAGCGAATATGTGCATAAACATATTTTTGAACCCCTTGGAATGAATCATTCATTTTTTTATACCGATATATTCGAAAATAAAATCAATGCTTCCTTGCCAATAGCAACCGGTTATTTGTCACCACGACAGGAATCAGGTTTTTATTATTTGAACGGTATATTGGGAGATAAAGGGTTATTTACTACTATTGATGACCTTCATACATGGGATACTTCACTCTATCACCATTATATTCTTCCCATCAATTACATAGATAGTGCTTTGACCAAACAGACTAAAACCAGGTTGAGCCTTATTTCTTATGGTTTTGGATGGAAAATGTATTTTTTAAAAGATACGTTTGCTGTATATTTTCATTCGGGATGGTGGCAAGGATATCAATCGGTTATTATGCATATCCCTCATGATACGGTTACAGTGGTTATTTTAAAAAATAAAAAAACAGGACATCCTATTGACCAACGAGCCATGATTGACCTTATATATCCGGGAAATAATTTGTTCAATCGAACAGCGAAAAAAAATGTTTTTACTTACCATAGCGAACAGGAATAATGTGAAAATTAATTTGGAAATTAGAAAATGTGAAAATTTTAACTTAATAAATGCAACTCTTTGTCAAAAAAAAATGTCTTATAGAGGTTATCAAAATAAGATTAAGTGTTTAACTTTGAAAAAAAAAATTATGAAGAAATTTATAAGTATTTTATTGATTTTTTCATCCCTTTATGCTTTGGGACAAAAAAATGAATCTGAACTGATAAAGGCAAAAAATCAAATTAAAACATACAGCGATGTATATTTTAAGTTTACCATCCATCAAAAATCAGATTTAAACGCATTGCCAAATTATATTTCTATTGATAATGTGATAGGAAATACGGTATATGCTTATGTACATGCAAAAAATTTTGAAAACTTACTTTCACTGAATTTGCCTTTTGAAGTGGTATCCAAAACATCGGGTACCAAAGCATTAACTATGGCAACTACGGTGGCTCAAATGGCTAACTTTGATAGATATCCAACCTATTCGGTATATATTCAAATGATGCAGAATTATGCATCTACTTATCCAAATATATGCAGACTCGATACCATTGGCACAACACAGGGAGGTAGATTGTTGCTGGTACTGAAAATCACAGATAATCCTGATGTAGATGAAAATGAACCTGAATTTTTATATTCAGCACAGATGCACGGGGATGAATTGGTGGATGGAGTACTTGCGCTACACATGATTGATTATTTATTGAAAAATTATGGTACCAATGCAACTGTAACCAACTTGGTAAATAGTATAGAAATATGGATTAATCCATTAGCCAATCCCGATGGAACTTATCATGGAAGTAATACGGATGTTTCCGGAGCATCCCGTTATTATAACAGTGGCGATGACCCCAATAGAAACTTTCCCAATCCTGTAGAGGGACAGCATCCGGATGGAAGTTCATGGGATATAGAAACCATTGCTATGATGAATTTTGGCGCTGCACATCATTTCGTTATGTCTGTCAATACGCATAGCGGTGCCGAAGTTGTTAACTTTCCATGGGACAGTTGGACAACGTCCGAAAAAACGCATGCCGATGATACATGGTGGCAATATGTTTCACATGAATTTGCCGATACAGTTTTTGCCAACAGTTCTGGTGGCTATATGACTGGCGTTTCGAGTGATGGCATTACAGAAGGTGCTGACTGGTATTATGCTTTCGGCAGTCGCCAGGATTATTATACTTATTATTTATTAGGAAGAGAAGTTA
The DNA here is from genome assembly GCA_964431135.1 of uncultured Bacteroidales bacterium. Classification (GTDB taxonomy): domain Bacteria; phylum Bacteroidota; class Bacteroidia; order Bacteroidales; family GWA2-32-17; genus Ch61. Next base: position 43,552 of record CAYSIN010000003.1, read on the forward strand.
CCATTGAATTATCCAATACAAAATTGCTGGATGCAAGTTTATTACCAGCACATTGGAATTATTCATATCGTTCCTTTTTAAATTATATGAAACAGTCGCTTTATGGTGTACGTGGAATCATTACCGATGACTGTACAGGACAGCCCATTGTGGCTAAAGTGTTTGTCAATTCTCACGACCGGGACAGTTCGCATGTATATAGTTCTTTACCAATCGGCGATTATCACCGTCCTATATATGCAGGTACCTATTCTATTACTTATTCGGCACCAGGTTATCAATCACAAACTATAAATAATATTACCGTAGCCAACAAAACTACCGTTATTCAAAATATTCAATTAACACCTACGGGTGCGCCGATAGCCAATTTTATAGCCGATGTTACTTCCGGTTGTAATGCTACTATTCATTTTACCAATCAATCACAGGCACCGTCAGGCTCTACTTACTTATGGGACTTTGGAGACGGACAAACTTCTACAGACGAAAATCCCGTACATTCTTATGCTTCCAGTGGAAATTATACAGTATCACTTACGGTGCATAGTGTCTGTACAGGTGACAATACTAAAACACAGACCAATTATATTACTATAACATTGCCAGATGCACCTACAACGACTAATGATAATATTTGTGGGGCAGGCGTTGCAAATTTAACGGCTAATGGTACAGGTACTTTGTATTGGTATGATGCTGAACAGGGTGGAAATCAGGTTGATACAGGCACTTCCTATCATCCAACGGTATCGGCAACCACTACTTATTATGTAGAAAATCATGTAGCATCACCAAGTATCTATGGCGGAGACTTGCGTTCTAATTCGGGTGGAAGTTATTATACTGCTTCAACCATACATTATCTTATTTTTAATTGTACTGCTGCCATGCGTTTGGTGTCGGTAGAAGTTAATGCTCAAACAGCGGGATATCGCACTATTCAATTACAGGATGCCAGTGGAACTGTATTACAAAGTGCTAATGTCAGTGTACCCGCAGGAGTAAGCAGAATAACATTGAATTTTGATTTACCAGTGGCGAATAATTTAAGACTGGTGGGTCCTGCATCACCCGGACTTTATAGAAACACATCAGGTTCAAATTATCCATATAATATAGGTACAGCAATTTCTATAACGGGTAATTCAGCAGGAAATGCGGCTTATTATTATTTCTTTTATAATTGGGAAGTAAAAGGTCCCGACTGTATTAGTGCTCGCATTCCTGCCACAATTACCGTAAATACTCAACCTGTTGCCAATGCTGGACAGGACGTGAATACATGTTCTTCTATGGTTAATTTGAATGCAATTCCATCAACAGGTTCAGGAACATGGCATCAGGTGTCAGGAAATGGCACAGTAAATTTTACTAATGCCAACAATCCAACTACTTCTGCATCATTGCCCAACGAAGGTTCATATACGCTACAATGGGAAGAAAACAATAATGGATGTATATCAACGGATGAAATGATCATTATCCGCTATTCATCACCTAGTGCCAATGCTGGACTAGATATGCAAATTGCTACTGGTACTAGTGCTCAGTTAAATGGTACTGCAAGCAATGGCTCAGGCGATTTTTCTTATCACTGGGAACCGGCAGCCATGGTTTCCAATGCCAATATTGCCAATCCAACAACGGTCAATCTTTCTACGAATCAAACTTATATTTTGTCTGTAACTGATAATGTTACCGGTTGTAACGATATAGATACTGTTTTGATTACTATTGCGGCATCGGTATTAACAGTTAATATCAATCCTTCTTCCAATAATGTATGTCCAGGAACACTTGTTCAACTCAATACAGAAGTAACAGGAGGAAGTGGAAGTTATTTGTATTCATGGTCTTCTATGCCAGCAGGATTTTCAAGTAATCTGTCAAACCCAGTAGATACTCCATTACAAAACACAACCTATTATGTTACTGTTTCCGATGGAACTATTCAGGGAACGTCATCCATTAACATTAATGTTTTACCGTTGCCTCAGGCATCCTTTTCATATTCCGCCAATCAACTTGTTGTTACATTTTCCAATAATTCTACAGATGCCACTTCCTACTATTGGACTTTTGGGGATGGTACCTTTTCAAACATGGCAAATCCCATGCAACAATATGTAAGCAATGGCGATTATACAGTTACTTTGGTAGCCATTAATGGATGTGGGAGTGATACGGTGCAACAAACCATTCATGTTGAATCATCAGGCATTGAATTGAATAAATTAGTTAATGTTCAAATTTATCCAAACCCAGCCAAAGATATTCTTACAGTTAACTTTGATAAAGAACAACATGCCACTATCAGTTTAATTACATTAGATGGTCGTCCATGGTTGACCCACGAATATAGGTTAAAACAGTGTAATGTTGATATTTCTATGCTGGAACAGGGATTATATGTCGTTATGATAAAAACAGAGCAAGGCATTTTTAAGCAACTGTTCTTTAAAGAAAAGTAGTTATCTTTTATTTTTCATACGTAAATAATTTTCAACACTACGGTCGTACGTTTTTTCGTAAAAACTGTTAAAATAACAAGCAGGCAATTCGTTCATGGAACGGTGATAGGCAATACATTCGCAGCATTTTCCTTTTCGGACACAAGGGTATGAACAATTACACTGTTGGTTATTTTTAGTTATATTACAATCCATAATTGAAGAATATTTAATATTTTTGCAAAAATAATTTAAGTTAATAAATAATGAAAATAAGACTTTTCATCATAATAGCATTGGCGTTGGCAGTGCAATCTTATGCACAATTGCCATCGCAAGCCTTGTTGAAAATACAGCGAACGTTGGATATTATCAATTTATTTTATGTTGATTCGGTGAATAACGATAAGTTGGCAGAGGCAGCCATTGAAGAAATGCTTAAAACACTTGATCCGCATTCTACCTATATTAGTAAAGACGAAGTTAGAGAAATGAATGAACCACTGGAAGGTAATTTTGAAGGGGTAGGTATTCAGTTCAATATTTTTAACGATACCATTTTGGTAGTAAATCCTATTGCTGGTGGACCAAGCGAAAAGTTAGGCATACGTGCTGGTGACCGTATTATAAAAATTGACACTCAATTAGTGGCAGGGGTAGGTATCAAAAACAACGACGTATTTAAAAAATTGCGTGGAAAAAAAGGAACAGTGGTTAATGTTTCCATTGCACGGCGTGGTGAAAAAAATTTACTGGATTTTTCTATTATTCGTGATAAAATTCCTATTTACAGTCTGGATGCTTCGTATATGGTTGATAAGGAAATAGGATATATTAAACTCGCACGTTTTTCGGCAACTACTATTGATGAATTTAATAAGGCTATTGCTGACCTGAAAGCCAAAGGAATGAAAGACCTTATTCTTGATTTGGCAAGTAATGGCGGTGGATATTTGAATACAGCCGTTGATTTGGCTGATGAATTTTTGGATGACAAGAAAATGATTGTTTATACACAAGGATTAACCAGTCCGCGTACTGAATATAAATCTACAGAAAAGGGTGAATGGCAAATAGGACGTTTGGCTGTTATTGTTGACGAAAGTTCTGCATCTGCCAGTGAAATTGTTTCGGGTGCTGTGCAAGACTGGGACAGAGGTTTGATAGTGGGTCGTCGTACTTTTGGGAAGGGATTGGTGCAACGTCCATTTAATTTGACCGATGGCTCTATGATACGTTTGACCGTAGCACGCTATTATACCCCTTCAGGAAGATTAATTCAAAAACCTTATGATAAGGGATTTAAAGATTATTCTGAAGAAATTATTAAACGGTATAATAACGGTGAACTTACTAATGCCGACAGTATTCATTTTCCTGATAGTTTAAAATATAAAACTCTTATATCAAAACGAACAGTATATGGCGGTGGAGGTATAATGCCCGATATTTTTGTTCCGCTCGATACAACTGCATATACCAAATACTATAATGCCATAATGCGAAAAAATATTATTTATCCACTTATATTGCAGTATCTGGACAGAGAACGAAATAATTTAAAAGATAAGTATAAGGTGTTTGAAGATTTTAAAACCTCTTTCATTGTTGGCCAGAGCATACTCGACACTATTGCTGCCAAAGCCAAACGAGAAAAAATTGAATTTACCGAAGAAGAAAAAAATAAGTCGGCAGATGATATAAAAATATATATAAAAGCAATGCTTGCCCGTGATTTATGGGATAATTCTCAATATTTTGAAATTATTAATCCCACTCGTCCCGAGTATATAAAAACCATTGAAGCCTTACGGGATAAGAAATTGTATAACAAAAAACTGGGAAAACTATAATTGTCAGTATAAAAAAAGTTATTGTTTGTCTTTACTCCATATATCAACGTCTTTAATAATGTTTTGGTCGATATGTACTTTTAATAAAGTAATTTGTCTATGGTCACCAAAGATGCCAGCAGCACCGGGATTGATGAAAAGAAAGCGATGCGTTTTATCATACATGATACGTAATATATGGGAATGCCCAGCAACAACCAAGTCAAACTTGTTTTTATGGAATACCAATACGGCTTCTTTTGTATAATGGGATGGGTAACCAACAATATGTTTTAAATAAACATTCAAGCCATTATATTCAAAAATCTGCTGTTCTGGAATTTCTTTTCGTATGTCCTGTCCATCAATGTTTCCATAAACTGCCCTTACCGGTTTAAATTGTTGCAATTGTTGGAGTATTTCCAGTGAGCCTATATCTCCTGCATGCCAAATTTCATCACAATCATCAAAGAAAGTATATACAAACTTGCCGAGATATGTATGGGTGTCGGATAAAATTCCAATGAGTGGCATTAATATATCAAGTTAAAGTTATCGGCATCAAGGGCAACGGGAAAATCTTTTCTGAATTGTTCGAGTAATGATTTATCAAGTACAGCCTGAATAGATTCTTCCGTATTATTGTTTGCTTGGGCAATAATATCCCCTTTATAGTCCAGAATAAGAGTGTTCCCGTTGTATAAAATTTGATTGTTATCTATACCGCAGCGATTTACGCCAATTACGTACGCTTGATTTTCGATAGCACGGGCAGCAAGCAATTTTTTCCACGACTCTATACGCGAAAATGGCCAGTTGGCAACTATAATCAAAACATCATAAACATTATTTTGGTTTCGCAGCCAGACAGGAAATCGCAAATCGTAGCATACAGACGGCATCAGGGTAAAATTGTTTTCACGAATTAGTATTTTTTCTTTACCTGCTGTATAGTACTTATGTTCATTTACCATTCTAAACAAGTGTCGTTTATTATAGCAATCAATGTTTCCTTTTGAATGAAAATAAAAAAAACGATTGTAGAAATGTTCTTCTTCCTTAATCATTAAACTGCCTGCCAGTGATACGTTGCTATTTACTGCCCATTGCTGCAATTGTAAAATATATTCATGTTGAGGGGAAATGGCAAGATGCTGGACGTTCATGGAAAAACCTGTTAAAAACATTTCAGGAAAAACAAGCAAATCGGATTGAGATGAATATTTTTCTACATACTTTTTAACATTGGCAAGATTTTGTTCATAATCTTCCCATGCGGTATTCATTTGCACGGCAGTAATGCACAGTTTATTCATAATCGGGAATATCAAATTGTTCTTTCTTTTTGCCAGTAACACCTTGATAACATGAAGCAATTTCTCTTAATATATCGTTGTAGGGGAGGGAAGAATCAACTATTTTGACAGGACCAAGAATTTTATTACCATAATCCAGTTTGGTAATAACAATAGGAACGTGTGCCTTGTTGGCAATATAATAAAATCCTTTTTTCCATCGCTTTGTTTTTTTTCGCGTTCCTTCGGGTGTTATAACAAGGTAAAATTGTTCGTTGGTATTAAAATAATCAACCATCTGTTCTACCATATTATTGGTAGTTTTACCTCTGTCAATGGGAACACCGCCCAATGCTTTTAAGAAATATCCAAACGGAAAGACAAAAAATTCCTTTTTTATAATGAATTTAGTTTTAAGTCCAAAATGTCGAAGTGCGAGCCATCCATTTATAAAATCCATGACGCTGGTATGTGGTGCGGCAATAATAACCATTTTATTGCAGTTTGGAAAAGAGCCTTCAATTTTCCAACCGCCACATTTTAAAGCCAGCGTCTGCCAGCGCATAATTGTATTAATAATTTTCTACGAACAGTTCGAAGAAGGCTTTTGGATGCAAGCAAGCAGGGCAATGTTCGGGTGCTTTAGTACCTTCATGGACATATCCGCAATTGCGACATACCCATCTTACTTTTCCATCGCGTTCAAATACTTTACCATCTATAAGGTTTTGCAATAATTTGCGATAACGCTTTTCGTGCTCTTCTTCTACTTTGGCAATCATTTTAAATGCCGTTGCAATTTCCTTAAAGCCTTCTTTTAAGGCTACTTCGGCAAATTGAGGATACAATTCGCTCCATTCTTCATGTTCACCCTGAGCAGCAGCCTTCAGGTTTTCAACAGTTGTGCCAATTATGCCAGCAGGATATGTTGCAGTAATTTCTACAGCCCCACCCTCCAAAAATTTGAAAAAGCGTTTGGCATGTTGTTTTTCCTGTTCGGCTGTTTTTTGAAATATAGCCGAAATTTGTTCTAATCCTTCTGTTTTTGCTACTTTGGCAAAAAATTCATATCTATTACGTGCCTGTGATTCACCGGCAAACGATTTTAATAGATTTTTTTCTGTTTCTGTTCCTTTAATATTCATACTTATTTATTATTAAATGTCATTTTTTGAATTTCAATATCATTCAGTTTGCGAAGTTCTGTTTCAAGATTCTTCATCTCTTTTTTGTCGCCCGTTAATTCTATGAGAATTAAGCCACTCGTGCTGCATGTATTATCTTCTACTTCGTGAAGACCCAGACGGGTTTTAATAGAACATCCAAACTGTGTTAAGATTTGTTGAACAGCAGTAGCATTTTTTGACCGTTCCTTTACATAAATACCTAAAATTACTATTTCATTCATAATACACCATGATTTATTGATTTATTATAATTATTATTCTTTGAACGTTGCAAAATTACAACATTTTTGCTCATAATGAGTGTACATTAAAAAAAGTTAAATAGAAAAATTCATTTCTTGAACTTCAATACCTTCAATGCTCATCAAATCGTTATGCAGTTCTTTGACTTTTTCTGGATTATCCATTATCTGTAAAATAATAAATCCTACACGGCTGCATGTATATTCGCTTACTTCATGAAAGCCCAGTCGTGAACGAATGATGCACGCATGTTTACTCAACACTTCCTGTGTTTTTCCCGCTTCTTTGATACGGTCTTTAATGGCTATGCCTATAATCTTATAATTATTCATAATTAAAAATTTATGTTAGAAATAAATATCGCGTTCACCTTTTTTAATGCGTTCAATGCGGTTTTTAATTTCCTCCGTATTGGCATGACCTTCCAAATTATCCAGTTCCTTTTGAATAGCCTTCCATCCTTTTTCCTGCACATCGGGCGTAGCGTAATCTATTAGATATTCGGTAAGAGTAAGTATTGCGTTTGGCGTGCAATATCGTTTAATAAATCCGGGAACAGAAAATTCCATAAAATGCTCGCCAGTACGTCCTTTACGATAACAAGCCGTGCAAAACGATGGTAAATATTCTTCATCAAGCAAATCGCGGATGAGTTCGTTCAAGGAGCGGTCATCGTTTATTTTGAATTGTTCACGATTAAGGTCCTGTTCTCTATTGAGCAGTTTAACCTTGGCGTATCCTCCCAGTTCTATAACGGTACCACCATCTATCTGACTGATGCCAAAACGCATTACTTCACGGCGAACTCTTGCATTTTCGCGAGCGGTTAAAATCATTCCTGTATAGGGAACAGCGAGCCGAAGTATAGCGATTAGTTTTATAAAATCATCGTCAGAAACCATATACTTTCCACCAATAGAAAGTTCAGAAGCATCCTTTATGCGTGGAAAAGAAATAGTATGAGGTCCAACATTATAGCATGCTTCCAGATGATTTGTATGACGAATTAATGCCATTACATCAAAACGCCAGTCATACAATCCTAATAAAATACCAATGCCCACGTCGTCAATACCTGCTTCCTGTGCACGGTCAAGTGAAGTCAGACGCCAATCATAATCTTTTTTCTTACCACTAACATGATACCATGAATATGCTTCACGGTTGTATGTTTCCTGAAAAATTTGATACGTGCCAATGCCTGCTTGATGAACTTTTCTAAACCCCTGAATATCCAAGGGTGCAGCGTTAATGTTGACACGGCGTATTTCTCCATGTTCCTTTTTAATATTATAAACCAATTGAACCGTATGGGCAATGTAGTCTGCTGAATATTCCTTATGTTCACCATAAACAAGGATTAACCTTTTTTGTCCGTTATCTTCCAAGGCTTCTACTTCTTTGGTAATCTCTTCATCGGTCAATGTTTTGCGAATGGCTTTGGTGTTGGATGATTTAAATCCGCAATAGAGGCAATTATTGGAACATTTATTTCCAATATATAACGGAGCAAACAGAACTATGCGATTGCCATACACTTTTTCTTTTAATGTACGTGCACCCTGTTTTATTTCTTCAATTAACTCGGGGTCAGTAGTATTAATAAGTACAGCGGTATCTTCCAGTGATAGACGTTGCTTATCTAATGACTTGGCAATAACATCGCGAACCTGTTTTTTATCTGGTTTTACATGGTTCAAAAAATGCCAAATCTCTTCTGCATCGATAAAAGGTTGCATCCTTTTGTCTTCTATAGCATATTTCTCCGGTAAAAATTTCATATAACGTTTATTTAAAAATAAATATCAATTATTCGGTACAATATTACTTAAATAAAAATGAATAAAAAATGATTTTTGTTAGTTTTTTCATAGTTATGGAACAAAATTTTAAACAAATCATTTCGTCATACCTGACGAGACGCCAGCGAGGATTTGTGTGTAGAACATCCCTCTTTATCCACCTTTGAAGGGGGAAGGGAGATTTTACATTTTCTTTTGCGTTCTTTGCGTAATATCTTTGCGTTCTTGGCGGTTATAAAAATATCAGAATTCAAATTTAATATTTAAAAAATAGCACACGTATGTAGCGGATTAAAACGGATAAATAAATATTTACAAACCTACTTAATCATTCTCACAACTTGTCTCGGCATCCCGTCAGAATGACGGGATGACAAGATTTTCATATTTTCACATTCTCACATTTTCACATTCTCTTATTTGTAATTTTTTAGATAAACTTTTACTGTTCCAACAAGTATTTTAGCCTCTATATAAATAGGTATATGATTCAATGTTTGTGTTACCCATATATCGGTTTGTTCGCCGGCATGAAAAATAGTACCTTCGAGCATGGCGGCTTTGAGATGATAACAAGGAATTTTTCTTTTGTTTGAAATAAAATCTTCTTTTCCAATCATCCTAATGTAAAGTGATTCGCATACGTTATCAATTACAACTTTAAGAGGAATACGCTGGTTAGGTTTAATATTTTCAAAATCAAGATTTCTGAATGCATAGATGGCGGTTAATAAATCGTACGTACAATCGGGCAATAAAATTGTATCCAGCGTAAGAGGCTTTTTTGAATTTTGAACCATTGTAAATAGTTTTTTTTGTGTATAGTCAAACTTATATTGTTCAATGGAGAAATAACTACCCTCTACAGAATTTCGTGAATATGAAATTGGCTTTAATGGTGCATATTCGGCATACGATACATACGATTCTCTAACCTTATATATCCAGTCGTATTTATCGTAAGAACCACCTTTACTAATGAACTTATAAGCAGGTTTTCCGTTTAAGGAAGTGCTGTCGGTTTCAAAAGAAACAAAACCAGCATCAAACCAAATAATTCCCCAACTGTATTTAACATCGTACTCTATTTTTTCACCGTTTTTAAATGCCGTATTGTTAAAGAAGCATTGAGAAATTCCATGAATAGCAATAAGAAGAAAAAAAAGAACCGATAATAGTTTACTAAACTTCATCAGTGATTTGTTTTACCTATTTTCTTTTCAATAGAAGCAATTTTGCCTTCCAAACGCTGAGTAGTATTTTTACGAATGTCAAATTTTACTGATGAATAAATTCGATTACTGACAGGTTCTAAGGTGTCATACGCCTTTTGAATAATCTGTAACGCCTTTTCAACAGTATCTGTTTCTATAATAGTCCCCATAGCCGTAAGTTTGTAGTTACATCCACTTTGACGAATAGCGTCAATGACCTTACTTACATAAGCGCTGACGCTTTCACCCTTATCGGTAGGGAACATGGCAAATTCCATTAATACAGACATAAAAAATTACAGTAATGCGTTTATTTTTTCATTAAATTTTGCTTTTTGAACGGCACCAACCTGCTTATCAACGACTGTTCCATTTTTAATAAACAATACCGTTGGAATATTGCGTATTCCAAACTTGGTTGACAATTCTATTTGCTGGTCCACATCTATCTTTCCAAAAACAACTTTACCTTCATACTCTTCATCTAATTGATGAATAATAGGTGTTATCATGCGGCATGGTCCACACCATTCAGCCCAAAAATCAATGACAACTAATTGGTTGCTTTTATTTACCACTTCATCAAAATTGCTTGTATTAAGTTCTATCACCATAATAATTTTATTTATTTTGAAACAAAAATACAGGAAATATTACATTTAAACAAGGATAATTATTTTTTTTTGAACAAGTCGGTATTAGATATTAACCACAAAATAATTCTATATGTTCTTTGTATATAACACTTTGTGGACTTTGTGTTAAAAAATATAATAAGAAATTAGACATAGAATACATTAACCGCTACCTCGTCCTCGTTTGCAACAAGGATGCACATTTTTATTCTTTTTTTAGCGGTATGGTGGTATAAACGTGAAGATAATTCTATTCAATTTTATTGTGAAAAATTAATTTCTACATTATACCTTTTTGAATTAAAAAAAAATTATATAAATTTGTCTGTTCATTTATAATTAAAATTTTGAACCATGAAAACGAAAAAAAAGTTAAGAAGAATAATCTTACTGCCTTGTATAATTTTATTAATGTTAATTCTTATTCGTTGTGAAAAAGACCCCGTTAGAGGTTGGACTTTTTATAAAGCAACGCCACCACCTCCCGAAATTACTAAACTTACTTCGGTTATAACGAATTGTGTACCACCCTATCCGGTTACGTTTTATCAAGAAACCAATAATATTCTTGGAACCATGGTATATACATGGAACTTTGGTGATGGTTCCATTTCGCATGACCAAAATCCGACACATATTTATACGGCGTTAGGAACTTATATAATAACCTTGAAAGTATCGAACGAAATTGGTACTGATACGGCTTCACTGAGCATGCCGGAATTAAATTTACCTTCAATACCTGTATCGGCCGGTTTTTCATACCAACACTATAATAATAACAATTTTGCTCCCAATAAGATTTATTTTACGAATACATCATCCGGAGCAAATCAATTTTACTGGTATTTTGGTGATGGTGGTGAAGATAATGACGATGCTCCTTTCCATGTCTATCAAAGTGCAGGTACTTATACAGTAAGACTTAGAGGTACTTGCAGTGATGGCAGTTATAATGAAACAACACAACAGGTATTTATAAATCCACAACCAGTCAGGGTATTTATTGATTCTATCAATGTTATGCTCCCAAGTTCTTATAAAAATGCAAGTATTTATATTGAATTGTATCACAATGCCCTTTATGTAGGTCATACCATCGTTAAAAACCCAAGCAGTTTTCCTGTTAAATTCAGAACCTCCGATTTTATTGACCATTATTTTTTTGATGCGGTACAATTTACAAGCAATGAAGTATTCAAATTTATGATTCTTAGAAATAATGGAACAGTTGACCCTCCGACACTTTTGTATGAATTGGATTTGTCTTCAGTTGATATACAGAACCAGTTTTATCCTCGTGTTTATTATAATGTGGAGCATATTCCTCATATAGATGATGTTTTTCTTGATTTATATCTAAATTATTGATGATTATGAAAAAGATTGTTTTTTTTATTTTGTTGTGCCTGATATTTAATTTTTCAAACGCACAATTTAATATTCATTATAACGACAAATGTGGTCAGTTACAACTTTCTGGCGGAACGTTAAACCCATCTGATGAATTAAAAGATACATCATCTGTTGGCTTATATGCTAAAAAAGGATTCCAAATGGGTTTTGATTTTAATTACATCATTGCTTATGGATTTGGCATTGGTGGCAATTTTGAAATAGACCAATTGAAATTTAATTCAACTGCTTTTCAAACAAATTCAAATGCTAAACAAATAAAAGTAAAAGGCGGTTATTCTTCTTCTAAATTTGGTTTAAATATCTTTGAAAATATTCCCATCGTACTGGATGAAAATCATTTTACTATTATGCTGTTTGGAGAATTTAATGCAGGACTTCGAGGTTTTAATATTCCATCCATAGATTTAAAATATGATGAATTACTGAATAAGTATGTAGAAGTTTCCTATAGAAGTCGCAGCAATACCATGGGCTATATAGGATACAGTGCGGGTATTCAATTGCTGTTTATTGAAAGAATTGGTGTCAATGTTTCTTATAATACTATCATTCCCAGTCGTCATACTATTAAATATTCTGTCAGAAAAACAGATGCTTTTGGAAATGTAGAAGAAGAAGAAAATTACTTAAACAATTATCTTGACCATAGTGGTTTTCAATTTGGTGTTTTTTACATATTTGGAAAACATAAATAGTTACTGGTGTAATCTGCACTATTTATACCAAACTGTTAACAAAAGAATGAAATGAATTTTGTCCCGTCAAACTCTAATCTCGTCAATAATGACGAGACGGGATGCCAACAAACTAACCGTTTTAAAACAAAAGCAAAGCGTATTGTTTTAATGAACTTGTTAGCAAGTCGGTATAAGTACTTTAGTCACTTTATAAACTTATTAGGTTAGTATTTAAAAATATCATATAAATTTGCACCTAAAATAATTACTAAATTATATTATTCATAATCTACGTTTAACTGCTTATTGGAATGAAATACACCTTATCTTTTTTGGCAACCATAACAAAGGGAACTGTGCATGGCAATGCTGAAACCGTTATTTCACATATCATCACCGACAGCCGATACGTAGCTTTTGCTTCCAACAGTGTTTTTGTAGCCATTCGCGGACAACAATACGATGGACACGCATTCATTCCTGATTTGATAGATGCAGGAGTACGTGCATTTTTAGTTGATGAAGTGCCCTCGAATGTTGATGCTGATGTTTGTTTTCTTTGTGTAAAATCAACCATTAAAGCCTTGCAACAAATAGCCGCTTATCATCGCAGTACATTTACGTTTCCGGTAATTGGTATTACGGGCAGTTACGGAAAAAGTATCATCAAGGAATGGCTGTTTGATGTATTAACTCCGTATTTTAATATAGTAAGAAGTCCAAAAAGTTATAATAGCCAGATAGGTGTACCATTGTCTGTGCTCCAAATGGACCAACAGTATCAGTTAGCCCTGTTTGAAGCAGGCATATCGCAACCCGCCGAAATGCAACGACTCGAAACTATCATTAAACCAACCATAGGAATATTTACCAACATTGGTAATGCACATCAGGAAAATTTTACCAGCATAGAGCAAAAAATAGAAGAAAAACTGGAATTGTTCCGTCAGTCGGAAATAGTTATTGTACCATCTTCCTACTCGTTAATTATAAAAAAATTTCATCAAAAATATCCTGATAAAAAATTATGGACATGGGGAAAAGAAGAATCTGACCAGTTGAAAATTATTCGCAGTAAATCCAATGCCGATAACACCCAGATTACTTTTTCCTATTTATCAAAAAAAGATGAATTAATACTACCGTTTACTCACGAAGCCTATATTGAAAATGCGATGACAGTAGTGTTAACGGCATTGTACATGGGAATAGACATGCCGTATATTAAAAAAAATATACAAAAAGTACGTCCAATAGAAATGCGGTTGGAATTGGTAGAAGCCGTAAATGACTGTACGCTCATTAACGATTATTATAATTCTGACCTTACTTCGGTTTCGGTGGCATTGCAATTTTTGCAGCAACAAAACAATCATCCTAACAAAGCCATTATTCTTTCAGATATACCCCATACAGGATACTCGGCAAATGAAGTTTATAAAACAGTGGCTCAATGGATAAAAAACGATAACATTTATTTATTTATAGGTATAGGGAAAGAATTGGTTCAGTATAAAGAATATTTTCCATCGAACGCCTATTATTTTAAGGATGTAGATGCGTTAATGAATGAGTTGTCCCATATTTCATTCAAGCAAACAACCTTATTACTGAAAGGTGCCAGAGCCTTTAAATTTGAAAAAATAAGCAACAAAATTCAGATGCAGTCACACGAAACGATTTTAAATATAGACCTGAATGCATTGCTGCACAACTATTCTGCCTATAAAGCCCACTTGCCTTCTGATACAAAAATTATGGCAATGGTTAAAGCGTTTTCGTATGGTAGTGGTATTACCGAAGTTGCCAAATTGCTGCAACATCATCATGTAGATTATCTGGCAGTTGCATTTGCCGACGAAGGATACGAATTGCGTTCTAACGGAATTCATGTTCCCATTATGGTTATGAGCCCCGAAATGGGTATCTTTGATTCGATGCTTGAATATCATCTTGAACCCGTTATTTATAATTTTCGCACCCTGCGCATGTATGCACAAACTGCTCATAGAGCAGGCTATGCTTCAGCACCATGCCATATTAAACTGGACACGGGTATGCACCGACTTGGCTTTATGCCTGACGATTTTGATAACCTGATTTTGGAATTGCAAAAATTTCCATGGCTTACTGTTTCATCCGTTTTTTCTCATCTTGCTGCTTCCGAAGATGAACAGGAAGACGAATTTACACTTTCTCAGATTGAAAAATTAAAAACATTTACCGACAAACTCAAACAGAAAATTTCGTATCCCTTTTTAATTCATGCGTTAAACTCTGGTGGCATTGAGCGTTTTCCACAATACGCTTTCGATATGGTACGATTGGGTATTGGTTTGTACGGTATAAGCAATGGCAGTATTTTAAAAGATAAAATGCAAAATGTACTGTCGCTTAAAACAACGGTTTCGCAGATAAAATGGATAGATAAAGGTGAAACCATTGGTTACAACCGTCGTGGCAAATTGCCTTATAAGGCGAAGATAGCCATTCTTCCCATTGGATATGCCGATGGTATAGACAGAAAACTTGGCAATGGTGCATTTTCATTTATAATAAATGGTAAAAAAGCACCTACTGTTGGCAATATTTGTATGGATATGTGCATGGTTGAGGTTACCAGTTTGGATGTTCAGGAAGGCGATGAAGTTGTGGTGTTTGATTCGATAAACGAGATTTTAAATATAGCACAAATTCTTCAAACTATTCCTTATGAAATTTTTACTGGCATTTCGCGAAGAGTTAAACGTATTTATTATCATGATTGATAAATTTTAAAGTGACTATTTTATTGTACAATTTGAATAATGCAGATTAAATTTTTTTTATTCCGCAGGAACATGTATTTTTGCATAATGTGATAAAGATGGAAGATACGTATTTTCATAAGGGATTAAGGCAAAAACTGGTAAAGAAACTACGCGAAAAAGGTATTACATCAGAAGAAGTGTTGGCAGCCATTTCCATGGTACCACGACATTTTTTTGTAGCAAAGGGACTGGAACGATTAGCGTATGAAGACCAGGCTTTGCCGATAGAAGAAGGGCAAACAATTTCACAACCCTATACCGTTGCTTTTCAAACACAGTTATTATCTATATCAAAGGGAGATAAAGTGCTTGAAATAGGCACTGGAAGCGGTTATCAGGCTGCTATTTTAGCCGAAATGGGAGCGAAAGTATTTTCCATTGAACGTCATCATGCGTTATTTCAACAAGCACAGCGATTGTTGTTGAGTATGGGATATAAAGTTCAATTGTTCTATGGCGACGGCTATTTGGGAAAACCATCGTATGCTCCTTTTCAAAAAATTATTATTACTGCTGGAGCACAGGAAATGCCGCAACAATTAATAGAACAACTATCTGTTAATGGGCGTATGGTTATTCCCGTAGGCGAAAATGTGCAGGAAATGACATTGATTGTTAAACAGCCAAACGGTGAATTATCTATTACTAAACATGGACAATTTTCATTTGTTCCATTTATAAAAGGAAAATCATGAAACTATGTTAACGTTAAAAACTTTTTTATTCAATCCTTTATCGGTAAATTGTTATGTGGTGCATGCCGAAAATGGTGAAACCGCAATTATTGACCCGGCATGTTATAATGAAAATGAACAGCAACAATTAATAGATTATGTTCAGACCAATCGTTTAAAGGTAAAACATCTTATTTTAACTCATTTTCATTTTGACCATTTGATGGGTGCTGCTTTTGCCGTCAATCATTTTGGTATTCCGTTATCTGCACACAAAGATTTTATTTTTTTGTATGGTAATTTTGATGTCACATTTCAATCAACTTTTTTTGGATTTACGGTAAAGCAACCACCAAAACCAAAAGTCTTATTGGATGAAGATGATGAAATAGCATTAAACGGATATTCATTAAAAGTATTACATGTTCCGGGTCATTCGCCTTGTGGCATTGCCTTATATTCCAAAGAATCTAAATTTGTCATTTCAGGCGATTCACTGTTTGAAGGTGTTATTGGACGAACAGACCTTTTAGGGGGAAATACAGAACAATTGCTGCATTCCATTCAAACCAAAATGTTCGTTCTTCCCGATTATACGATAGTATATCCCGGTCATGGAAACAGCACGACTATTGAGCAGGAGAAAAAATACAATGTTTTTTTTCAATGATTTTTTTTATTAGAGTATTACCTGTCAGCGTGTAAAAATATTTCTTTATTTTGCTTATGCTCTTCAAGTGTATTGCAGGTACAAACAAGATTTCTGTCTCCATAGGCATCGTCAATACGTGAAATAGAAGGGAAAAACTTGTTATCTGTTACCCATGGCAAAGGAAATGCAGCCTTTTGGCGTGAATAGGTATGTTTCCATTCGTCGGAAATAAGGTCTTCGGCAGGATGCGGTGCATTTATCAATACATTATCTTCTTTGGAAGCCTTTCCATCATGTATTTCCATTATTTCATCAAAAATAGAAATCATGGCATCGGCAAAACGGTTCAATTCCTGTAACGATTCACTTTCGGTAGGCTCAACCATCAATGTGCCATGAACGGGAAATGAAACAGTAGGTGCATGAAATCCATAATCCATCAATCGTTTGGAAATATCTATTTCGGTAACATTGGCAAGTTCTTTAAACTTATGACAGTTTAAAATCATTTCGTGGGCTACAAATCCATGAATACCGGTATAAAGTATATCATAATATTTATTTAAACGGGCAGCCAGATAATTGGCATTTAAAATGGAAAATTTGGTAGCATTAGTAAGTCCCTCTGCTCCCATCATACTAATATAGGCATGTGAAATAGATAAAATAAGAGGGCTGCCATAAGGTGCCGATGCTACTGCTTCTACACCGTATTTGCCACCTGTTTGAATGAGGGGATGCTGAGGTAAAAACTCTTCCAATCCCTTACGCACTAATATAGGACCAACACCGGGACCTCCTCCACCGTGAGGTACAGCAAATGTTTTGTGTAAATTCAAATGACAAACATCGGCATGGATGCTGGCTGGATTAATCAGCCCTACCTGAGCATTCATGTTGGCACCATCCATGTAAACCAAACCACCGTTTTGATGAATAATATCAGCAATTTTTAATATAGATTCTTCAAAAACACCATGTGTAGAAGGATACGTAACCATTATGCCTGCCAGATTTTCTTTGTTCTGTTCGGCTTTAGAAGTTAAATCGGTCAGGTCAATATTTCCCTTGTTGTCGCAATTTACTACAACGACCTTCATGCCTGCCATAGCCGAACTGGCTGGATTGGTTCCGTGTGCCGACGAAGGTATCAGCATAACGTTTCGATGACCCTGACCATTTTTCTCGTGATATTTTCGAATGACCATTAATCCAGCATACTCGCCTGCAGCACCAGAGTTGGGCTGGAAACTGATAGCCGCAAAGCCCGTGATTTCTTTTAAGTACGCACCCAATTCATCAATAATTTGTAAATACCCTTCTACCTGATTTTGCGGAACAAAGGGATGTATATTTCCAAATTCTGGAAAACTTAATGCAAACATTTCGGATGCGGCATTGAGTTTCATAGTACATGAACCTAACGGAATCATGCTATGTGTTAACGAAATGTCCTTTCGTTCCAGTTTTTTAATATAACGCATCATTTCCGTTTCGGAATGATAAGTGTTAAAAACTTTTTGCTGTAATAACGAATCGCTTCGCAAACTGGGAATATAATTTTTAGTGGATGTTTTAATAGATATTGATGTATTCAATACGTTGGCAAATATAGCAGCAATGTCTGTAACATCTTCCACAGTGGTCGTCTCATCTAGCGATAGACGAATCTCTGTTTCGTTAATGTAATTAAAATTAATTTCTTTTTGCAATGCCAGTTTTTTTATTTGTTCTGCCTTTACAGAAGCAGGCAATGAAATAGAAAGTGTATCAAAAAAAGTGGTGTTTGCTTTATATCCAAGTGATGTAAGCGTTTCGTGAAGTGTTGCTGTTAACTGATGTATTCGTTGTGCAATGTTTTTTATACCATTATAGCCATGATAAACAACATACATACCAGCCATAGTGGCGAGCAATGCCTGAGCAGTGCATATATTGGAGGTAGCACGTTCACGTTTAATGTGTTGCTCACGTGTTTGCAAAGCAAGCCTCAAACCGTGACGATTTTTAGTATCTATCGAAACACCAATAATTCTGCCGGGTATATTGCGTTTAAATTCTTCCTTGCATGCAAAGTAAGCAGCATGAGGACCTCCAAAACCCATTGGAATACCAAAACGTTGTGTAGAACCAAATGCAATATCGGCACCCCATTCGCCGGGAGGTGTTAGTAAGGTAAGGCTAAGAATGTCGGCAGCCACAGCCAACATTATTCCTTGCTGATGTATTTTTTCTGAAAATGTTGTGTAGGAAGGAATAGAACCGTCTGATGCAGGATATTGAACTATAGCACCAAAAAAAGTGTTATCAGGAGTAAACGAATTGAAATCGCCTTCTACAACTTCAATATTAAAAGGTAATGCACGCGTTTTAATGACGGCAAGTGTTTGAGGAAATATTTTTTTGTCCACCAATAATTTATGACAATTGTTTTTGACGGCATCACGTGAGCGACTATTAAACATCATGAGCATGGCTTCGGCGCCGGCGGTGGCTTCATCAAGCATCGAAGCATTGGCTATGGGCAGACGGGTCAGTTCTACTATGACTGTTTGAAAATTTAACAATGCTTCCAAGCGTCCTTGTGATATTTCTGCCTGATAAGGAGTATAAGAAGTGTACCAACTTGGATTTTCTAATATGTTTCGCTGTATAACCGCTGGCATGTACGTTCCATAATATCCCATTCCTATATAGGAGCGGTAACATTTATTTTTGGAAGCAATCTGTCTGATTCGTTTTGCATAGGATGTTTCGTCTATCGCATTGGGCAGATGCAGGGGATTTTTCAATCGGATACTGGACGAAATCGTTTTATCTATCAATTCATCCAAATTTTTTACTCCAATAACCTTGCACATTTCACTAACTTCAGTTGGTCGTGGACCAATGTGACGCATTTCAAATTTATTCGATTCCATATTAATTTTATTTGTAACTTTACACTTTAAATTTTATGGCATAAAGGTATAAACTTTAATATAATGATTTCATGGAAAAAAGTCATATATTTTTAGATTTTTATAAAGGTAATAGTAGGAAGATAATTATTATTATTTTCCTTAACATCTTTACTTTTTTTTCATCTTTTGCTCAGGAGGATATTAAAGATACTATTTGGTTTTTAAACGGAGAACGATTAATTTCTTCAAGATATATGGTACTTGTAGAAGATGGAATGCTTACATATTATAATAAGCATGATAAAAGAAAACAAGTAGGATTGGAATATGTTTTTTCAATCGTAGATTCTAAAAATAAAGAAAAAATTTATTTTGAACCTGCAACCATAGACAAAACATTTTATACTGTGGAGCAAATGCGTAGTTTTGTAAAAGGTGAATTTAGTGCAAGGAATGAATACAAGCCTTCTTTTGCTTTGGCATCGGGATTAATAATTGGTGCAGGTGCTGTATATGCCGTACCTACTTTGTTAAATCTTAATGTATTTTTTTCTCCATTAGTTCCGGCAGCAAATACAGCCATCGTAGGCAATTTTAATATAAAAGACAGCAAGATTATTAAAAAATATCCTGCCATGACAGATGATAGTTATTTTATTGCCGGATATAAAGAAGTGGCTACACAAAAACGGATTAATAATTCTATGAAAGGTGGGCTTATAGGTCTGGGATTAGGTATCATCAGTGCTATTGTGATAAATAAATCAAAATAGGTGAACAATTTAAAACTTTAATAAGTTAGTAGTATAAAACTGGAAGAGCAATCATGGCAAAAATAAATTTTGAACGTCTTGTTTTGAAAAATGGATTGGAAATTATTTTGCATCAGGATACGCAAACACCTTTGATTGCGGTTAATACTTTATATAAGGTTGGTTCAAGAAATGAAACTCCCGACAAAACAGGTTTTGCTCATTTGTTTGAACATTTAATGTTTAGTGGCTCGTCTCATGTACCCGACTATGATACAGTTATAGTGAATGCTTGTGGCGAAAACAATGCGTTTACCAATACCGACATTACCAATTTTTATGCAGTAATACCAGCACAAAATCTTGAAGTTGCTTTGTGGGCTGAATCAGACAGAATGCAGTCGTTGAATTTTATCCAGCAATCGCTGGATGTGCAGCGAAAAGTAGTGGTTGAAGAATTTAAACAACGTTACCTAAACAAACCGTATGGTGATGTATGGCATTTACTGCGTCCTTTGATTTATAACGTACACCCTTATCAATGGCCTACTATTGGAAAAAAAATTGAACACATAGAACATGCTACCATGGCAGAAGTAAAAGATTTTTATAATGCATGGTATGCACCCAATAATGCTGTATTAAGCATTGCAGGCAACATGAATATAGATAAAACAAAGACCATGGTTGAAAAATGGTTTTCGGATATTCCACCTAAAAAAGTTCCAACGCTACATCTGCCCGATGAACCTGAAAAAAGAGAAAAAACCTGTTTAACAGTTGAAAGAAATGTGCCAGCATCTGCCTTGTATATGGCTTTTTTAATGCCCGAAAGGCTACACGAACGTTATCCCGTTTATGATTTGATTTCAGATTTATTATGTAATGGTAAATCGTCACGGTTATATTATTCCTTAGTTAAGGAGAAAAAAATATTTCAGGAAATATATGGTTATATTGCTGGAAGTTATGATAAAGGTTTTTTAATGCTCGAAGGAAAAATTCATGATAATACCACTCTGGAGCAAGCCGAAGAGGCTGTTTGGAAAGAATTGTATGATGTCAAGCAAAGCCTTCGTGAATACGAATTGCAAAAAGTAAAAAATAAATATGAATCTGCTTTTATTTCATCGTATATTAACATTATGGCACGTGCAGAATTATTGGCTTATTATCAAACCTTGGGTGATGCTGAATG
Source organism: uncultured Bacteroidales bacterium (assembly GCA_964431135.1). GTDB lineage: Bacteria > Bacteroidota > Bacteroidia > Bacteroidales > GWA2-32-17 > Ch61. The sequence continues at coordinate 65,298 of CAYSIN010000003.1, forward strand.
GTTCAACACAGAAATGAAAAAATACGAAAAAGTTGGTTTACACGACATACTGTCTGTTTTTGAAACCTGTTTAATACCATCAAAATCTGTTGTGTTGTATTATAAAAAAGCATCGCTATGATAGACCGATTCATTTCACCGGAAACGACAAATGTTTTTAATATTCATATCCCTTCGGTGAAGGTATGTCAATGTTCAGATGTGCCCTTATATAGAATTGATGGTGGTGTACAACCATTAATAAAACTGGATGTTTTTTTTCAGGCAGGAGACGCATGGGCAAATAATGCATTAATACCAAACTTTACCAATGCATTGGTGCTTGAAAGTACTAAAAAGCACACTTCCCATGAATTAGCCGAAGCATTAGATTTTATGGGTGCAGAAATAAATCCGCTTAATGGAAGCAAATACTCTTGCTTTTCATTGATTTCACTTACCAAATATTTTCCCGATGCAATAAAAATATTAACCGAAATGCTTAATGAACCTTTATTTTCGGAAGAAGATTTTGTGGTTTATCGAAACAACATGAAAAAACAATTTTTCGTGGACATACAAGATGTGTCTTATCAGGCTCGCAGGTATTTTAAAGCGTTGCTATTTGGTAAAGAACATCCTTATGGAAAAATAGTGGATGAAAATGATTTTGACTTTATTGTTCCAGAGCAACTCAAAGACTATTTTACTCGTCTATATCATAAAAAAAATGTTCAACTTTTTATTTCGGGCGACATGAATAATGAAGTATTGAATATATTGAACCGTCATTTTACACTGATGGATGGAACATTTCCACATTTTAATTTGCCTTCAGTCGTTGCTTCGTCTTCCATGTCCAGAACCATAAAAATGGAGCATGCCATTCAAAGTGCCATTCGCATTGGAAAAACAGTAATACCAAAATCACATCCCGATTATCCGGCATTACAAATCGCTACTACCGTATTAGGTGGTTATTTTGGCTCACGACTTATGCAGGTACTTCGTGAAGAAAAAGGATATACTTATGGTGTAGGCACAGCATTGGTTAATTATGACGAAATTAGTTATTTTGTAGTAGCCACCGAAGTTGCTAAAGAAGCAACTTACGATGCAATAAATTGCATTTATCATGAAATAGATAAACTTTGTACTGAAGAAATCTCAAGTACCGAAATGGAAAATGTACGTTCATATTTGTTGGGTGAATTTCTACGTTCTATGGATGGACCGTTTAATATTATGGAAACATATAAAGCCGTTCACAATATCAATCTAACCATGGAATATTATACTTATTACTTAGATGTCTTAACTCATATTCAGCCTCGTAAAATATTGGAAGTTGCCAATCGTTATTTAGTTAATGATTTTATTGAAGTCATAGCAGGAGATATTGAATAGTATGAAACATTTTTCTCTCTATATTATTTTCTTTTTGTCGATTGGAACTATACAGGCACAGAAATCCAATACACCGCTAACTCCCATAATCGATTCGGTTAGTGTTGCCGACCCTAATACCGGTCATGTTTATATCAGTTGGTTTCCCAGTGATTCTGCCGATGGATATCGTATCTATCGTTCCATAAACATGATTTGGCAACAAGTAGCGGATGTACCTGCTCCAGCAACCTCTTATCTTGACATGAATGCAGCAGCCAATTTTCATCCCGAACTGTATCGCATGGCTGCATACAGAATTGTACATGATACCTTGTATTTAAGTGTAATTACCGATTCCAGTCTTTATCATAATACCATTTATGTGTTTCCATATCAGGATAGCATTAATTGCCATTTTGCCATACGTCTTAACTGGAACAAGTATGTCAATTGGCCCGAAGGCGTGAAGGAATATAAAATATTTATCAGCGAAAACAGCAGCCCATGGTCATTGCTGGCAACGGTTAGTGGTAACACCAGCCAATATTATCATACCAACATTAACGACAATACACAATATTGTTATATGATACGTGCTATTAGCGATTCTGGCAAAACATCTACATCCAATAAGACCTGCTTCTATACTAACCTGCCCAACCTTCCACAATTTATTAATGCTGACTATGCTACCGTAGCAGACAATAGCATTCAACTATCGTTTACACTTGATACAAGTGCTACTATTTGTCATTATCAACTTTTACGTTCTACCGACAGCGTTCATTTCAGTATAATTACTTCCTACAATCAATGCGGGTCAAACCATTATTCTTATACCGATTATAATGTAGATATTCATCAACGTTATTATTACAGGTTGATTGCACTTGACCAGTGCGGCAACGAACGTATAAAGTCCAACCTTGCCTGCAATATAGTATTAAATGTTTCGAGTAGTGATGAAATACAAAATCATCTCAATTGGAACTCTTACCATACTTGGCTTGGCGGAGTAGATTCCATATATATATATCGCATTTTGGAAGAGTCGCAAACAACCTTAATTTATAAGCAGCAAACTACCGATTCTACTTATATTGACGATATGTCAACGCTGGTTTTACAATCATGGATGATATCTGGAAAATTTTGCTATATAGTAGAACTGGTAGAAGGCGATGGAAATATTTACGGCATTAAAGGCAGAAGTACATCCAACATGGAATGTGCCAATCAAATGCCACGCGTTTTTATTCCAAATACGTTTTGCCCAAGTGGCGATTCGTTAAATGCAATTTTTAAACCGAGTGTAATTTTTATTGACAAGTCAAAATATACGTTTAAAGTATTTGACCGTTGGGGAGGTGTTATTTTTCAGACCAATGACCCCTTAAAAGGCTGGGACGGTAAAGAGAATGGCAATAATGCTGCTGAAGGAATGTACACCTATTATATTCTTTATCAATCCATGGATGGACAAAGAAAGGAACGGGCTGGACGTTTCTTTTTGTTAAATCCTTAATTTTTTTTACTAATAAATACATACAAATATTTTGTTGATAGATAAAAAATATCTACCTTTGCAGTCCATTTATTCTTTCCTTGCAAAGTGCAATGGGAAATTATGGAAATAAATAATTTTGAGTAGCACTAAAATTAAAAGAGTATGAAACCTATTGAGTTTAAAGCAACCCTTCGCGAAAAATTAGGGAAAAAAGAGGCGATTGCCTTACGAAAAAAAGAATTAGTTCCTTGTGAGCTATACGGTGGAAAAGAAAATTACCATCTTACTGTTGAAGAAAAATATTTGAAGAAAATGGTATTTACGCCTTATACGCATTACGCCATTATCAACATCAATGATTTCCAGAAAAAAGCCATTATAAAGGAAATTCAATTTAATCCGGTTACCGACCGAATAAACCATATTGACTTTTATGAAATAGATGAAAACAAACCTATCGAAACAAGTTTGCCCATCAAAGTTACTGGTTTGGCAATTGGTGTTAAGGCTGGTGGAAGGTTGGTGCAGGAAATGAGAACAATTAAGGTAAAAGGCTTGCTGAAAGATATGGTTGAAATTGTTGAGGTAAATGTGGAGAACCTTGAACTTGAAAAATCTATTCATACCAGCGATATTCAAATTCCAAATTTAACCATTATAGAACATGGAGATAAAGCCGTTGTAAGTGTTAAAACAGTTAAAGCCGTGGTTGAAGAAACTCCTGCTGCTGCCGAAGGTGCTGCTGAGGGTGCTGAGACAGCCGAAGATAATGCTACAACTGCTTCTTCCGACGAAGAAACCAAAAAATAATCAATATTGTTGTTAAATCTTGAAATATTTAGTTGCAGGCTTAGGAAACATTGGTAGCGAATACGAGTTATCTCGTCATAATATAGGCTTTATGGTATTGGACGCACTTGCCAAGGCATCCAATATTGTTTTTACCAGTGAACGCTATGCTTCCAAAACGCAATTCAAATATAAAGGCAAACAAATTATTCTAATCAAACCAAATACATATATGAATTTGAGTGGCAAAGCCATTCGATATTGGATAAATGCTGAACATGTTCCACTTTCACAATTGTTGGTTGTTGTAGATGATATTGCTTTACCTTTTGGTACAATTAGAATCCGTGGAGGTGGACATAATGGAGGACACCATGGATTAAGCAATATTGACGAATTACTCGGCAGTCAGGAATATGCTCGCATGCGGTTTGGCATCGGAAATAATTTCCCCAAAGGAAAACAAATTGAACATGTATTAAGTTCTTTTACCAGTGAAGAGCAAAAATATCTTCCTTTTTATTTGGAACGTATGAAAAATGCCGTTTTGTCTTTTGTCTCCGAAGGCTTGCAATCGTGTATGAACGAATATAATAAAGGAATTGAACCTACTGCCTTGCAAGGTTTATAATACCAAACCGCTAACAAAAAAATGAAATGAATTTTGTCTCGTCAAACGCTAACATGAGTTTTTGACGGGATGCCGATAGACTAACAGTTTTAAAACAAAAGCAAAGCGAATGGTTTTAATGAACTTGTTAGCAAGTCGGTATAAAATGAGTTTTTAAGGAACGACTATATAGAGTTATGAAAGTACTATTAAGTAATAATTTTTCTTTCCTTTTTGAATTAGAATATATTTACCGTTCAACACATGTTCTTTGCCAATAACAATTTCGCTTGCAATTTTTTCCTTATTAATACACAGGCCGCCACCAGCAATAAGTTTTCGGACTTCGCTTTTGCTTGGGAAAATGTTGGTTTGAACAGCCAGAAGTTCAACAATAGGAATGCCATTGTTAATGATGGATGTATCTACTGAAAATTGAGGAACACCATCAAAAACTGAGATAAATGTATTTTCATCCATCTTTTCTAAAGTCTCTTTAGTTCCTTTTCCAAATAAAACCTGAGAAGCATCAATGGCAGCATTGTATTCTTTTTCACCATGTATCATTAGAGTTACTTCTTTGGCAAGTGTTTGCTGCAAAATACGCAAGTGAGGTTCTTGTTTGTGCTGTTCGATTAATGCGTTTATTTCTTCCTGCGAAAGCATGGTAAACAGTTTAATATATTTCTCGGCATCCTCATCGCTGGAGTTGAACCAGAATTGATAGAACTGATAAGGAGAAGTATAATTTTTATCCAGCCAGATATTTCCTTTTTCTGTTTTTCCAAATTTACCGCCATCTGCTTTAGTAATAAGGGGGCATGTTAAGGCAAAGGCTTCGCCCCCAATTTTCCTTCGAATTAATTCAGTACCGGTAACAATATTTCCCCACTGGTCGCTGCCACCCATTTGCAATTTGCAATGATGATGTTCGTATAAATACAAAAAATCATACGCTTGCAATAACTGATAAGAAAATTCGGTAAATGATAAGCCTGTTTCCATGCGTTTTTTTACTGAATCTTTGGCAAGCATGTAATTTACGGTGATATGTTTACCCACTTCACGTAAAAACGAAATCAAATCAAATGTTTTAGTCCAATCATAATTATTTACAATTTCTGCACGGTTGGGCAGTTTTTCATCAAAATCAAGAAAGTGGTATAGTTGCTTTTTGATTGAAACTTCATTATGTTGCAATGTTTCTTCGTCAAGCAGGTTGCGTTCTTCCGATTTTCCGCTAGGGTCACCAATCATGCCTGTGGCACCGCCTATTAATACAATGGGCTTATGTCCTGCCTTTTGAAGATGTTTTAACAGCATAATAGAAACCAGATGTCCAATATGCAATGAATCGGCCGTAGGGTCAATGCCAACATAAGCCGTTGTCATTTCTTTGGATAACTGTTCGTCAGTGCCTGGCATTAAATCATGAATCATACCGCGCCAACGTAATGTTTCAATTAATGGATTCGCCATAATTATTATACTTTTGCCAAAGCCTGGTCCAAATCCTGAATTAATTCATCTACATTTTCAATACCAACGGAGTAGCGAACCAAACCTTCGGTAATGTTGGCTTCTTTTCTGCCTTCAGGCGTAAGTGATGCATGTGTCATGGATGCTGGATGCTGGATAAGTGTTTCTACACCGCCCAGCGAAACAGCCAACAAGGCAATCTTCACATTGTCCATTAATACAACACCAGCATTGTATCCTCCCTTCAATTCAAAACTTATCATGGCTCCTGGTCCTCGCATTTGCTTTTTGGCGAGTTCGTATTGAGGATGTGAAGGCAATCCCGGAAACAATACGTATTCTACTTTAGGATGTTTTTCAAGATATTGAGCAATTTTAATGGCATTTTCCTGTGCACGTTCCATGCGAAGCGATAGCGTCTTTAGTCCGCGAATAACCAGAAATGCCTGATGAGGGTCCATGTTTCCACCCATGTTGACCATCGTTTTATGAAGGGCTTCATAATCTTCTTGCTTTTTGGCAATAATAATTCCACCTACAACATCCGCATGTCCATTGATATATTTAGTTATGGAGTGCAATACTATGTCTGCTCCAAAGTCAAGAGGATTTTGTAGATAAGGACTGCAAAAAGTATTGTCAACGACAACCTTAATGCCATGCTTGTGGGCTATTTCAGATACTTTAGCAATATCTGTTATTTGAATGGTAGGATTAGCCGGCGTTTCAATATATAAAACTTTGGTGTTCGATTTGATATTGTTTATAATATTGTTAATGTTGGATGTATCTACAAAGGTGCATGCTACGCCGAATTTGGTAAAATAATTTTCGAGGATGACACGACTGGCTCCATAAACAGCACTTGTGCTGATAACATGATTTCCCTGTGATAACAGAGACATATAAACGGTAGTTACGGCAGCCATTCCTGATGCTACTGCCACTGCACCGTAACCATGTTCCAGTATGGTTAATTTTCGTTCCAGTGCTTCAATAGTAGGATTACCAATACGGGTATATATATACCCTTTTTGTTTTCCTGCAAAACAATCGGCACCATGTTGGGCATTTTTAAAAGCAAAAGTGGAAGTTTGATATATTGGAACTACTGCACTTCCCCATTCATCTGGTTCTTCACCACCATGAATCAATAACGTTTCAAAACTCATATTTTTATTTTCCATAAACAAATAATTTTTTGCAAAAGTAGATAATTTTATTGTCTTATACCGATAAGAATTTAAAAAACTTATTCCGTATAATGCTAAATACTTTATTAACTTTAAGTACTCTAAGTATTGTAGGCACTTTATCTATTTTGTGCCCAGGACAAGATTCGAACTTGCACACCCTTGCAGGCGCCAGCCCCTCAAGCTGGTGTGTCTACCTATTCCACCACCTGGGCATCGAGGCTGCAAATATATGTGTTCTGGTTTAATAAAAAAAATTTTTAGCACATTCCGTATATATTTTTTCACTGTGGACAGAACAGTTCCTAAATTTCAAATACTAATATTTGTAACTATTCACCCCCTCTCGTCATTGCGAGCGTAGCGAAGCAATCTCACCATGCAGCCACTTCTTCATATTAGTTCATAAAGTTCATAAAGTTCATAAAGTTCGTAAAGTTCATAAAGTTCGTAAAGTTCGTAAAGTTCATAAAGTTCGTAAAGTTCATAAAGTTCGTAAAGTTTATAAACTTTTGACTGTTTTGCTCAAACATTGACAGGTTTTCATCCCTCCTGCACTCGCAAGTGTTAAGCGATAGCATCACTTGTGAGTAATTAGTTGTCCCTTAAAAAGTGGTTGTTGATTTGTGAGGAAACTCAAAATTCATTTCATTCTTATACTTTGGTTCATGCCGACAGAATAACCGTATTAATTAA
>CAYSIN010000004.1:0-69909 GCA_964431135.1 uncultured Bacteroidales bacterium
TTCATTAAAACAATTCGCTTCGCTTTTGTTTTAAAACGGTTAGTCTGTCGGCATTGACCAAAACACGCAAATCCAGACAATCTCGTCTCGTCAGCAATGACGAGACGAGACGGGATTAGCGGTTTGGTTTTACAGACAAGATGAACAATGCAAATTAATCGGGATATTTACTGGTTATCCACGCTTCTATCACTAGAGGATAATAAAAATATTCCAGCGGATGAATTTTTAAGGCAAGGGTTTCGGGTGTATCAGTTCCTGAAACAGGACATGTTGCCTGAAAAAGAATAATGCCCTTATCGTATTCACTGTTTACGGTATGAATAGAAATTCCTGAAATGGTTTCATGATGTTGTATTACCTGTTCATGAACTTTTTCTCCATACATACCCTTACCGCCGTATTTTGGCAATAACGCCGGATGTATATTAATAATTCTATCCACAAATTTATCTATTATATTAATAGGTATCCATTTTAAAAAACCAGCAAGCACAATAAAATCAATTTCTTGTTTTATCAATGTGTCTAATATGAACGAGGATTGGTATAATGTATCCATATGAAAGACAGTAATCGGTATGTTTAACCTGTTCATTCGTTCTATAACACCAGCATGTTCATTATTTACATATACCGATACCACCGAAATATTCTTTTTTTGATTAAAATATTTCACAATGTTTTCGGCATTGGTGCCATTTCCCGATGCAAATATTGCCAGATTTACTTTTTTATTCATGCCATTAAAAAATTAATTAACTGATATTCAATATGTATAAAATTATTTCATCAAATAAATGAAAAAAAATTTGAAAAATTCGTTGCAAATATATTTCTTTGCAGTCTCAAAAAAAATTATTGTACTAACTAAAAATTTAAAACTATGTCAGACGTTGCTTCAAGAGTTAAAGCAATTATCGTTGACAAATTTGGTGTTGACGAAAACGAAGTTACAAACGAAGCTAGCTTCACCAACGATTTAGGCGCCGATTCGCTTGATACCGTTGAATTGATTATGGAATTTGAAAAAGAATTCAACATTGCTATTCCCGACGACCAAGCCGAGAAAATCGGTACCGTAGGTGATGCTGTTTCTTACATTGAAAAAAACGCCAAGTAATTTTTCAAAAAGTTGGTTTTATGGAACTCAAACGAGTCGTTGTAACCGGTATAGGTGCATTAACCCCTTTAGGGAATACTGTAAATGAATATTGGAACAGTTTAAAAAATGGTGTCAGTGGCTGTGATTTAATTACTCATTTTGATGTTTCTAAATTTAAAACCAAGTTTGCCTGCGAGGTAAAGAATTTCAATGTAGAAAATTTTATTGACCGCAAAGAAGCCAGGAAACTGGACAGATATGCCCAGTTTGCCTTGGTTGCTGCGGATGAAGCACTAAAAGATTCAGGTCTGGAACTTAATAAAGTGGATGTTGATTCGGTAGGTGTTATTTGGTCATCGGGCATTGGCGGCATACAAACATTTCAAGAAGAAATAATAGCATTTGGCAAGGGTGATGGAACACCACGATTTAGCCCGTTCTTTATTCCTAAAATGATTTCGGATATTGCTGCTGGCCAAATTTCCATAAAATATGGATTTAGAGGACCTAATTATGGTACCGTGTCTGCCTGTTCTTCTTCATCCCATGCCATTATTGATGCCTTTGTCCAAATTCAATTAAGCAAAGCCATCGTTATGATTGCTGGCGGTTCAGAAGCAGCCATTATAGAATCAGGAATTGGTGGCTTTAATGCTATGCAGGCAATATCAACCAACAATGAGGAGTATAAAACAGCCTCACGCCCATTTTGCAAAACTCGCGACGGTTTTGTTATGGGCGAAGGAGCAGGCAGCCTTGTTCTTGAAGAATATGACCATGCTATTGCACGCGGAGCTAAAATATATGCAGAGATTGTTGGCACAGGGCTTACTGCTGATGCATATCACATTAGTGCCCCGCATCCTGAAGGATTAGGTGCCAGGAAAGTTATGGAAATGGCCATTAAAGAAGCACACATTTCTCCAGATAAAATAGATTATATCAACGTTCACGGTACAGCTACTCCCATAGGTGATGTAGCCGAATTGAAAGCCATTCAGCAGGTTTTTGGTGAGCATGCCTATAAAGTGAATATAAGTTCAACCAAATCAATGCATGGACATCTATTAGGTGGCGCAGGCGCTGTAGAAGCCATTGCCAGTATTCTTGCTATGAAGTACAATATCATTCCACCGACCATAAATCATAAAGTACAGGATGAACAAATCGACCCCAAACTTAATCTTACGCTGCATAAGGCACAAGAAAGAAATGTTAACTATGCATTAAGCAATACCTTTGGTTTTGGTGGACACAACGCTTGCATTCTCTTTAAGAAAATATAACGCCCTTGTTTTCTTTTTTTAAAAAAAATAGACATCATCCCATTACCGTATTTGTTAATAATATATTTGGTGTTTTACCAAATAATATTATATGGTACGAATTGGCTTTGACTCATAAATCGGCATCCATTTATCAAAACAAGGATTATTCCATTAATAATGAACGGCTCGAATTTTTAGGTGATGCCGTATTAAATACCATCATTGCGGATTATTTATTTTTACATTATGTAAACGAAAATGAAGGATTTTTGACTAATTTGCGTTCCAAAGTAGTCAATAGAAGCACGCTCAATGAAATTGCCAACCAATTAGAAATTCAAAAAATTATTAAACATCATTGCGATTTTTCCGATAACAGTTCATCCAATATTTATGGGAATGCATTGGAAGCATTAATAGGTGCCATATTTATAGATAAGGGTTATAAAGTAGCCAAAAAGGTTATCCTTAAAAAAATAATAGCACCTTATATTAATTGGGAATCACTAATTCAACATGATACTAATTATAAAGGTCAAATTATAGATTGGGCTCAAAAACATCATCGTCATATTGAATTTATAAGTAAAAGTGATACGTTGCAAAATAACCAGCAAGGATATTCAACAGAACTCATTATTGAAGAAAAAGTTTGGGGCACAGGAGAAGGCGTTACAAAAAAAGAAGCAGAACAACAAGCATCAAAAAATGCACTTCATTGGTTAGAACAATCTAAATGATACTGTTTACTGCTTTAACATTAACTATATTTTTACCAGAAAATATTATTATTGTTAATAAACAGATATACAAAACATTAATCATTTTATTCCTTATTAATATTATTTTTTTTGAAAAAAAAACAAATAATTACCTTAAAAAAATTTTTTCTAATAAAAAATTATTATTTTTGTGCAGTAAAATTTTTATAGTGATTATTCCTAAATAAAATGCAATATGAATATTAAAAACAAGATTATCAGTATTTTAGTAGTATTTGCTTTGAGTGCATCCGTTATTTCATTCAGTGGTTGCAAAGGTGATGGTTCAAATATGGATAATTCAGAAGACTCCACAAATATTACCGAAGAATTTAACAAAGCAAAGCAAGTAATTTATGGCATTCCATCTCCAATTGAAACGGCAATGCTTATGAAACGTGCTGGTGCAAAGTATAATCAGGATTTATTAAATCCGATTAGCAATTGTGGCAATTATACTACAACCAAAAGTATGGCTTTAAATTTAGGTGTTTATGGTGCCGATTTGAGTTTTTCAAGCATGTTTGACCAATCACAAGCAAGCATTAAATACCTTTCCATTAACAAAAAACTGGCAGATGACTTGGGCATTCTCAATGCTATTGATAAAAGCATTATTACACGAATGGAAAACAATATTAACAATCGCGACAGCGTGATGGAAATCATAAGTGAAACATTTATGAACTCCAATTCATTTCTTAAAGAAAATGACCGTGGTGAAATTGCTGCCATTATTCTTACGGGTGGCTGGATTGAAGGATTATATCTTGGTACTCAAATTGTAAAAAACACCGCATCCAATAAAGAACTGATGGACCGTATTGCAGACCAGCGATTGTCTTTAAATACCCTCATCAGTTTATTGAATGAATATAAAAACGATGCCAACGTGCAAGCCGTTATGACAGATATGATGCGTTTAAAAAAGATTTTTGATAAAATTCAAACGTCTTCTTCTAAAATGCAAGTAATAGAAAAAGATGGAAAAAGCATAATAACTTCTACCACAGAAGTTAAATTTACGCAAGATGTGTTTAATGAACTTGCAGACGCAATTTCTGAAATTAGAAATAACATTATTAAATAACCGGAAGTATGAAAAGGATATTTATTTCAACATTGCTTATTAGTTTTCTAATGGTTGGTGTTTCTAATATAGCATCAGCCCAATGCAAAAATTTTGCTAAAAAGGTTTGTAAACTGGAATTGCTTCCGTATGTTCACGACGGTATATATAATGCTACTGTTTTGAGTGAAGGCGAGACAGCAGAACTTTATAAAACATTTTATGCCGGACAGGAATACCGCGTTAGCGTTTGCGGCGACGAAAATTTGCCTCCTATACAATTTCAGGTACTCGATGCCGAAAGAAATGTTTTATACGACAATAAAAAACATAACTTTGCTAAAAGTTGGGATTTTAAACTTCAGGCAAGTAAGCAACTCATTATTTCTATTCAAGTACAAACTTCCGATGAATTGACCGACCAAATTCTGAGTGGATGCGTTTCGGTACTTGTTGGATTTATGAACATGGAAAATACGTTGAGACAAGAATAGGTGTTTTTTCATAATTTTTGGTTTTTAAGTTGGAAAACTGCCTTTTTTAAGGCAGTTTTTTTTATTTTTTCAACTTCTTAGATAAATAACGACCAGTAAGCGAATACTTGTTTTGTGCTATTTGTTCTGGCGTTCCTGTTGCTATTAAATATCCGCCACGTTCTCCACCTTCAGGTCCAAGGTCTATAACCCAATCAGCATTTTTAATAATATCGAGATGATGTTCAATAACTACAATGGTATGATTACGATGTATTAACAAAGTAAAAGCATCCAGCAAAAGTTGAATATCATGAATGTGCAAACCCGTAGAAGGTTCATCAAAAATAAATAATGTATGTGGCGTGTTTGTTTGACCAATAAAACTGGCTAATTTCAATCGTTGCACTTCTCCACCACTCAACGTTGATGTGGACTGTCCAAGTTTTAAATACCCCAAACCTACTTGTTGCAAAATCTGAAGTTTTTGAACAATATCTTTTTCGTTCGCTGTTTTGCCCTCTTCAAAAAATAGAATGGCTTCTTCTACGGTTAATTCCAATAAATCATAAATATTTTTCCTTTTGTATTCTACTTCCAATATTTCCGGTTTAAAACGTTTACCATGGCAACTTTCGCAAACAAGTTTAACATCAGCAATAAATTGCATTTCAATAGTAATATACCCTTCTCCCTTGCATTCTTCACAACGCCCACCATCGATATTAAATGAAAAATGTGCAGGTTTAAAACGTTGTTGCTTGGCTAACGGTTGTTCGCTGTATAAATTTCTAATATCATCATAAATTTTCATATAGGTTAGTGCATTGGAACGAGTAGAACGGCCTATTGGATTTTGGTCAACCAATATCGCTTGATTTATCAAGTTCCAATCGCCTGTTATATCTGAATACCCCGTAGTTTTAAAACTGTTACCCAGTTTTTTCTGCATGGCTGGATATAAAATCTCATTGATGAGTGTTGATTTTCCTGAACCACTTACTCCCGTAATAACTGTAATTACATGTAACGGTATTTCTACATTAAGATGTTTCAAATTATGTAAATATGCGTCTTTGATAGTAAGGCTGTTTTTCCAAGTTCTTCGTGTTGCCGGATACGGAATAAATTTTTCTCCCAATAAATACTGAGAAGTAATGCTTTGCTTTGTGGAGTATAACATATCGGGTTTGCCTGTATAAACCACCTCACCGCCTTTTGTCCCAGCACCAGGTCCCATATCTACAATAAAATCGGCTTGACGAATAATTTCTTCATCGTGTTCCACTACCAAAACTGTATTTCCCAAATCGCGCAACTGTTTTAGCACATCTATTAATCTTTGATTGTCCGATGCATGCAAACCTATACTGGGTTCATCCAGAATATACAATGAACCAACTAAACTGCTGCCCAATGAAGTAGATAAATGTACCCGTTGTGATTCACCTCCCGAGAGCGTGGACGAACTGCGATTAAGCGTTAAATATCCCAATCCAACATTTATTAAATAATCAAGTCGGGTATTTATTTCAATCAAAATACGGGATGCTATTTCCTGTTCCTGTTTATTTAATTTTAAGGCTGTGAAAAAATTTTTGAGTTCCGTAATAGGCATTAGTAATATTTCGCCAAGACTTTTGCCATTTATTTTGATATATTCCGATGTTGCTTTTAATCGTTTTCCTTTGCATGCAGGGCAAAGTGTTTTTCCTCTGTATCGTGATAATAAAACACGGTATTGTATTTTATAAAGATTCTCCCTTAAAAATTCAAAAAATTGGTTAATGCCATAGAGGTCAGATGTCCCGTTCCAAAGCATAGAACGTTCGTCTTCGGTAAGTTGAAAATAAGGTTTATGAACTGGAAAGCCTGATTTATGTGCATTTTTTAAAAATTGAATTTTCCATTCCTGCATAGTTTCACTTTTCCAACACGCCACCGCATCATTAAAAACGGAAAGATTTTTATCTGGAATAACGAGGTCTTCATCAATTCCTATAATTTGTCCAAAGCCTTCACACGTGGGACAGGCACCCGCCGGGCTGTTAAAATTAAACAGTTGCGGATGCGGCTCTTCAAAAGTAATACCATCTTGCTCAAAACGATTGGAAAATGTATGCACTTCCCATTTCCCCTTATGATTTATACCAACATAACATTCACCCTTGCCTTCAAAAAAGGCCGTTTCGATAGAATCTGCCCATCGGTCTTGCCATTCAGTAACATTAGATTTTTCAAATCTATCTACTACCACATATAGTTCTGCTTTATGGGTCAGTTGATTTACTGTTTCCAGTTTTACTATTTCATGGTTTACAAAAGCCCGAGTATAACCTTGTTGAATTAATTGCTCTATAAAAGTAGAAAAACTTAATGGCTCCATTTCTGGTTTGAAGGCAATAAATCCCATATCTTCACCAACCTGTTTCCTTATAAATTTAAGTACATCGGAGACATTATGCTTTTTTACTTCTTTTCCCGAAACAGGAGAAAATGTTTTACCTATACGGGCATATAATAATTTTAAAAACTCATGAATTTCAGTTGAAGTTCCAACGGTAGAACGAGGATTTGAGGTGTTTGTCTTTTGCTCAATAGCAATGGCTGGTGGTATGCCACTAATAAAATCTACATCGGGTTTTGTCATTCTGTTTAAAAACTGGCGAGCATAGGAAGATAAACTTTCTACATAGCGGCGCTGACCTTCGGCAAACAACGTATCGAAAGCCAATGATGATTTTCCACTTCCTGACAAGCCTGTTATAACAATAAATTTGTTTTGCGGGAAAGAAACTTCAATATTTTTTAAATTATTTACTCTTGCTCCTTTTATTGATATATCAGCATTTGAATTATGATAGTTCATTCAATTAAAATTAAAACATCAAAGTTAGTGATTGATTTTTGAAACTTTATTATTACCTTTGCGTATTAATTGCAAAAAAGGAGGCTGCCTATACATTATTTCTACCACTAAACCAAAATGTAAGTGGTTATGAAAATAGAACAATGTTCCGATTATGAGTTAGTTAAGGCTTATATATCGGGCAATGAGGCAGCCGTAGAAGCCTTAATTTTAAGGTATAAAAGAAAAGTTTATACCTATATATATTATAGGATTCGCAACAAAGAAGTGACTGCCGATTTGTTTCAGGAAACCTTTATTAAGGTTTTTCGCTCCATTAAAGAAGATAAGTATGCCGACGATGGCAAATTGGGAGCATGGATAATGCGAATAGCCCATAATTTAATTATAGACCATATTCGCAGAGAAACAAGATTGAATACAATTGCCATGGACAATTACGAATACGACTTGCTCAATAATAAAAATCTAAGCGAAAAAAACGCAGAACATCGTATTATAAAATCGGAAACAGATAAGGAGATTCATAAATTACTGGATTGTTTACCTGAAAATCAACGAGAAATTGTTATAATGCGACATTTTTTAGGCATGAGTTTTAAGGAAATTGCCGACGAAACAAACGTAAGCATAAATACTGCGTTAGGACGTATGCGATATGCCTTGATAAATCTAAAAAAACTCATCAAGGAACATCAGTTGGAAATGGAATTGACAGAATAATTTTACAGAAAAATACTTCTTTTAAAATAAAATCATAAAGTCATCGTTTATTTATAATAAATAATTTTTAAAACGATGCCTATGACTATTTCTACTTTTCTTTATTTTAATGAAAATATTAATGGCGATGACGAAACCTTATATCCTTTAGAAGATACGGTAGAGTTATCAAATTTTTATATTGAACCGCCTGAATCGCTGGTACAAAAAACCATTCAAGCCGTGTTGGCACTTTAGTAACGGTTGTTTATTCTTTTACATTCAAAAGAATAAGCGCCTATGCTGTACGAGGCATCTGTATTATTTCTCTTGTCAAAGTGTTAATAAGAATTTTGACCATAGAAGATAGATTATTTGGGTTATTGTTTTTATGGCTTATTTTGTATAAATTTACACCAAAATTAACAAGTTGATTATGAAAAATGAATTATCTATTATGGATAATTTAAAAAATATTATCTGCTTGGCAACCCTAAAATAAATTTTACGTCTTAATAATTAGATTCATGAAGGTAAATTGGCAAGATACGGAACAGGTACGTAAGGTAGTTGATGCATGTATCAAGGGAGACCATCTGAATCAGGAGGTTCTTTACAAGGCATTCTTCGGAAAAATGTTGGTGGTGTGCATGAGATACACATATAATAAAGAGGAGGCAGAAGATATACTGCAGGAAGGCTTTGTAAAAGTGTTTCAAAAACTGAAAGATTTTGGACACAAAGGTTCTTTGGAAGGTTGGATTAGACGAATAATGGTCAATACGGCGATTGATTTTATCAGAAAAAGAAAAGATTTATCGTTTCCATCTAGTACGGAAAATGAAATGGATTTAATGGCAGACAGTACGTTTGAAGATGATGAGTTGGAACAGATTTTAGAAATGAAAACCGAAATGATTATCCATTTCATTCAACATCTATCGCCTGCATACAAGGCAGTATTTAACTTGTTTGTTTTTGAAAACATGACTCATGCCGAAATAGCCGAACAGTTAAATATAAATATAGGAACGTCCAAATCCAACTATGCGAAAGCAAAAAGTAAATTAAAAGAAATGGTTTTATCGTATATAAAAACATATAAAAATGAAACGTTTTGAAGATATTATTAAGGAAAAAGTAGAGAACTTCGAATACCCTTATGAACAAGGTGCATGGGAGAACTATAACCGTCGCCGTCGTACACAAAAAATTAAAAAATGGGGATTGGCATCAACAGTTATCATTGGAATAATTACTACTGTCGTGCTTATACTCACAAAACCTGAAAAAGCCGTTATGCCATTTCATTCAAAACAAAATAATGTTATTATTACCACAAACAATTCAATTCCTCTTAACACTCAAGTTAATGAAATAAAGACCAATAAAGACAAACAGACCCAAACAACAATTAACCATCAGGAAAATAATCAGTCAACCATAAAACAAGAAAGCCCACAAACGGTTACCAATAATATAACCGACTTATCCACTACCATGTCCGAAAACAATGCACAAAATACGTCAACCTTAAATACGGCATCGTTTACCAAAAATAGTTCGCAGGGTTGTGCTCCACTGGAGGTACAGTTTACTGCCATAACTACAGGTAAAAATTGTCAATACCTCTGGAATTTTGGCGACGGAACAACCGCCAATGAAAAAAATCCAATACATCTCTATAAAAAAGGAGGAAAATATAATGTCTATCTTACGGTTCAATGGAACGAAAAAGATAAATATACTACAGATGTTCAAACTATACAAGTGTATAACAAGCCAACAGCCTTGTTCGATTATTCATTAGAGAATAATACGGTGCGTTTTGAAAGCAGAACAAAACAAGCGATATCTCATAAATGGCTCATAGAAGATACAATAGTCAATGGCTCATATTGGAAATTTGATATCACACACAGCGGAAAATATATGGTTCAATACATAGTAGAAAATGCAGACGGCTGTTCAGATACATCCATCAAAGACATAAATGTGTCCTATAAAATGCCTGTACAGTTCGCCAATGCTTTTAGCCCTGACAACGATGGGATTAATGATTTCTTTGGACCTCAGGTTATAGATTATTCGTATTATCAGTTTACCATGAATATTTTTAATAAAACAGGCAAATGTGTTTTTTACACAAAGGGAAGTCCCGCTT
This sequence comes from uncultured Bacteroidales bacterium, assembly GCA_964431135.1. Taxonomy (GTDB): domain Bacteria; phylum Bacteroidota; class Bacteroidia; order Bacteroidales; family GWA2-32-17; genus Ch61. The sequence goes on from CAYSIN010000004.1 coordinate 10,412, forward strand.
TGTGGGATGGTAACGATAAGGAAACCAAACAATCCTGCCCTGCGGGTATTTATATCTATAAAATTATAGCAGTAGATAAAAAAGGAAATAAAAATGAATTTTCCGGTCAAATAAAATTGTTGAGATAAATAAAAAAATGTTAAATTTGCAAAAAAAAATAAAAATGAGAACAACTATCGTATTTGTTTTTTCTTTAATAATCGTTACTGTTTGTTTTTCTCAAAACAGCATAGATTTAAGTAAATGGTATGCCTATAAAATTTATACGTCGGGCATTTCTGATGCTCAAAAAGCCGATTACCTTTCCCGCTCGATAGAAAAAATGAACTTTGCCGTATTTTCTGCATTTGATGATAAAGATGAGACAGGGTATGTTATTCTTTCTGCTCCATACCAGATGCACGAAATTGAAGTCTATGTCAATAATTCTTTTTCGGATATTCATATAGAAAGCAACGAAAAATTAACCTTAGACGAGCATTTATTTTTAAGCATTTATTTTTTAAGAGGATTTATACCCAAGGAGAAACAATCAGACATGTTGCCTGTATTTATTAATTTGGGACCAAATAAAGATTTATCCAACCAATTATATGCTCTCGCAAAATCTATTTGGATTAAAAAATATCCCGACTCTTATAAGGCACTCACTCCTGTACCAAAACCACTTACACCCGAAGAGCAAAAGGAAGTTCAACAAAAGTTAAACAGTAAAAATTAATCTATGAAAAAATATACGTTATTATTATTTTTTTTAATTCTGTTTGGAATACAGTCTGTATTTCCTCAATGTACCAACTGTGATAACAATTATCCAACGGGTTTGCAAACCATATCACCGGGTCAAACATTAACTGCTGCCACATGTGCTTATGGTGGCGAATATGCATATTACAGTGTTACTTCGGGTGTTACCTATACATGGTCCACTTGTGGTGACAGCGATTTTGATACACAATTAACCTTATTTCAAGGAGGGACATGCGGAGGTGGAACGGTACTGGGGTATAATGATGACGGATGTTCTACTCAATCTACTATAACATGGACAGCAACCTTTACAGGAACGGTAACAGTATTAGTAAGCCAGTATAATTGTGCAAATAATTCTACTTGTATGACGGTTAACTGGAGTGCTACGGGTGGTGGAGGTGGAGGTGGTGGTGGAGCAGATTGTGCCAATGCCGACCCTTTTTGTACAGGTACTACCTATAACTTTCCCATGCAAACCGATAATGGTTCAGCGGAGGCTGGTCCACAATATGGGTGTTTGTGTACACAACCCAATCCCGTTTGGTATTATTTGCGTATTTCCAATTCAGGACCTATCGGAATCACTATTTCAAGTACGTGTGGTGATATAGATTATGCTGCATGGGGGCCTTTCCCTTCTTTAACTTGTGCATCTTCTGACCTTACCAGTATAAACACAGTTTGTGGCGGAAATTATTCAGCTCCCAGTGGCAATATGGTTGATTGTGCATACAGTACAGCCGCAACTGAAATATTAACTATTTCTAATGCATTGGTGGGTCAATATTATTTATTATGTATTACTAATTTTGCCAATTGTGTAGGAAATTGTGTATTCTCGCAGACAAGTGGTACGGGTGCTACCGATTGCAGTATAGTAACATGTACTATTTCCAGCCTTACGGCTACTCCTTCGGCATGTAATCCAAGCACCAATACCTATTCTGTCAGTGGAACTATTGTGTTTAACGGCCAACCTACTACGGGTACGTTAGTAATTACTGATAATGCAGGAAACAGTCAAACGTTTAATGCACCCTTTATCAGTCCGATAACATATACCATAACTGGAATTACAGCCAATGGTGCAGCCCATACTATTACAGCACAATTCAGTAATGCTCCTTCCTGCAATTTTACTATTAATTATACAGCACCACCAGCTTGTAATACATGTACAGCAAATGCCGGTTCCGACCAAACTGTTTGCGGGTTGTCGGGGACTTTAGCAGCAGTGTTAGGTGCAGGCTATCCTACACATTCGTGGTCGCCACAAGCAGGCATCTCATTTTCCGATGCTACTTCGCCTACAACAACTATTACGGCATCTGCACCCGGTACTTATACACTTACCTGGAACGTTACCAACACCTCAGGTGTTTCTTGTTCTGACCAAATGGTAATCACCTTTGTACAACCTGTTGCAGGATTTACATATAATGGTAATCAATGTCTTACGGGAAACAGTTTTAATTTTACCAATACTGGAACTTCTTCCGGTGCAACCTATTCATGGTCATTTCCCAGTGGAACTCCTTCCTCTTCAACTTCGCAAAACCCCTCAGGCATAACATGGTCTTCGCCAGGTGCCTATACAGTAACACAAACAGTAACCATAGGCTCTTGTGTTGCAACTTATACACAAACGATTACTGTTTACCCAAATCCCACGGTAACCATCACCCCTACAAATGTTTTGTGTTTTGGTGCTTGTAATGGAAGTGCTATTGCTTCCGGCTCAGGTGGAAGCGGTTCATATTCCTATAACTGGTCTTCCGGGCAAAACACTGCAAGTATTACAGGGTTATGTCCCAATACTTATACTGTAACCGTAACAGATGCGTATGGCTGTAAGGGAACTAATTCTGTAACCATTACACAACCAACCGCATTAAACCTGGTACCTACACGCACTAATCCTACCTGTAATGGACTTTGTAATGGAACAGCCAGTGTTGCCGTATCGGGAGGTATAGGACCATTCAGTTATCTTTGGAGTAATTTGGGTACTTCTTCTACAATTAGTGGATTATGTGCTGGTACTTACACAGTAACGGTTACAGATAATGCATCACCAGGCTGTACACAAACGGCTAATGCAATTTTAACAGACCCACCGGCAATGGTATTAAGTACTTCAAAAACCGATGCCACCTGCGGAGCCAATAATGGTTCTGCTACAGTAACGATTACTTCTGGCGGTTCTCCAAATTTCAGTTATACTTGGTCTAACGGTTCGACTACCAATAATACGGCTGCCACAACCAATACTATTACTAGTATTGGAGCCGGTTCTTATACAGTAACGGTAACGGATGCCAATGGTTGCTCTAAAACTATTACTGTAAGCGTTGGAAGCACAGGTGCACCTACGATTACTATTACATCAAGTACAAATCCTTTGTGCAATGGACAATGCAACGGTAGTGTTACGGTGTCATTAGGTGGAACATTAAATCCTCCGTACAGTTATTTATGGTCTAATGGAGTAAATATCAGTGGAACAACTTCTACAACCAATACCAACAATACCCTTTGTAATGGCACAGCGTCAGTTACTGTTACGGATAATCTTGGCTGTAATGCGGTAACGAGTGTTAATATGATACAACCAACATCAGTAACGGCTGTTACGTCAGTGGTTAGTGCACATTGTAACCACAACGACGGTTCAGCCACGGTTACAGCAGGAGGAGGAACACCGGGATATACCTATTTATGGAGTGTTTCGGCAGGAAGCCAAACTACAGCAACTGCCAACAATCTGACACCCGGGACATATTCTGTTACTGTAACCGATACTCAAGGATGCACAAACATAACCAATGCAACAGTAACAAATCTTTCGGGTGTTGTTGCTTCTATTTCGGGACAAACCAATGTTACCTGTAATGGAGGCACCAACGGAACGGCTACCGCCTCTGGAAGTGGTGGAAGTGTACCTTATTCGTACTTATGGAGTGCTTCAGCAGGAAGTCAAACGACACCAACGGCTGTCGGCTTGTCCGCAGGTTCTTTTTCTGTTACTGTTACTGATGCCAATGGATGTACTTCTACGGCAAATGTTACCATAACTCAACCTACTACGGTAACAGCGAACATTTCAGGTTTTACACCTGCTCTATGTAACGGCGCCTGTAATGGAACTGCTACAGTTGTAGGCGGCGGTGGAACATCACCCTATACCTATACATGGTCAAATACACAAACAAGTACTACGGCTACCGGTTTATGTGCTAGCACTTATAATGTAACAGTAAAGGATGCAAACAATTGCTCCGCAATTACTTCCATAACTATTACACAGCCTACGGTGCTAACCGCTTCAGCAAGTTCTACTTCTGCTCATTGTGGTCACAGCGATGGAAGTGCCTCTTCTTCTGCCACAGGTGGCACATCACCTTACAGTTTTGTATGGAGCAGTGGTCAACTTACACAAAATATTACCGGTATTTTACCGGGTACTTATATCGTAACCGCAACCGATGCCAACGGTTGTACTGCTGTTGCCAATACTGTAGTAGGGAATTTACCAGGCGGTACAGCCTCTATTGTTACTATAAATTATACTACATGTAATGGCTCTTGCGATGGTTCAACTTCCATTTCCATGTCGGGTGGAACCACTCCTTATACATATTTATGGTCCAATGGAGCCAACACACCCTCCATTTCGGGTTTATGTGAAGCCATATACAGAGTAACGATTACGGATGCATCTGGTTGCACGGTGGTTGATTCTGTTGATATTAAATCTCCCACTCCTATATCATTAACTTTTGCCGTAAACGATATTCATTGTTTTGGACAATGTAATGGAAAGATTACAGTAACACCGTCTGGTGGAACATCACCCTATACTTATGCGTGGAGTAATACGTGTGCACTTCCTATAGATTCTAATCTATGCAGTGGGAATTATACGGTTACTGTAACCGACAGCCATGGATGTACCAATACAGGAAGTCGAACTATAAGTACTATACCTCCCATGTCATTATCGGCTGTTTCTACCGATGCCAATTGTAATCAATCAAACGGCGCTCTCGATTTAACGGTTACCAATGGTGCAGCACCATTTACCTATCAATGGTCAAATAGTCAAACAACGGAAGACTTGTCAAACATACCTGCGGGCGTTTATAGTGTTACTGTTGCCGATATAAAAGGATGTACTGTTACTGGAACATATACTGTTGCAAATATTAATGGTCCATCATCCAGCATTTCTTCTGTTACCCATGTCAGTTGTAATGGATTTTGCGATGGAATTGCAGTTGGCCAGGTTACCGGTGGCACTCCACCATTTTTATATTCATGGAGTAATGGTCAGATTGCTCAAACAGCAACGGGATTATGTCCAGGAACATACACGTTTAGTGTAACCGATGGTGCAGGGTGTGTATCCACCTCTCATGTAACCATAACCCAACCTACTGCGTTAAATATATTAACTATTTCTGGTACCAATCCTTCTTGCAATGGCGATTGTAATGGTACTGTTTCGGTTAGTGTAGGAGGTGGAACTACCCCTTATACTTATCAATGGACAGGTGGAAGCCCCTTCGGAGGATTAACTCCGACTGCAGCAACAACTAATGGAATTTGTAATGGTGTACTCACTGTTACTGTTACCGATGCACATGGCTGTACAGTCAATGGTTCAACGGGTGTAGTAGAGCCTGCTATATTATCCCTTGTTCCCAGTTCAACATCTGAATCATGTTCAGGAGCCAATGATGGAAGTGCCTCTGTTACACCAGCAGGAGGTACAATCCCTTATACATATCAGTGGTCTGCCAATACAGGTGGGCAGACATCATCTACTGCTCATAATCTGGGTGCAGGAAATTACTCTTGTACGGTTACGGATGCACATGGATGCACGGTTAACATTCCTGTCGCTGTTACAGGACCCAATCCCTTGGTTTTTTCTAATATAACCAGTACCGATATTCCATGCTATATGGCTAATAATGGAACTATCTCTGTAAATATCAGTGGTGGTACTCCGCCATATACTTACTATTGGACCAATTCTATTGGTACTTTTTCTTCCTCAAACCAAAATATTGGTAATTTACCAGCAGAAACTTATTTCCTAACCGTTACTGATTCGCATGGTTGTTTTATTACTACTACTGTTGTTATTAATCAACCACCTGCATTAACGTTAAATACTATTAAAACAGATGAAACATGTTATCAATTTTGTAATGGAACCATTCAGGCAAATGTAAATGGTGGACAAATTCCCTATACCTATTTATGGACGAACAGTCAAACAACCCCTTCACTTCAAAATCTATGTCCTGGAAATTACGGCATAACTGTTACCGACTATAACGGGTGTACCGTTTCTTCCAACGTTACCATTACAGGTCCGCCCTTATTACAAATAGATGTAGTCAGTGTTGTCCCTGCAACATGCGGACAATCTAACGGAGAAGCGACTATTAGTTTTCAGGGTGGAACCACAGGTTATAGCATTCAATGGTCAACAGGTGGAAATACTGTTCATGAAACAGGCATGCCAGCGGGCAATCATACAGTAACTTTAATTGACCAAAATGGCTGCGTAGCAACTCAACAAGTCGCCATTCAAAATCTGAACGGTCCATCCATAACTTCAATTACAGCAACACCTGTTTCCTGTGCAGGATATGCCGATGGTGTTGCCATAGTAAGTTATACACCATCAAGCCCCCCAGCACCGCCTTATATAAGCACATGGAGCAATTCCATGACGGGTGATACCATAACAGGATTAGCCGGTGGAGTATATTATGTTACAGTACAAGATGCCGTGGGTTGTGTAACTGCTGGAAGTGTTGTAGTTCAAGAACCAACAGCATTTGTCTCTGTCGTATCAAGTACTACTCATAATCACTGTTATGGAGAATGTATAGGAACAGCCAGTATATTAGCAGGAGGAGGCACACCGCCTTATACATATTCATGGTTAGGTATTGGACAAACAACTTCAAACGCTACCAACTTGTGTGCAGGAACATATTCTGTAGTTGCTTTGGATAGTAGAGGTTGTAGCAGTACAAATACAGTGGTCATTAATGAACCACCTGCCATTGTAGTAAATGGCACTGTAACTGATGTTATATGCAGCGGTGGCAGCAGCGGTGCTATTTCTGTTACAGTGAGTGGAGGTACACCGGTATATCAATATGTATGGCAACCCCCTGCTTATGGAACAACTTCCAATGTTGCCAATTTACCCTCTGGTACCTATTCGGTTATTGTTACCGATAGTTGGAACTGTACTACCCAAGCAAGTTTTACTATCAATCAGCCAGACCCAATATTAGTTTATACAAGTTCTACTCCTTCACATTGTGGTAGTAATAATGGCACAGCGACTATTGATTCTGTAACCGGTGGTATTCCTACTTATACCTATTTATGGTCGCCCGGTAATATGAATACGACAACCGTTACCGATTTAGCAAGTGGCATTTATCAATTAATAACTACAGATGCCAATGGCTGTACTGTTATAACACCCGTACCTGTGGGTGAAATTTATCCCCCCAATCAAATTACATTCACACATACCAACGCCTTGTGTTATGGTAGTTTTGACGGTTCAGCAACAGCTACTGTAGCCGGTGGATTATCTCCTTATACATTCCAGTGGAGTGATGGTCAAACCACACCCACAGCTACCAATCTCGGTGCAGGAACTTATACAGTAACTGTTACCGATGACAACGGTTGTACTATTGCCAATTCAGTTATTATTTCTGAACCCAATCCTGTTATAGCCATTGCCAATGGCAGTGATACTATTTGTATGGGGAATTACAGTGTTAATATTACAGCCAATGCAACAGGTGGCACACCTCCCTATTCATTTCTGTGGAGTGGTCCCAATTTATCTACTCCCACCTCACAAGTACAACTTGTATCGCCAGATACAACCACCAATTATTTTGTGAATGTATATGATGCTAATGGATGTGCCTCTTCTTCCCCAGCCAGCGTAATGGTTTACGTATATCCTCCTATAACAGTAAGTATTTCAAATGATGTGGATATTTGTAAAGGCGATTCTTATTCCATAAATGTAACCGCACAAGGAGGTAAACCCCCATACTCCTACATTTGGAACATAGGCACAGGCAATCCCAATGTGGTTTCACCTATGGATACAACAACCTATATTGTACAAGTACATGATGCCTGTGGTACACCACCTGCCATTGATTCGATGATTATTTTTGTTCAAATGCCACCAAGTATTGTAAGAGGTCCTGTTTCGCAAAAAGGATGTGTTCCTTTATTGGCAACTTTTGATTGCATGGTTGACCCGCCCTATCCGGCACCTGCTTACTTATGGAATTTTGGTGACCCAAGTTCAGGCATGTTAAATACTTCTACCGACAGTGTTTCTTCTCACTATTACAACTTATCTGGAAATTACAATGTGACGTTGACACTCACATCTGCTTATGGTTGTAAAACTATTCAAACGTATTATGATTTAATTCAAGTGTATCCCTTCCCTGTGGTAGATTTTACTTATAATCCTACTGAAAATCTAACCCCCATTAATGGCGATGTAAATTTCTCGGCTCAAACAGAATCAAACTGTCAACTTGTTTGGCAATTTGGTGATGGTGCTACGGCAGCAGGCGTGTTAAACCCATTGCATACCTATACGCAACCGGGCGTTTATCCTGTATTACTTATTGCTCGAAACAGTGAAGGCTGTGCCGATACAGCGTTGCATTATATTAAAATCAATGAAATATACACATTGTGGGTACCAACAGCATTTACTCCGTGTAGTGGAAAAGGCAATGGATATTTTTATCCGCGAGGCTTAGGGATTGATTCGAGTGATTACTATTTAGCCATTTTTGACCGATGGGGGCAATTGGTTTTTGAAACACACATACTTCCACCTGCTACTAATTTAACGCCTACCGAAACCATTTCCATGTCTTTATCACAACTCAACTGGGAACCCGGTGGTTGGAATGGCGGATATAAGAATGACCTCTCCAAAATAGTTCCTGTGGGTACTTATACATGGTATGTTAGAGTTAAAGAAAAAGATACCGGTTATATTCACGAAAAAACAGGACCAGTAACCGTTATTAGATAATATTTTCTTTCCAACACGAAGAAAGTTATTTTCCCTTTCATCAAAAAGATTTGTAATTTTGATGTTTTAAAATAACATGGCTGTCGATTCAACACCACTCATGCGACAATACAATCACATCAAGGCACAATACCCTGATGCTATTTTGCTGTTTCGCGTAGGTGATTTTTATGAAACATTTGGTGACGATGCGGTAAAAACATCCTCTATACTTGGCATTACTCTTACCAGCCGAAATAACGGTTATGCATCCGAAATGCCACTGGCCGGATTTCCCTATCATGCTTTGGATACTTATCTGCCTAAACTTGTACGAGCCGGACAGCGTGTTGCCATTTGTGACCAACTGGAAGACCCTAAACTTGCAAAAACCATTGTCAAACGAGGTGTTACCGAATTAGTAACTCCAGGTATTGTAACCAACGAAACAGTTTTAAATACCAAAGAAAATCATTTTTTGGCATCTATTTATTTTGACAAGAAATTGTTTGGCATTGCTTTACTCGACATTTCTACCGGTGAGTTTTTGGTGAATGAAGGCTCTGAAGAACAAATTGAAAAATTACTGCAATGTTTTCAGCCCAAAGAAGTGTTGTACGAAAGAAGTAAACAAGAGCATTTTTCTGCATGGCTGGGTCAACAATATTATCTGTATAAATTGGATGATTGGTATTTCACGTTTGAAACGGCTTCGGAACGTTTATGCAAGCAATTTAATGTACAATCGCTAAAAGGTTTTGGTATTAATGATTTTACTGTTGCCATTTCAGCTGCCGGTGCCGTTTTACAATATTTAAACGCTACGCAACACGACAAACTGCAACATATTTCTCACATTTCTCGCTTAAATAATGAGGAATACGTGTGGATAGATAAATTTTCCTTACGTAATTTAGAGTTGTTATTTTCTTCTAATGAAAATGCCAAAACGCTGGTAGATGTCATAGACAAGACCCAGACACCTATGGGTTCACGTTTGCTGAAGCGATGGATAGCCTTCCCTATGACGGATATTCAACAAATTCAAACAAGACTTAATGCTATAGATTTTTTTCTTCAAAACGAGCAAATTGTTAATACCCTATCTGAACAATTGAAACAAACAGGCGATTTGGAACGTCTTGTATCAAAAATTTCTATAGGTAAGGCAGGTCCCAGAGACGTATTACAAATAAATAATGCCTTAATAGCAATAAAGCAGATTATTCCACTTTTTCCTATAAATTCACCTTTGGCATTATTGGTAGAACAGTTAAACGAATGTTCTTCCCTTGCTGAAAAAATTCAAAAGCAAATTAATTCTGAGGCACCCGTCTTTTTAAACAAGGGGGACGTTATTTGTTCTGGTGTTCACAGCGAACTGGACGAATTGAGAGACATACTGTATCATAGCCATGAATATCTGAATCAACTCCAAATAAAGGAAAGCCAACGTACTAATATTCCTTCTTTAAAAATAAGTTTTAATAATGTATTCGGATATTATATTGAGGTTCGAAATACGCATAAAGATAAAGTTCCAACGGAATGGATTCGCAAGCAAACACTGGTAAGTGCCGAACGATACATTACTCAGGAATTGAAAGAATATGAAGAAAAAATTTTGGGTGCCAAAGAAAAAATTTTAGAAATTGAAAATCAACTGTTTCAAAAACTATTGGCAGAAATTCTTACGTTTGTACCAACACTTCAGTTAAATGCAACGATTTTGGCACAGTTGGATTGTTTATTATCTCTGGCCACTGTAGCCAAAGAAAACAATTATTCCAGACCAGACATCAACGAGAGTTTTATAATCGACATAAAAGAAGGCAGGCATCCTGTAATAGAAAAGCAACTACCACCCGACAAACCATTCATTCCAAATGATATTTATCTTGATTCCGAGAATCAGCAAATAATTGTTATTACAGGTCCAAACATGTCTGGTAAATCGGCATTGCTGCGACAAACAGCCATTATTGTATTACTGGCACAAATGGGTTCGTTTGTACCTGCCAAAGAGGCTCATATAGGACTTGTAGATAAAATATTTACCCGTGTAGGTGCCAGCGATAACATTTCTCAGGGTGAAAGTACTTTTATGGTTGAAATGATTGAAACGGCTACTATTCTAAATAATTTGTCGCCACGCAGTTTGATTTTGCTTGATGAAATTGGACGAGGTACAAGTACCTACGATGGTATTTCTATTGCATGGGCAATTGCCGAACATATTCACGAACATGTAAACGGAAAACCAAGAACGCTATTTGCTACGCATTATCACGAATTGAACGAAATGGAAAAATCGTTTGAACGAATAAAAAATTTCCATGTAAGTGTGAAGGAAATAAATAATCAGGTTCTTTTTTTGCGAAAACTGCTCCCTGGTGGAACCGAACACAGTTTCGGCATTCATGTGGCTGAAATGGCAGGTATGCCTAAAAGTGTACTTAATCGTAGCAAAGATATTCTAAAACAACTCGAAAAAGGCAATTCAAAAAATGAATTATCAAAGCCGGTAGATAAAATTGCCGATGAACGTGAAGGCTTTCAATTGTCGATTTTTCAACTGGATGACCCTGTACTTAAGCAAATACGCGACCAAATCAAAAACCTTGACATCAATAATCTTACTCCCATAGAAGCCCTAAACAAACTAAGCGAAATAAAAAAAATTACAGGATTGTAAGCCCATTTGATACCTATACTTTATTCAAAAGCAATGAAAATAAATATTATTGCTTAAAAAAATAATACGGATACACACCATTAATTAAAAAAAGTATTACCTTTGCAGCAAATTCAGGGAGATTTTGGTAAACAGGGGACAATGTTTGTCCCCTGTTGCTTTAAATATAAATAAAATGAAAGAGACTATTCGCAAAATAGCAGAACAGACTCCTTTGACAAAAAAAATGAACGTTTTTGATGTTGTCAAAGAAGGAAAGGACTCGTATGCAGTATATATCGAAAGTCTTGACGGCATTACCATTGACGATTGTTCTACAGTATCAAAATATATAAGAGACCACCTTCCAGAAAATACTCAGATTGAACTAACGGTATCGTCGGTAGGACTTGATAAACCACTTCGCTCGCCCATTCAATTTCAACAAAACATAGGACAAACGGTTGAAGTTGAAACATCGGAACATAAAAAAGTTACAGGGACACTTATATCCTATACACCCGAATTTATAATTGTATCGGTAAAGGGGAAAAAGAAAGAAACCAAAGAATATCAATTTAATTTCAATGAAATAAAAAAAGTAAGAATAAAATTGTTTTAATTATGAAAAATTTGAACTTAATGGAGTTTTTTGCTGATTTCAAGGAGCAAAAAAATATTGACAGACCCACACTGATGAAGATATTGGAAGAAGTGTTGCAAAATGCGTTAAAACGAGAATACGGTTCATCCGACAATTTTAACATTATTATCAATCCAGATAAAAACGATTTTGAAATATGGCATAATCGCATTGTTGTTGCAGATAAGGATTTGGAAGACCCATTAAAGCAAATTCCCTTGTCGGAAGCCCAAAAAATAGATAAAGATTATGAAATTGATGAAGAAGTTTCGGAAGCCGTTGACATTAATTCTTTCAACAGGCGTACTGTTTTATCCATGCGTCAGACCTTGCAAGCCAAAATACTGGAATACGAAAAAAGTAATGTATTTAATAAATATAAGGAAAAAATTGGTGAAATAGTATCGGGTGAAGTTTATCAAATATGGAAAAAAGAACTATTATTATTGGATGATGAAGGGAATGAACTGATATTACCACGCAGTGAACAAATTCCAACGGACTTTTTTCACAAAGGCGATACGGTTCGCGGAGTACTGATAAAAGTAGAAATGAAAAACGAAATGCCGTATATTATTGTATCACGAACATCGCCAGTATTTTTGGAACGACTGTTTGAATTGGAAGTACCTGAAATATATGATGGACTGATTACCATAAAAAAAATTGTTCGTATTCCGGGTGAACGCGCCAAAATTGCGGTAGAATCGTACGATGAACGCATAGACCCTGTAGGTGCCTGCGTAGGTGTTAAAGGGTCTCGTATTCATGGCATTGTTCGCGAACTGCGAAATGAAAATATTGACGTTATTAATTATACTTCGAATACAGCATTGTATATTCAGCGTGCTCTTAGTCCTGCAAAAGTTTCGGACATTAAGGTTTATGAAAACGAAAAACATGCCGAAGTTTATCTTAACCCCGACCAGGTTTCGCTTGCTATTGGCAAGGGTGGCTTTAACATTAAACTTGCCAGTCAACTTACCGGATATGAAATTGATGTATTCCGCAACCTTGTAGAAGGCGAAGAAGAAGATATTGATTTGTCCGAATTTACAGACGAAATAGATGAATGGGTTATTGAAGAATTAAAGAAAATTGGATGCGATACAGCAAAAAGTGTTTTGAAATATTCGCCCGACGAATTAGCCCGATTAACCGATTTAGAAGATGAAACTATTCAACAACTTATTGACGTTATTAAAGCAGAATTTGAATCATAAGAAATTTGTATTTTTACCGATATTCTAATTAAAGAAAGTGTATGCCAGAAACTAAATCATTACGCCTAAATAAAGTAGCAACAGAATTAAATGTTGGAGTTGAAACTATTGTCGAATTTCTTAAAAACAAGAAGCATTTTGACATAGAAAACAATCCCAATGCAAAAATAACGCAGGAAATGTACGATGAACTACTTAAGGAATTTAGTTCTGACAGCAATTTGAAAAAAAAATCAGAATCCATAGAAATTTCTACCGAGAAATCGCGTAGTATAACCATTGATGACGTAAACACTACCAAAGAACAACTTTCTACCAAAAAAGACGAGGAAGAGGAAGAAGAAGATATTATTCTTCAAAAACCGATAATATCAGGTCCAAAAATTGTTGGCAAGGTTGAACTGAATTCGCCTAAACCCAAGGAAGAAAAAAAAGAACCTGCTCCTGAAATTAAACCAACATCGACTCAACCAAAAAACAAAAAAGAAAAAAATAAGACCGAATCATCGCCCACATCGGAATTTATTGAAACCGAAATTCCTCAACTTAAAAATCTCAACGTTATTTCTCGTGTCAACTTAGAAGAAGAAAAAAAACACTCCAAAAAATCAGAAAAAAAATATAAAGATAAAAAAAGCCATTCCAAAGAAAAGAGTCAAAAAATAGAAGAAACGAAAGTTTTACCAGCGTTAGAAGAAGAAAAACGTGAAAAAGAAGTATCCAAACCCGAACCAAAACCAGAAGAAATTTATCGTCCTGAAATACAAAAAATTGATGCACCCAAAGTAGTAGATAAAATAGATTTGACTCAGTTTGCTCAAAAACCTGTTCAAAAACCCAAAGAAAAGAAATCCTCGTCTCGCCATCATCCTGACAAGAAAAAAGATAAAACACAAAAGGAAAAACCATCCAAAGAACCATCATCGCCTGTTTTTTCAACTTCCACTGAAAAAGAAGGAGAACATGCACGGAAAAAACATAAACGTAAACGCATTAATATTTCTAAAGTGCAGGATGTAAAAACCGGCACGGATGTCTTTCAAAAAAATGAACTACCTGCTAAAAAAACATTTTCCAAAAAAGATAAAAAGAAAAAACATCGATACGAAGTGGACGAAGAAGAAGTGGACCGTTCTGTAAAATCTACTTTTGCTTCCATGCTCAATAAAACCAAATCTCAGACCTCCAAATACCGTCGTGAAAAACGGGATGCTGTTAGTCAAAAAATGCAAGATGAACAGGAACAACTCGCAAAAGAAAAAAATATTATAAAAATAACAGAATTTGTGTCTGTCAATGAATTGGCAAACCTTATGAATGTTCCCGTAAACGAAGTCATTGCTACATGTATGAGTTTAGGGTTGTTTGTATCCATTAATCAACGGCTTGATGCAGATACCATTTCCATTATTGCCGATGAATTTGGTTTTAAGACTGAATTTATTACGGTAGATGTACAAACCGATTACGAAGACAAGCAGGAAGATAATCCCGATGATGTAACGTCTCGTCCACCTATTGTTACAGTAATGGGCCATGTGGACCATGGCAAAACCAAATTGCTTGACTATATAAGAAACACGAATGTGGTTGCTGGCGAAGCCGGTGGCATAACGCAGCATATAGGTGCATACAGTGTAAAACTTGACAATGGTCGGCAAATAACTTTTTTGGACACTCCCGGTCACGAAGCCTTTACAGCAATGCGTGCGCGTGGTGCACAAGTTACCGATATAGCCATCATTGTTATTGCGGCAGACGACGGTGTTATGCCACAAACCGTTGAAGCCATTAATCATGCTCAGGCAGCTGGCGTTCCTATGATTTTTGCAATAAATAAAATTGATAAACCGGGAGCCAATCCAGATAAAATACGAGAACAATTGTCAAAAATGAATATTTTGCTTGAAGAATGGGGCGGCAAATATCAATCGCAGGAAATTGCTGCCAAACAAGGACTAAACGTTGATTTGTTGCTCGAAAAAATATTGCTCGAAACCGATTTGCTCGAACTTAAAGCAAATCCCAAAAGGCTTGCCTCAGGCGTTGTTCTCGAATCATCGCTCGACAAGGGAAAAGGATATGTTGCCAATTGTCTTGTTAAAAATGGTACACTTCACATAGGCGATATTGTTCTGGCAGGAACTTTTTATGGTCGTATTAAAGCTATGTTTAACGAACGCAATTTACGTTTGACCGAAGCCGGTCCAGCCATACCTGTTCAGGTGCTGGGATTGAATGGCGCTCCACAAGCCGGCGACAAGTTTAATGTATTAACATCTGAGCAGGAAGCCAAAGATATTGCAACCAAACGTGGCCAGATTATACGTGAACAAGGATTACGCACACAAAAACATATTACTCTGGAAGAATTAGGTCGCCGCTTAAAAGTTGGTAATTTTAAAGAACTGAATATTATCGTTAAAGGTGATGTGGACGGTTCTATTGAAGCATTAAGCGATTCACTCATCAAACTCAGCAACGAAGAAATACAGGTAAATGTGATTCATAAAGCCGTAGGACAAATTTCCGAATCGGATATTATGCTGGCTGCTGCTTCCGAAGCCATTATTATTGGTTTTCAGGTACGACCCTCTATCGGAGCACGCAAATTGGCAGAACAAGAACAAATCGAAATTCGCTTGTATTCCATTATTTACGATGCCATCGAAGAAATAAAACTGGCTATGGAAGGTATGTTGTCACCTATAATTAAGGAAGAAATTTTAGGTGCTGCCGAAGTAAAAGAAATTTTCAAAATAGGCAAGGTGGGTACTATTGCCGGATGTCTTGTTCACGAAGGAAAAATTGTTAGAACAGCCAAAGTACGCCTTATTCGTGATGGCATTGTTACCTATTCCGGTGAATTAAATTCATTGAAACGCTTTAAGGATGACGCTAAGGAAGTATCGGCAGGGTTGGAATGTGGTTTAGGAATTGACAAATTTAACGATATAAAAGTTGGCGATATTATTGAGGCTTTTGTTGAAACAGAAATGAAGAAAAAACTGTAATCTCTTTAGTTTATCGAGGGCATGAAAATTTTTATTACCGGAGTCGCTGGGTTTATAGGATATCACTTAACCAAACACCTGCTTCAAAAAGATTATACCATTGTTGGCTTGGACAATATCAACACCTATTATGATGTTGAATTGAAATACAGTCGCCTTGCTGACCTTGGTATTTCCAAAGAAAATATTTTTGAGCATAAGGAGACACAAAGTTCAACTTATTCTTCGTTTACCTTTATCAAAGCCCATTTGGAAGATAAAGATATTATTTTTGATATATTCACTCATTTTAAGCCCGATGTTGTATGTCATTTGGCAGCACAGGCAGGTGTTCGATATAGTTTTGAAAATCCCTATACGTATATTTCTTCCAATATTTCAGGTTTTTTAAACATATTAGAAGCATGCCGGTTTAACCCGGTAAAGCACTTACTTTTTGCCAGCAGCAGCAGTGTATATGGAATAAATAGCAAAATGCCATTGTCGGTATTGCATCATGCAGACCACCCAGCCAGTTTATATGCAGCAACCAAAAAAAGCAATGAACTCATGGCTCATTCATACAGTTATCTGTTTCAAATTCCCTGTACCGGCTTACGTTTTTTTACAGTGTATGGACCATGGGGACGCCCCGATATGGCGTTATTTAAATTTACCAAAAATATTCTGACTCATCAACCTATCGATGTATTCAATCATGGAGAAATGTCCCGCGATTTTACTTATATTGATGATATTATCTATTCCGTAGAACGATTGCTGTTGCTCCCACCAAAGCCAAATCCCAATTGGAACGACAACATAAATGACGACCCTTCCCTTTCTGTAGCACCTTATCGCATTTTAAATATAGGCAACGGACATCCTGTTAAATTAATGGATTTTATTGCCGTTATTGAAAATGAATTGAACATGAAAAGTGAAATAAACTTTTTACCCTTACAGCCTGGTGATATGATATGTACATACGCCGATACTCATGCCCTTATAAAATTAACAGGTTTTAAACCCAATACGCCTATCGAAAAAGGCATTAAAGAATTTATTACGTGGTATTTAGTACATTTCCAAAAAAAATAGTTCATCCCAAAAAAAGATGAACTATTTTTTTTATAAAAATACCATGATTATTTAGCGTTTACTTTCTTTTTAGCACTGGAATAAGGTACTGAGAAAATTCCACTAACCGTTGCTCCCAGAGAACCTGTACCTGAGAAAACACCTTCCATTAATTTTCCCTGTACTGCATTAAATTTGGTAAATTTAATGGTACCGTTAATCAGAGTATCAGGATCTGTCATCTGTTGCGTACCAAATTGAATTTTAAAATCGGAAGGGATAGCATAGGTTTGATTGACCATTGGAGGCAAAGATGCATTGGCACTCATTATAGTAAACGTACCATTATTAGGTACATGAACATAAATGTCCATATAGGGAACAGAACAGTATGATGAAATACTTGCACCATCTGGCATACCGGTAATATTAAAAATTACAGAACCGTTGACCGTTAGTTTATTTGCTCCGGGTGTAGCAGGCATAACCATATCGGCATTTGTAGTATCTGTTGGGTAATTAATATACTTAGTAACTGAATTGGTAGCCGTTTTAGCTATCAGTGTAACATAATTTGCAGTTGCATCAACAGGTAGAACAAATTTGCCAAGGTTGTTGGTAAAGGTAATTACTTTTTGCTGTGAAGTAGAATACCATTCGGCACTTACACATACATTAGGCAAAAGAGCACCATCGGCACTTCTTACAGTTCCTCTTAATAAAACAGTATTGCCCGAGGGAATGCTAAAGTCAACTCTGTAACTTTGGTTATCTTGTAATCCCGTACTGAATATATAAGGATTGAATGCAACACCTGCGAATACGGGAACTACAACAATATTGTCAACGCCAGCAGGCACTTTGGCTTCGTATCGTCCATCCTGGTCCGTTATCACTATTTGTCTGCCTACGCGTACTTTCATACCAGAAACACTTACACTATCGCTGCCCACTAATTTTTTTACATAACCATAGATGGTGGCTTTGCCAATGAATGATTTTTGACAACTCCAATATGAAAAATGCGCTACTTCACCTTGATACTTGTCACCATATTTAACAGCACTTCCTTTTTCACTTGCCATACATAAATTGGTATTGTATTCCCATAAACTGATATTGTTGGGGGCTATACTTTGCATGGCAGGCGGAATAAGCATTTTAACCGTTGCTTTTTTATTATGAACACTGTCTAACACAAGTTTGTTCCCTGAGTTGTCTGTTATAACGACATTTAATCCTGCAAAAGGGTTTAACATTACATCCGTATTATTTATATCTTTACCATATAAATCACCTCCGAAAACAAACATGCCATAATCATCCCACGACGGATCTAAATAACATGCCTTAACGGTTACATTTCCAGAAAAAGCAGACCCATCCGATTTAACAAACGCATTAGCAGGAAACGAAATAATACTTCCGTTGGGAAGAGTTATTGAATCGGCTTGTGTAGATGTATAAGAAATTTGTCCTGCATACGTATAATCTGTTTCAGAAATTAATCCAACCGATAAATTAATTGGCTTGCCTGATTGTGGAATACCAGAGCGGTGCAAAGAAAAATATCCCGTTTTTTCGAAAGAAACAGAAAACCGACTTGTACTGAAAGTAACCGAAGGAATATAAAAAGCACCAAACTGATCGGTAGTTGTAGTATATGTACCTGCTTTAACGGTTACCGAAACAAGAGCATTCCCATATACATCTACTACGGTGCCGCTAATAGGAGCACTTATCGCTGTTGAATTTGTAGGAGTTGGCGTTTCTTCTTTGTCTTTTTTACAGGAAACAAAAAATGTGGCTGCTAAAGCCAGCAGAAACAAAAGTTTAGTTATGATTTTCATACATCAATTTTTTTAAGTTTATTGGCAGCAAAGATATGCCTTATTTTTTATTCTGCCAAATGATTTTTGGATGCGTTTAGGAATTTGCAACACCTATCGAGCGTTTTAACTGTTCTATATTACAATTCCATAAAACAACATTGTCTTCCTGTTCAGAGACTTCTGAAAAATCTGTTATTTTAAATAATGTTTCACTTCCATTACTTATAGATAAAATAGAAAATTCTATAAAGCATCCGTTATTTTCGTCGATATCTTCCTGCCACGAAAATTTTAAGTATTTACAATCCTTATATCCCAGAATAATAGCATTATGCTGACTGTTGGACCATACAAATGTTATTGTTTTATTTTTAATATAAACTTTATCGGCAAACCATTTTGCCAATCCTTCTTCCGTAGCGATATGGCTAAAAAGAAGTTTAGGACTAACCGGTATTATATATTCCAATTCATATTGTGATTTCATGGTAAAAATATTTTTCATTATAAATTAAAACCTACTTACTTCATGTTTGACCTATGGTTGTTTTGGTAATATCCATAAACTGACATCACCAGCATTTTGCTGTGTGGTTAACATCACTCGAATGCGTGTTCCAATGGCATTTGCATTACATGCTTCGGTAGCACTCAATACAAGGTATTCATATACTTTTTCGTTTACACCATTTTGTAGTTGCAATTGAAACTTATAACACCCTTCGTTGATGCAATTTTTAATCATCCCATTTAATTCGTCCCATTTTTGTTGTGCTTCTGCTTTAGTGCCTTTATAATATGTTCCGGAATAGCCATTTTGGTCATGTATAGAAACAGTGGTTAATTCCTTAATGGGTAAAGTGCAATAGTATTCATCCTTAATATAGGCACTAACATTATCACCTTTGACTTCACTAAAATTATTGCTACTGGCAACAATGATGGAAAATAATGTCTGACAAAATGAATAAGGTTCTTCCACTTTAAATTCTTCAAATTCGGCTGATTCCAAGAATCTATCATTTTCCCACTTCCCTTTTTCCTTATAGGTTTGTGAATAGTATTGTGTGCCTAAGCCATTCCGTTTTCCATCCTTAAATTCGCCAATATATTTTGTTCCATCTGTTCTTTTAAACATTCCCACACCATTGTACTTATCATCCTTAAAATTGCCTGTATATACATTGCCGCGTGCATCAGTCAATTTGCCAAAACCGTCCATATGATTTTTTACAAAATTGCCTACATAAATGCTACCATCAGAAAATTTATACGTTCCCTTGCCATTATCACAATTCCCAGAAACGCATCCTGCATTTTGAGAATAACCATTAATCCCTGTGCATAATAACATCGTTATTAAACTAATAAAACAAATATATTTCATACCCAACTGTTTTAATGGACAAATATACATGAATTTTTTTAATTAGCATATAAACAAATTAAATAGTCGTCCCTTAAAAACTCATTTTAATCTTTCTTGTACTTTTCTTTTTTTTCGCAAAAAAGAAAAAACTCGTCTCGTCATTGCTGACGAGACACGTACGGTTTTAAAAAATACAAATTTTAGAAGTTCTTTTAAGTAAAGACAGCATCACCATCACCATCATAAATAATACAAAGTGCTTGCCATTGAATTTCTTTGGATATAAGATATGCACGAGCAATATTTTTTGAATACACCCCAAACAGTTTTAAATTATTAAGCAAAGGTTGATTAAATAATGTGATATACGAAACATCATTCGCAATGGCAGTATGCTTAATAACACGAACTATATCGTTTACATCATCGGGTTTGAAAAAGGCATAAGGGATTTTTAAATGCCCATTCCTCCATACAAATATTAATATCCCCATAAGATGTTGGTTTTTTCTTATTTCGTACATCATTGTTTTAAACTGTTTTTCTTCTGAAGAAAAATAATATCGCATCCGCTCTTCAGAAAACTTTTTTGTTTGCACAATCCACGGATAGGAAGTAATCCATTTTAATTCGTCGGCAGACCGATGAAAAATGCTGGTATTGGTTTCGTTGATAAATTCAGATAATTCGTTACTCCAATCTGTTATTTCTTTGACTTGAACCGATGTCAGCGTAGCATGTGATTTATCTATCCATAATATAGATTCCCAAAAAAAATTAAAAATTCCATCCCATATAGTTAACAAAGGAGTTATTGATTTCATTTTTGGGTATCTTTTAGGAAGAATTTTTGACAGGCACATTTTTCTATAGATGCGTATTCCTGTTAACGTTGTTAAGGGTTCAAAATAACCCAATTTATAATATAAATGTTCGGCTTCTTTAGTATAATTAGTAATAATAATAGCATGATGATAGGCTTGGTATGCCATGTCAACCATTTGTTTTGCAATTCCTTTTCCACGGGCATTCGGGCTTGTCCAAATGCAACTCAGCCAACCGACATGAATACTATTTTGCAGGGTATCGGGTAAAATACCCAGATAACCGAGCAGTTCATCGTCTTGATATGCCAATATCAACAATATATCTTCTGACAGGGCTCTGGGATTATTAATATGCGACATGGCTCTATGTCGTGATATGGGTATAACAGGCATTTCACCGTATTCACGGCTTTCAATAAAAGACTTTAATTGCTCTTTGTTCAACGTTTTGAAATATATCATCGTTTTACGTGTCCTTTGCCAATAATTTTTTTGGAAAAATAATACAAATATTCTTTAGTTATTACTTCTTTGGCTGAATGAACATAGTTTTTTTCCATAGGTATTCGTTGCAGGTGGCTTTTAATAATATCCTTATACATACCTGCTCCGCCAAATGACAAGTCCACCAATTTTTTCTTTTCTATCAAATAAAACCATTCGGCAGAAAGCCCATTATCGGTAAAGGGATACGCAAACAATTTTAATGGAGGCGAGAATTGCTCTTTTACCTCATTTACCGACTGTTCCAGTTGAAACAATTTTTCTTCTGTGGATAATGAAGAAAATTCAGGATGGTCAACGCCATGTGCACCTATAACAAAATCGTGTTTAGACAGTTCGAGCAATTGGGTTGTAGTTAAATATGGTTGATGTACTTGCAAATATTGGTTTACATCTATATCACAAACGGGAAGAATTTTATTCAATACTATTCGCTGTTCATAAGAAATGTTCATTAATGACGAAAAAACATTTTCACCTGAAATATTATTATCTTTTAGCAGCGCGAATATCAATCGATTTAATGCAAGTTGCTGTAAAATAGATTCGTATATCAATGAAATTTTAAATCGATAAAAAAGGTCTTTATTGTCGATAAAAGAGGTATTGACAAATACAACGGCAGGAATTCCCTTTTTCTGCAAAATGGGATAAATAACAGTATATACCTCTGATAATCCATCGTCAAATGAAAGCAGAAATGAGGGTTTTCTGGGTATGGTATTATTAATAGTATGTTGGTAAACGTCTTGAACCGATATGGGTTCGAAGTGCTTCAACAGGAAGTCCAAATCATGTGTAAATCGTGAAACAGTCAACGGAGTATAAAGGTGGGCTATGTGTGGTAAATATTGGTCAGAAACTACGTGATAAAAAGGGAAAATAATTTTTTGTGTAGTAATTTTGTTTAAAACATTAATAGGTGTAAGCAGTGAAATGGGCGTTATCACTCTAAAAAAATTTTTTTTATAGTTGTTATGTTGAGCCTTCATAATGTTAACAGATGTTTACCATATGGGTACGAATAAATGCTTTTATTTCTTCTGGCTGATTAATATCAAACCATTGGTATTGCTGGTCTCTACGAAACCATGTTTGTTGTTTTCGGGCATAATGTCGTGTATGTTGTTTTATAAGTTCAATGGCTTCGGTAAGTGTTGTTTTTCCGTCAAAATAATCAAAAAGTTCTTTATAGCCTACGGTTTTCAATGCGGTTAAATCACGATAAGGAAAAAGTTGATGGGCTTCTGCTTCCAATCCTTCTTGAATCATATTGTTTACACGCTGATTGATACGCTGATATAATTGTTCACGCGGCAGCGTGAGCATTATTTTCAATACATTGAAATTTCTTTTTTTAGGTTCGTTTTTTAAAAAAGAAGAATATGGCTTTCCTGTCAGAAGACAAACTTCAACAGCACGCAGTACTCTGTTTTTATTGTTCAAGTCTATTTTCTTATAAGTTTCCATATCCAACTGTTGAAGTAAGGTTCGTAGCCATGTAATGCCTTTTTGATGAAGTTGTTCAACCAGATTTTGTCGAAGTTCGCTGTCGTAATCTGGCATATCGTCTATACCGGAACAAACAGCGTCTATATATAAACCGGAGCCACCTACTAAAAAAACAACAGGTTGTTGCGTAAACAATGAATTCAATTGGTTTAATACATCCTGTTCATATAAACTTACATTATAATAATCGTGTATGGAGAGGAATTGAACAAAATAATGCGGAACCGTTTTCAATTGAGAGATAGAAGGTGGCGATGTGCCAATTTGAAGTTCCTTGTAAAACTGACGACTGTCGCAGCCAATGATGGATGTATGATATTCCTTTGCTACAGAAATTGCAAAATCTGTTTTTCCTACTCCTGTAGGTCCAGATAGAACGACCAATGTTGATAAAGCCTTGTTAGGCATCATTATTCATCATCTTCAGGAATATCATCTACATTATCTAAATCAAAACCTTCATCTTCCAAATCGTTTTCCATTTTGTCAATATCTTCTTCCTCTTCCTTATAAATAGAATTTTCATCTATAGGCTCTTCTTCCATACTAAGTTTAATCGATTCTTCTGTTTCCTTGTCTAAGGGTTCGGGAATATCATCTAAAAATTCATCCAACTGGGGTACAGTTTTTCTGGATGAAAGTAAACCGGCATCTTCATCTTCATCATCAAAAATCTTTTTGGTAGTTTTTTTACCAATTTGTGAAGGGATATCTCCGCCAAAATCGGTACAAACAGGATAATACATACCCGGTGCTTCGGGCTTGGTTTCGATTAGTTCAATAAAAAAGCCACGGTCATTGACATAATCAAATATGTATATAAATTTTTGATGTGCATCTTTAACATATTTGCCAAGCACCGCATTATCCATTGTTTCGAGTTTAGTAGCCTTTTTCCCCTTTCTGTTCATAAGCGGTATTTCCTTTGTTCGTTGCCAACTGTGGCTGGCTACAAAAAAAGAAGCCAAGTGACTTCGGTCAAATTCAAGTTCTTCCTGAATTAAATCGTGCAAGTCATAAAACGTTTGACTTGAAAGGATTTCAATATCCATGTAAAATTTGTCGTCTTCGTCTGACAATACTTTGAATTTATATACCATAAATTAAATATGATTTAAAAAATTAATAATATCCATATTATCGGCATAATCCCATAATTGGGGTTGCTGACTTTCTCCAAAAGAAACACTTTCTTCTATGACTTTATTTTTGCTCACTATACACTGAATTTGGTCAGAATATGCCTTAAATTTGGGGGCTAAATTACAAAGTTCTGAATAATACTCATAATAAATTATACCCAAAGATGAAAAAATTTTTTCTGATTCACATAATATCACAAAGCCATTGTCAATAAAGGGCTCTTTGTTGATAATGGCCATGGATTTTTGATAATCATAATTATTTATATAGGAATGATGATAGAAAATGTGATTCCATTTTTGCATGGCTTTCAGCAATGGTGAAAAGTCATATCCTTGTGGGACGTATATTTTACAAACATTTCTACATCCCAAACCAAAATAAAGAAAAATATCGTCCGAAAGTTTTTCAAGTTCTTTTTCCGATTCGTTTCCTGTCAATATGGCAACGCCGCTTTTATGTTGACGAAATAGATGCGGATATTTTCCAAAATACGTTTCAAAATAGCGATTAGTATTGTTGCTGCCCGTAGCAATAACGGCATCTATTTTTTCCCATTTTCCATCTCTAAAATCTATGCTATTGCATACATCTTGTTCTTTTTTTTCAAGAATGCTAAACAGAAAAGGCGTTAAATGCTGGTCTTTGGATGATAATTTAACGGTGACTTTATGACCGCACAAAAAAACAGAAAGAATATCGTGCAACGAAACCATCGGAATATTTCCGGCGGCTATTATGCCCACTGTTTTGGACTTAGTTTCTTTTATAGACGATTGATAGGGAGCAAGCCACGATTCGAGCATTGTATTAGTCAAATGAGTTGCCCAATAAGTAAGGGCATAATTTATATTATCAGCGGTAAACCATGGATTATAATTTTTTTCATCTTCGACCAGATGAAAAAACTTTTCTTCATCCGAATTTAATAGAACCTTGTGTCCAGAACTTGTTTTTTGAATATACGTTCTGAGCCATTCACCTAAAAAACCAACTGCTTCGACCCTTTCTTCAAATGTCATTCCTTATTAATAATTAATGCTATTCCATGGGAAAGTAGTAAAAATAGTTGACAACGCTGCACCTGCAATAATAATATAAATAATGATGGCAATTAAATATAATGCCGACAAACAAAGTCCAATAATGGCACAGATATAGCCCGCATTCATATTTTTATATGATGCCAGCGTATATTTTTGCGGCTCAGCAGCATATAATTTTTTTGACTTGTTTGCCAATACAATTGAAATAATGCCCAAAGTTATACCTACAATTCCATAACACCAGCATAAAGCAATTGAAATAATTCCCATAACAAGCACTGCCGTAGAATTTGGTAATGGTAATTGGGGAACATTTACGTTAGTTGATTGATTTTCATTCGTTTCCATAAAAATAAATTTAATTTTAATTTACAAAAAAAGCAACTTTTTTTCACAGTATCAACTTTTTTAAAAAATATTTTTCCCTATTTTATTAATCGGGATTGAAAATAAATAATTAATTTTGAAAAATGAAAAATGAAAAAATAATATACAGACAATGTACACGTTGTGTAATGGACACATCAGACCCCTTTATCACGTTTGATGAAAACGGATACTGCAATCATTGTAGAGATTATTTTTCAAATCTTTCAAAACGAACCTATCAAGGTAAAGTCAGTGATGATAAATTTGCACGGCTAATCCATAAAATTAAGAAATCGGGAAAGAATCATAAATACGATTGCCTGATTGGTCTGAGTGGTGGAATAGACAGTTGCTATACAGCCTATGTTGCAAAACAGTGTGGTTTACGGGCATTGATTGTTCATTTGGATAACGGTTGGGATTCCGAAATAGCCAAATCTAATATTCAAAAAGTGGTAACAAAACTAAATTTTGATTTCATCAATTATACACTCAATGAAAAAGAATTTAAAGATATGCAGCGTTCGTTCCTCAGAGCCTCTGTCCCGGAAATTGAAACCCCTACCGATATTGCTATTTTAGCCGTTAATCATAAAGTGGCTGTCGAAAATAAGATTAAATACATTATTGGCGGTGGCAATTTTATTACGGAAGGAATATTGCCCAAAAGTTGGCATTACGACGTTAAGGACTATAAATATATAAATGCTATTCAAAAGCAATTTGGAACAAAAATAGTGAAAGAATTTCCATCGTTCGACTATAAAAGCGAAATGTATTACAAATTTATTAAAGGAATTCGAATTATTTACATCCTGAATTATATTAACTATAATCCTAACGATGCCCTAAAAATATTGGAAGAACAATTCGGATGGAAATACTATGAAAGAAAACATTACGAATCCGTTTATACCAGATTTGTTCAATCTTATATATTACCCAAAAAGTTTAACTTAGATTATAGAAAAGTTACCTTATCTTCTAAAATTTGTTCAGGATTAGTAACACGGAAAGAAGCACTTGAAGAATTGAAAAATGCGCCTTATAACCAAAATTATGTTGATGAAATTACACCTATTATTTGCAAACAACTTGAAATAACTACGGAAGAATTTGATGCAATCATGAAAACTCCTCCTAAAACGCATTTTGATTATCCCAACGCACAAAAAAAATTAGAATTTATTTACAGCGTTTACAAAAAGTTATTTTACCACTGAGAAAAAAGATAGGTAAATATGTTCAATGCTTTTTATTTTTTTATCAAATGTGAATTCTCTTTTTACCTCTATAGACGCACTTTCCATGTTATTTACACATTCTTTGTAATGACTTAAAATGTAAATCATGGCATCGAATATTTCATGGTCATTCATATAATCAATCACGTTGGCATATTTTTTAAACAGTTCACAGTCGTATGCAATTCCCGAAAGCGTGATAACCGAAGGGATTTTCAGGGCAAATGCTTCTACATAAATCTGACCAAATGTTTCTGCATCTTTTGAAATAGGTACGTGCACAAAAATATTGAAGGTAGAAAATAAGGCATAAATATCTTTCTCAAATTTTATAATGCGATAATTTTTAGTCGGAATTTGTTTCAATAAATTCAAAATTTCTGTTTCGTAATCCCCGCCTACGCCTGCTAAAACTAAAATAGCATCGGGATATTTCTCCAAAATTCTTTCAAATGCTTTTATGGTAAACTGCACACCTTTCCATTCTGTAAATCTCGAAACAACACCTATTAATGGAAATCCAGTTAATTTATATTTCTGCATTATTTCAATTTTATCATTCTCATTTACAATAAAATCATCAAAATCAAATCCATGACGTATAACGGTAATCTTACGTTCAGTTACATTTTCTTTTTCTATCAAAAGTGCCTTTGTCTGTTCCGAGGGGCAGATAATCTTTTTCGAAAGAAGATTAATCCATCTATCATATTTAACTGCCTGTGGATGATATTTATGATGAATATCCGAATGATGACGTGTATGGAGTCTGTTTTTATAACCCGCAAGCCATGCAGCTGTTAAAGCAATGAACGAGGCATCAAACAATTGAGGATGTATAATATCGGGTTTTATTATGTTTAACAACCTTATAGTTTTGAGTAAAGTTCTTAGCACATCTTTCTTTCCGCTATAATCAATTAGATAACAGGGTATTCCTAATGCGGCTATTTTTTTTTGCACAGGTGTTTCCGCAGGGTTTAAAAATATACAGTGCAGTTCAAATATGGAGGAATTCAAATAATGGGCATACCAATAAAATTCATTGGCATGCTCAATGAGCGAAAAAACGGCAACAACCTTAATTTTTCTTTGTGTATTCGGCATAACCTTTCCAAATATAAGCACCGGCAAGTGCATTAAACAGTATAAAAGAAATTCGGTCAAACTTCACAGAAATATTTAGCCTACGAGTTATAAATATTAAAAATCTGTGCAAGTTATAGATGATGTAAAAAACTACTTTTTTAATAAACGAAGGTTGAATTATCATGGATGGGTCATGGGTAAGTTTTACATATACGGCTCTGGTTGCCCCTTCGCGATAGCGCCGCTGAAGCCAGTTTTCAGGAAATACTCTGTCTTCTTCATTATGATACATGCAAACCTTTGTATTTAAAAGTACCTTCATTCCACTTTGATGAACACGCATGGAAAAATCGTAATCTTCAAATCCGCTAAACGGGTAAATTTCATTATAGCCACCCACATAAATAAAATTTTCTTTGGTTAAGGCAAGTCCATAAGAAGCCAGATGCGGGACAATAAACTCATCGTTATTTTTCCATGTTTGTCCTTTCATCCATCCTTTCATATCAATATAATTTATATGAATAAGAAATCTTCCAAAGTTATTTCTCTGACATTGTTTAATAAGTTCTTCAGGAAACTTCCAATGAACATTTAAGCAATACATTTTTGATTTTTCGGGATTAGTAAAAAAATCCATAAAACAATTTATGGCATCAAAGGTCAAAAGTATATCGTCATCTAAAAATAAAAGATGGTCATAAGCCGATAACGAAACGCCATAATTTCTGGCAGAGGCTACACCCTTCTTGATATTTTTAAATATTTTTACGGATGGATGTTCAAATAAAATTTCGTCTTGTCCATCATTAATAACCAATATTTCATAATTTGATGTAATTTTAGCCAAATTTTCTAATGCAATGGATATGGTTTTTAAAACTATAGATTTGCGATTGCAAGTTGGTATAATGACAGAAATACCCATTTATTTTTGTCTCAAAATTATATATATTTTTATGAAAATGCACGTTTCGCCAAAATCTTGTTATTAATTTTCAATGAAACATCTATGTCTGAATTTATAACATGGAAATATACACTAAGCGTATGGGATGCTATTTTGCCGCCTTTTTACTTACTTTTTATATTATTATATGCATACACGGTAAAACTAAGAAAAATTAATCGTTACAATGAATACAAGTTTTATATATCAGGATTATCTATAAAGATTGCTGGTGGATTATTTTTTGCATTTATTTATCTATTTCATTATGATGGAGGTGATACTACTGAATATTTTAGAAGTTCATTAAGTTTATTAAATTTGGCAAAAGTTGATTTTGGTAAATATTTCAGTATTATGTTGGGGCACCTCACTCCCGAAAATGCCAGTCTTTTTGGACCAAAAATTGGGGATTGTCCATATTACAGCGATTATCAATCTTATGCTGTGGTTCGTTTTTCAAGTATTTTTGTTTTTCTGGCTGGTAAAAGTTATATTACTACTACCATTCTAATAGCGGCATTTACATTTAGCGGGCTTTGGAGTTTATTTAGACTTTTATATTATCAATTCCCTAAAAATAAAGCCACTTCTGCATTTGCTGTATTGTTTATTCCTTCTACACTTTTTTGGGGTAGCGGTATATTAAAAGATTCATATACATTGATGGGCACTTGTTTGTTGTTTGTCTCATTTTATAAAATGAGTGTCTTGCATAAAAATATTTTTAAAAATATATTAATAATGTTATTTGCTGCTTATCTGCTACTTTCCATAAAGCCGTATATCTTTTTTGCTTTGGCAGCGTCTTTTATTTTAGTTCTGATTTATATGAATATTACACTAATTAAGAATAAAGTTTTAAGAATAACGGTTGTTCCTGTTTCTATTATTATTGTTCTTATTATTGGTATAAATTTATTATTAAAAACAGGTGAAACCATTGGTGGACAATACTCGTCGCTGGAAAATATGCTTAAAAAAGCATCCATTAATCAATATGATTTAAAACAAGCCTATTATGGTGGGAACTCCTTTGATATAGGCTCTTTTGAGCCTACTATTGCGGGTGTTGCTTCCAAAATACCCAAAGCGGTTATAGCAGGGCTATTTAGACCATATATTTGGGAAAGCAAGAATATGGTTATGTTTATATCAGGATTGGAAAACAGTATTTTTCTTTTTCTTTCCTTGTATGTTGTCTTTTTATCCTTTTTTACATGGCGGAAATATGGGTTTAAATACATGAGGCAAGTCTTGTTGAGCGATGTATTTATTGTTTTTAGCCTATCGTTTTGTTTTATTTTTTCTTTTTTTATCGGTATCAGTACAGCCAATTTTGGTGCACTGGTAAGGTATAAAATTCCACTCATACCGTTTTTTATGGCATCTCTCTTTATTATTGTACAAAATTTCAATATTGAAAAAGAAGAAAAAAAGACTTCCTGACGTTAATACCGGCTTGCTAACAAAAAAATAATTTAGTCGCTCTTTAAAAATCGTTTTTTGGTCTCGTCATTGCTGACGAGACGAGATTGGAGTTTGACAAGATTTTCTTTTTCGTTATTTTTGCCGTGAAAATTTTTGATATATGAAAGAGAAAAAAAATAAAGTCCGCCGACGTATTAAAACGTGGATAACCCTGCTTGTTATTGTCATATCTATACCTTCTTTTATTGCTTTCAGTGATGATGATGTTAATTTTGAAATAGTCAAAAATCTGGACATTTATTATTCTCTGTTTCGTGAAATGAATGTGTATTATGTGGACGAAATAAAACCGTCGGAGGCTATCAAAAAAAGTATTGATGCCATGTTGAGCACACTTGACCCGTACACGGTTTTTATTCCCGAATCGCAAATAGAAGACCTTCGTTTCATGACAACAGGACAATATGGAGGCGTAGGAGCATTAATAAGACAACGGGGTAAAGAGAATATGATTTCCGAAACGTATGAAGGGTTTCCAGCACAAAAAAACAATCTTCATCCGGGTGATGTGGTTTTAGAAGTGGATGGTAACAACATTGAAGGAAAGAATTATGAAGAAGTGAGTGAATTGTTGAAAGGACAACCCAATACCAGTGTTACAGTAAAAATTAGAAGAGCCGTAACAAATATCATAGAAACAAAAACCATTACCCGTGAAGAGATAAAAATCAGCAATGTCCCTTATTTTGGCGTATTGGAAGACAACATTGGCTATATTTATCTGTCCAATTTTACCGAAAATGCATCTGCCGAAGTTACCAAAGCATTTAAGGAATTGAAGTCGCAAGGAATAAAACAATTGGTACTGGATTTACGAAGCAACCCCGGCGGTTTGCTTATGGAAGCAGTAAACATGATGAGTTTGTTTGTGCCTAAGGGAACGCTGATTGTTAGTACCAAAGGACGTATTAAAGATTGGGAAAAATCGTATCTTTCTACCGGTCAGCCATTGGATACGGAGATACCTATCGTAGTATTGGTAAACAGCGGTTCGGCATCGGCATCCGAAATTATTGCCGGTGCCATGCAAGATTTGGACCGTGGTATTATTATCGGACAGCGTACCTTTGGAAAGGGGCTTGTTCAAACAACCCGTGATTTAAGTTATAACGCCAAACTGAAAATTACGACAGCAAAATATTATACTCCTTCGGGCAGATGTATTCAGGCTTTAGATTATTCACATCGCAATCCCGACGGAAGTGTAGGTAAAATTGCCGATTCGCTCATGCATCCTTTTAAAACCAAAGTCGGTAGAGTAGTTTATGATGGCGGCGGTATTGCTCCCGATTTTTCTATTACTCCCGATGAACTAAGTCCATTGGCGAGCGCACTTTTAATGAACGATATTATTTTTGATTACGCCAATGTATATTTTTCTAAGCATCCTACCATGTCCGGATTAAACAATGTTGTGATTAATGAAGAAATGTATAACGATTTTATTCAATTTACATCTACCAAAAAATTCAGTTATAAAACACAAAGCGAAGAAATAGTAAGCGATTTAGCAGAATCATTAAAGAAAGAGAAATATTATGATATACTAAAAGGAGATATTGAACATTTGCAAAAAGAACTGTCGCAAAATAAAGAAAACGATTTTAAACTTTTCGAAAAAGAAATAAAGCAATTGCTTTATGAAGAAATTGCCAGCCGATATTTTTATCAAAAAGGCAGATTGCTTGCCATGCTCAAAGATGACCCTGCACTTGGCAAAGCCAAAGAAGTCTTAAAAAACGACAAAGAATACAAAAGCATCTTGAAAAAATAAAGGATGGTTATATAGTTATTTCTTAAAAAATAGATTTTATGGCATTGTTCGCCTCGTCAAAAATTCTTATTCTTTGTACCGGAAATAGTTGTCGCAGTCAAATGGCAGAAGCATTTTTAAAATCGTTTGACAACACACTGCAGGTTTTTTCGGCAGGTACAGAACCTGCAAATCAGATAAACCCGTTTACCATTAAAGTAATGGCAGAAGTTGGTATTCATATAGATAATACGATACGCCCTAAACATGTGAATCTGTTTTTAAATGATGCATTTGATTACCTGATAACAGTTTGTGATGATGCAAAAGAATCATGTCCTGTTTTTTATGGTCAGGTAACCTATCGACTGCATTTTGGATTTGAAGACCCTGCCAACGCTAAGGGAAACGAAGAAGATATACTTAATTCTTTTCGAAAAGTTCGTGATGAAATAAAAACTGTTTTTTTTAAGTGGTATTTGGAAATAAAAAATTAGTTATGAAATCAACTAAACGTTTAAGTTTTTTAGACAGGTATTTAACCCTATGGATTTTTTTAGCCATGACTTTGGGTGTAATAATGGGATATTTTTCCCCATCGATAGCAGTTTTTTGGGATTCGCTTAAACCCAATCCACAAAGTACCACCAACATTCCCATTGCTATAGGATTAATCTTAATGATGTTTCCACCACTGGCAAAAGTGAGATACGAAGAACTGGGCGATGTGTTTAAGAATTACAAAGTGCTTGGATTATCGTTAGTGCAAAACTGGATAATTGGACCTGTACTGATGTTTTTACTGGGTATTTTGTTTTTTAAACTATTCCCTGGTGAAAACAACGCCAATCTGTCTTATATGTATGGCATTATTATGATTGGACTTGCACGCTGCATTGCTATGGTTATTGTATGGAACGATTTAGCCAAAGGTGATACGCAATATGCCGCCGGACTGGTAGCATTTAATTCTATTTTTCAAGTGATTTTCTATTCATTATATGCCTATTTGTTTATTGCCATTTTGCCGGGTTGGTTTGGGATTCCTACGAACAATATTGTTGAAAATATTACGATAGGACAAATTGCTAAAAGTGTATTTATATATTTAGGCATTCCCTTTATGGCAGGTTTTTTAACTCGTTTTATTCTTATTCGCATCAAAGACAAGGAATGGTATCATACCACGTTTATTCCTAAAATTAGCCCTCTCACCTTAATAGCATTGCTGTTTACTATTATTGTCATGTTCTCTATGAAAGGGGAATATATTATTAAAATCCCCATGGATGTATTGATAATAGCCCTTCCACTTC
The DNA here is from genome assembly GCA_964431135.1 of uncultured Bacteroidales bacterium. Classification (GTDB taxonomy): domain Bacteria; phylum Bacteroidota; class Bacteroidia; order Bacteroidales; family GWA2-32-17; genus Ch61. Next base: position 44,326 of record CAYSIN010000004.1, read on the forward strand.
TTTTATATTTTGTTATAATGTTTTTTACTTCCTTTTACATCAGCAAAAAAACAGGTGCAACCTACGAACAGTCGGTAACGTTATCGTTTACTGCTGCAAGCAACAATTTTGAATTAGCCATTGCGGTGGCTATTGCTATTTTTGGAATGAACTCGGGCGAAGCCTTTGCTGCCGTTATTGGACCCTTGGTCGAAGTACCGGTTATGATTGGATTGGTCAATGTGGCGCTGCGATTCAAGAAATAATTTTTGTTCCACATTTTTGGCAACATCCATTTATCAGATTTTTTAACGTTGTATGATAGTATTTTCTTTCTATAACCAATGTATGACAAAACGGACAATAGGTATTGTTGTCGGCATCATTCAAATTACCGCTATAAGCATAAAGCATGCCTTTGGATGTTGCCAATTTTACGGCTTCAACAATATGTTCGGCAGGTGTAGGCAACAAATGTTCCAGTTGATAAGCAGGGAAAAAACGTGAAAAATGTAACGGTACAAAGGTTAATTTATTTTCTAACAGCCAATCTATAAAAGCCATTATTTGTTTTGTATCATCCGAAAAAGATGGCACTAGCAAGTAAGTCAACTCTATATGTACTTTTTGCTGTGTCAATGTTTTTATAGTTTCGAGTATTGGTTGCAATGAGCCTCCGGTCAAATTTCTATAGACTTTTTCATCAAATGCCTTTACATCAATATTGACAGCATCCATAAACGGAATAAGATGCAACAACGGTGCTTGATTAATAAAACCATTCGAAACCATAATGTTTTTTAATCCATGTTTATGAGCAAGTTCGGCTGTTTCAAGCATGTACTCATAAAAAATAGTTGGTTCGGTATAAGTATAGGAAATAGAAGGACATTTTTTTGAAATAGCATTTTCTACTATATACGAGGGTGAAAAATGGTAACCCGTATGCTCTGTTTCCTGAGAAATATGGCTGTTCTGGCAATTTTTACATTTAAGATTACAGCCAGCCATAGCAATAGAAAACGTTGCTGTGCTATGCATAAAATGATATAGCGGTTTTTTTTCAATGGGGTCTATGGCAATGGCACAAATATTATTATACGCATGCGTTATCAGTTTTTGCTGCACATTTTGTCTCACCCCACAAATACCGTTTTGCCCTTCCTTTAACAAGCACTGATGTGGACAAAGAAGACATTGAACGTTCTTGTTTTCTTTTTGCCAGTATAATGCTTCGTGTTCCATATTTTATTCAGCAATGCTTAATCCTGCTTCTATATATGAATAGACATCTGCATTAAAATGCCCTTTGTACTCTTTGGAAGTACGATGTCCTAAACGAACAATCACTAAATTTTTATCGGGAATCATAATAATATATTGTCCATACAAGCCGCAAGCCATCGTTATTTTCATATTCTTATACGTCATCATCCACCATTGATAACCGTAAAAGTCCACACTGTTGCCATATCGGTCAGTAAGATTTTTGGCAGGGGTAAAACTCTGTTTTATATATTCTTTAGAAAGCAATGGTTTCGATTTCCATTCTCCCTGATGAAGGCAAAATATGCCGATGCGTGCAAAATCGTGTGCGGTAGCATAAAAATTACAGTATGCTTTTTCGTTACCTTCTTTTTGGTCAAGGCTCCAAAGGGCATCATGTTCAGCACCCAGCGGTTGCCATAATTTTTCTTCCGCATATTGACTAAGCGACTTGCCAGTAGCTTTTTCAAGCAATAATCCTAACAGTTGCGTGTTGGCACTTAAATAACGAAATGTATAACCGGGTGTCTGTTCTATTTTTAATCGCATCATCTGGCTGTACAAATGGCGACCATAATATGCTTTTGCCGTTTGTCCAAATGGATTAATGTAATTTTCTTTCCACGCAATGCCACTGCTCATGGTTAATAAATCACGTACACGCAGATGCTTGCTACAGCCATCTTCAAAATTGGGCAAATACTCACAAACAAACTGGTCAACCGATTTTATATAACCATCCTGCAAGGCAAATCCAACGAGTAAACTTACAATACTCTTGGACATGGAAAACGAACTTGATATAACATCTGCCCCACCTTCGTTCCAGTATTTTTCAAATAAAACCGAATCGTTTTTAATAACCAGATATGCTGTTGTTTTTAATTGCTCCAGCATGGGAAATAGTGATGCGGGATATTCTTTGGTATTATAAAATACCGAACAGGGCAATGAATCGGGATGCGAGGATGCTTTTATTACATGGTTGGGAAATATTTTATAATCGTAAATACCTGCTGTTTGATAAAGCAAAATTCTACCCACATAACAACCTTGGAATAAAAACGCAATCATCAAGAAAAAACAGATTTTTTTAATCATGGTACATTTATTTAATGGGTGTATTATCTTTTTGAGACCTTACATATATTCTATAAGAAGAGAAAAAGTTGGTATCGGCAAAATGCTGTAGTATAAACGATTTATAAGAATGCTGTTTTGATACTTGCGATGAAACTTTATCGGTATAATATCCCCAAAAACACAAGGTATCTTTGCTAAATGTAAAAGGATAATACACATATTCATGGCTTGTTTTATTAAATAAAAGTTGCACGTTAGCAATGTTTTTATCTTTACATCGACTTATAAAGGCTCTGAAAAGAATAGGAGATGATGATTGATTGGTATCGTACGAATTATAAACACACAATACATATTCATGCTGATTGAAAGGAGTAATATATAAATAGTGTGAATCAACGGTCATATTGAAATGGTTATAATTGGTGCATCCTGTATATTTCCATACACCGGTAATGCCGGTATCTATTTTGGATTGGCCAACACGAGATAATGGTTTGTTACCACTCAATTCCTGACACGAAAGTAACACTATAAGAAAAATACCTTTGGCTGTTTCTGATAAAATTTTTCTACCTGAATAAGGTAACATGTGCATCACATTTTAGTATAAACGGCTGTATAAGATTCAGGACCATTTCCCTCGTCGATAGTATAGTTCCAACTTATGGAATTGAAGTTGGCAGCAATACTGCCATTGCCATTCACCAGAAAAGATTCAATATATTGATTGTTAATAGTAATGGTTTGACCGCTAACTACGGCTGTAATATGCTTACCCTGTCCCAGATTAGAAAAATTATCAATAAAAACACGTTGAGCAATAGTATCCTTAATAATATCTACTATATAATTTTGCGTACCAAATGGAGCAGAATTTTCCTGACATTTCCAGCCACCGGTAATTTTATCACGTATGTCGCTTGTATTATTGGTTTCTGAATCATCAGGGTTACATCCTACTACTGCTAATATAATAATGATACATAAGAAATAAAATGTTCGTTTCATAAAAAAATCTTTTAGCAAATATACATAAAATATTTTACATACACAGAAAATAATTTTTTTTTCTATGAATTCATACCGATACGTATTCGATTTTTGATTTGTAACCCCTCTTGTAATGCGACTTGGTATAATATTTTAACGAATTTTTTAGGGTCCAAAGAATTTTACGTGAAGGATGATTAATCCCAAACGGTAAAGGTTATATGCAGTAAAAGATTTAGATTTACTCTCCTGTCCCACGACACCGAAGTTTGAGCAAGGCAGAACGCTTGAATTACCATTGAACCACTTATTGCTATAGACTTTGTTGGCTATAGTACTTGTATTCATAATTAAAAAATCATCATTTTCAAACACTTTATTGAATGATAAAGTCATTTTATTCAAATCTACATTAGAATGCTTATTGATAACAATAAATTTACATTTACGACTAATGATTTTATTAATGTATGAAGTATCTGATAATTGTTCATCCGTGCAATTCCAACCTTTTCGATGTGATAAATAAATCATTTGTGGATTACCATTTCCATTAAGTAATATCAAATCATCTCTAGTTGAAACCTTATCCATTATTTGTTCAATGCTCATTTTATATTTTTCTGATTCTTTTATAAAAAAATCATGTTGTTGATTAGCAATACTTTCTCCAACACCTAAAAATAGAACTGTTAAAAAAATCCATTGTTTTTTAATTAGAGAAAGAGTGTATCCCGCTATAAGTGCCATAATTGGCACAAATGGAATTATATAATAGTTGTGATGATAAAAATAAAATCCTGACTTAAATATATACAATATAAAAATTACAAAAGGCAAAAGAAATGTTATAATCATTTTTCTATCTTTTTTGATGACCATTAGAACAAGACCAATAATAAATAATGTAAAAACAATATAACTTGCAAAAGCGTCAAAGTAAAAATTATGTAATGTTTTATCAATATTTTCAATAATTTCAACAAATCCAGTTTTAAATGATTTACCTGAATTATACCAGTTACCAAACTCACTTGACAGTTTGAAATTCCATTTAAAGTACCACAAATATGATAGGACTAAAGACGGGATAGTAGATACTGCTAAAATAACTTTTTCTTTTAATGCAATTCTATTGTTTAGCAAATATAGTACAGGAAATACAAGGTAAATACATGCTGGTATTTTTGACAAAACGGCTAAGGATCCAAAAATCATATATAGAAAAATTTGATATGTCTTTTTCTCTTCTAAATATCTTAATCCATAATAAAGTCCAATAAACATAATTGAAATACAATATGTATCAGGCATCATTTTTCTTGAAAATGAAAACCAAATGGATGTCGTTAAAAAAATAGTAGAAATAAAGGCAATACGTTCTTTGAAATTTGCCAAGCAAATCAATTTGTAAAAGAAAAATAACCCAAGAGAAGAAATTATAAGATTAATAAGTCTGCCATACCAATGAGTGTATCCAAATATTTTTGCCAACATAAAATAAATATAATTCATTGAAGGGAATTCCATTCCTATGATACCTGTATTTCCATTATTATCATCTATTCTTGGATATAAAATATTTGCATCTACTTCAAGAAAATTTCTTGCTACCATTAATCCTGTTACTTGTCGCCAATTATGACCTATTTCTAAAGGTGGATTTGTAATACCAATTAGTCTAATGAAAAAGAAAATAAAAATCCAAAATTCAATTCTCTGATAAAACTTTTTCATATCATATCTTGTGTCTTTATGGTCTTGTCGATATTTCGATTTTCTGTCCTTTCACAATAGTTTACTCTCTATTTTGGTTCTGTTGTCTGTCTTTTTACACTTGGCGGTAACGGTTGAATGCAAAATTTGGCGAGCATTTTTCCTTGCAGTTCTTTGTCAAACCGCTACGAACTATATTCCTTGCAGTCTTTGTCATAATGTGCCCGAGCCCGCTAAATATTTGCACGTTGTTACTATCAGTTTATTTTACTAGAATTTTACCGGTAAATAATTTGCTTGTATTAAATAACTTATAAAAATAAACTCCTTTATTCAAATTCGAACCGAATAAAATAAACTTATTTGTTCTAATGTTGTCTTTTTCTAAAATTAGATTCCCAAGATTATCAAAAAGTTCAATTTTAAAGCATTCACTATATGGATTATGAAAAGTAAAATTAAAATAATCTCGTCCGGGGTTAGGATAAATATTAACCGGAGAATTGATTATTTTATCATTTACATTTCCTGTAACTTGATACCCGTTAAATAATATATGGTCAATTAGCCAACCTTCTTTATTATTGTTGATAGAATCACTTTTAAAATAGAATCTAACAATTAATGAATCTTGTGGCCAATCTTTAGTAAGACCATTCCAAAACCAATAAATTTGAGAAAAAGTCCACTCATTATTGTAGCCGCTGAAAGCTGGAATATTTCCTTTTATTGTATCCGTTGAGGAATAAAAATTTGTTGGTATTGTCCAAATTGCGATAGAATCATTTATTACGTTCTTCCAAATATTCCCTCCATCATATGAAACTGTAATATAACCTCCATCTAATAAAGAATCGGTATCATATTTATGCCAAAATCCCAATATTCCTTCACCCCAGCCAAACCATCCGTATTGAGTGTCTTTGATAATAAGGTCAAAGTATGAATAATTATTGTTTGGATAATATCCAGTGTCAGTAAATATTGCATTAGGATGAGAATAGGAGCTGTTGAAAAAGGTTTTTGAAGGAATTCCAACTTTCCAAATACTACCACTTTGAGATGTGTCAATACGTAGATTAGTACTATGGGGAGACTCAAAAGAAACTGTATCTGTAAATACTAATGGTCCCCATTGTCCATTTGCTATTGAACTTGTAAGAATTAGACCTAAAAGAAGTAAAACGTTATTTTTCATACTATTTTTTGTTTAATAAATTGCTGGTAACATCTATGTAAACTTACAATTACGTTTATATCTTCATTATCCATAGTGGAGTTGTTTTGATAAAATGCTGTTATGTGAGCAATATTGAATATGTGTCTTAAATAGTTCATTTTGTAACTCCTTATATAAATATACATGCACAAATATATATAAAAAATAATTCAAAACAAAACTATTTTGGGTTAAAAATTATTTTGAGGTGCTATTATTTTTTTTAAGACCTTTGTGTAAATTCAATTCATTTACATAGTCATCCCTTAAAAAGTACATATTCTACCTCGTCCTCGTTTGCAACGAGGACGCACATTTTCATTCTTTTGTCAGCGGTTTGGTATAAGATTCCAAAAATTTATTACTGTAAACTGAACTTGTATGTAATGCTACCGCGCTGTATTTCAGGAGCATCCAATTTACGGTCAAATCTGGTTTTCATAGCGGCATCATACGCAACATCCAAATATTCTTTGGATAACAAAGTGGAACCTTTTACGCCGGGATTGGCTTTTACAACCACTCCGTTTTGGTCCACAAATATTTCAACTACGACTTTCCCTTGCAAGTTGCCCGGATAACTGGGTTTTGGAAAATGCTTTACCTGACGGTCTCCCAAACTGTATTGATTGCCATTCCCCGGTCCATTGCCTGTACCTGTTCCAGTGCCTCCATTACCCGGTGTATTTCCTGTACCGGGATTGCCGTAATGATTTTTGGCATTGGGGTCGCCAAATGGATTTCCCTGATCGCCGGGTTTTCCTGTTTCCCCTTCGCTTCCACCTTGACTCCCTTTGTACAAGGCATTGGGATTGACAACCGGTTCGCTCAATTGAATAATCTGATTATTTTTTTCAGCCGTCCATTTGCTTGTATCTTTATTATGATTACTTTTTACAGACTCAGCATCTTCGTAATTTTGTGTCAATACAGTGTTATTATTATTTTTCTGTATTTTATTGACTTGTTCCAGTTGCTGCTTTTCGTTATTGGGAGTAGGATTGGGATTATAATAGTTTGGTTGAATATCGCCTGTGCCTTCCTGTGAAAAACCGAGATTAACTTCCATACCTTGTCCGCCACCTTCAGGATAAGGAGGAATAGGTGTACGCAAAATGATAAGTAAAAACAATAATATCAGTATTGCATGAGTAAGAAGCGAAAGTAAGGCAGGAAGCCAGACGCTGGTATGTTCATTATTACTAACCATGAACTAATTATTGACATGTTTGGTTGCCAATACCATTTTTATTTGCATCTTTGTTCCGATTTGCAAAACATCTACTAAATCCTGAACCGACAAACTGCTATCGAAACGCAAAATAATAGTAGGGCTTGGAATATTTGCTATTGCTTTTTTGATTTCTGCTTCCAAATTTTCTAAGGGCACCTGTACATTGTTCAGATAATAGTTTTTATTTTTATCTACCGATAGTGTAACTTGCATTTTGCTTACGGTTGTAGAGGCGCTGGCTTTTGGGAGCAATAATTTTATTACCGATGGATTTACTAGCGTAGATACAATTAAAAAGAACAGCAGAAGAAAAAACATAATATCATTCAGCGAACTGGTATAAACTTCTACCTGAAATGATGAACGTCTGTCTTTTAAATTCATAGTTATGCTTCTTTTTGAATGGTTTCAAGAAATTCCATAGCGTTAGTTTCCATGGTGATGGTAACTTTATCAATCAGCATATTGATATAATGATAGCCAATGTATGCTAACACGCCAATAGTAAGCCCGGAAGCACTGGTAATCATTTTTTCATACAGCCCGCTTGAAATTAGTCCTATGCTGATATTATCTGCCAAAGAAATATTATAAAATATTTTGATTACCCCCATAATGGTTCCGATAAAGCCGAGCATGGGAGCAATGCTGGCAATAATTCCCAATATTCTCAAATTTCGGTCGAGTTTTGACAATTCCGTTTTTCCCACCGATTCCATGCTTTTTTCAATTTCAGATACGGGCTTTCCTATTTTGCTCAGCCCTTTTTCAATCATTTTGGATGAAGGAGTATTGATAGATTCACAATACGTTTTGGCATTATCAAACTTCATTTCTACCGTATATTCTTTTATACGCTGCATAAAATCCTTGTCTTTTTTTCTGACTTTTAACACGGCTATCAGCCTGTCAATAAAAACATATACACCAATAAGTGATAAAAGAACAATAGGAATCATAATCCAACCGCCCTTTACTAACAAGTCGAAAAGAGATAACGAATCGACATTGAGCGAAGGTGCTGGTGCTGGAGTTGTTGTTGGAATTTGCGATACGGCATTGGCTACCGAATCTTGTACCGCACCCGGCGTTGTAATAATTTGTAATAATGTCATACCTTTCAAAATTTAATTAAATAAACGCACTAAGATACATATCAAGAATTAACGTAAATTTATTGAAAAATATTATTTATTAACATTTAATTGTTAACGAAGAAAGTAAACCTGCCTTATGCTTTTTTCATTTCGTCTATTTGCTTTCTTAGTTCTTGCAATTGTTCGATAATTTCTGGCAAATGTTTAAAATGAATATACGATTTTTGATAATTTTTCAAATTAAAAGCGGGTGAGCCTTGAATAGTTTCTCCCACTTGGGTTATACTTGTTCCAATGCCCGATTGTGCAGCAATTTTTACTTCTTCCGCAATAGTCAAATGTCCAGCAATACCTACCTGACCGCCTATCATACAATTTTTCCCTAATTTGGTAGAACCTGAAATACCTGTTTGAGCTGCTATTACTGTGTTTTCATCTATTTCAACATTATGGGCAATTTGAATAAGATTATCTATTTTTACCCCTTTATGAATAAGCGTGCTCCCCATGGTGGCTCTATCTATGCATGTATTGGCACCTATTTCTACATCCTCTTCTATAACCACGTTGCCTATTTGGGGTATTTTTTTGTACGATTGAGCATCGGCAGCAAAACCAAAACCATCGGCACCTATTACCGTATTGGAATGAATAATACAACGATTTCCAACAACGCAATCTTTATAAATTCTAACACCAGAATAAATAATAGTATCTTCGCCTATGGTTACATTTTCACCTAAAAAAACATTGGGATAAATTTTGGTGTTACTTCCAATTTTTACATTTTTGGAAATATAGGCAAAGGCTCCGACATAGACACTTCTACCAAACGAAACATTGTTATTAATATAATTTGGATATTCTATGCCAGCAGGATGATGATTTTCTTCCTTATTGCACAATTCCAATAATTGAGCAAACGATTTATAGGCGTTTTCTACTTTTATAAGTGTGGCATCAATAGGTTTAGAAGTTTGAAAATCTTTATTTACCAATACTATGCTTGACTGGGTGGTATAAATATATTTTTCGTACAGCAAGTTTGCCATAAATGAAATACATCCCGGTTTCCCATCTTCTATTTTGGCTACTCCGTTCACTTCTATTTTTTCATTGCCAATAACTTCACCATGGAAGAGTTCTGCTATTTCCTTTGCGGTCAATTTCATAGATTTTTTTTACAAAAATACAACATAAATTTGAATCATCAAACCATTTTATGAACGTATGGCTTCCTGCATAAAACAGATAAAATACTTTATTACGTTTTTAGATATAACTTCCGTATTTAAAATATCCGACGCTTCAGAAATATCAAGTATGCGACCATCTTTATACAAAATATTTATTTTATCGTCGGTAATGCTGTATGCATGATTTTCGGCTGAGTCGGAAAAAACCAAAAATGATGCATCAAAGGCAGAAAGGTGAAATTTTTTCATGGTTTTGTTTCGATAATCTTCCAACTTGCTGGTTGGAATAGGTGTCCGTTGCATTTCTATTTTGAACAATTTGCGTTGAATAAAATTTTGCGATAAAAAGGATAAAATAAAATCGGTATGTTGTGCCCATTGCTTTATCCATACCCATATTTCCGAATCGTCGAGTTGTGAAAATAATTGAATGAGTTCTATATTTTCGTTCAACTCTTTTGCCGAAATTGGATTGTTCCAAAATCTGTTCAACGTATCGGGAAGAATAAGTTGTTTATTTTTATATAAAAAGTGTACTCGTTTAAATATAGAAATCAGCATTTGTTCCGCTGCCAATACGGTTTTATGAAGATATACCTGCCAATACATCAGCCTGCGGGCTATTAAGAATTTTTCAATAGAATATATTCCTTTTTCTTCAACGGCAAGACTGTCTTTGGCGATTGTTAGCATTTTTATAATACGTTCGGTACCGATAACACCTTCGGAAACGCCCGTAAAAAAACTGTCTCGCTTTAAATAATCCAATCTGTCCATATCTAATTGGCTTGATATGAGTTGATGTAAAAAATGTTTGGAATAACGATTATTCATAATGTCTATGGCTAAACGAAGTTCGCCATCGAACAAATTATTAAAATGGTGCATATAGGCAAGTGTTATTTGCTCATGACTAATGTGTGGCAAAATAATCTTTTCCAAGGTATGCGAAAAGGGACCATGACCTATATCGTGTAGCAGTACTGCTAAACTAACGGCTTCCGATTCAATAGGGGTGATTTCATTTTTCTTTGTGATAAGAACATCTATGGCTTGCTGTGCCAGATAATAAGCACCAAGTGAATGTTGAAACCGAGTATGTACCGCCCCCGGATATATAAAATATGCTACCCCCAATTGTTTTATGTTTCGCAATCGTTGAAACCACGGATGTTCTACTATCTGCAACCCAAGTCCTAATGGCAATTGAATAAATCCCAACACCGGGTCATTCACTATTTTTATTTTTTTCTCCATCATTTTTTATGAAAATTTTATACAAAGGTTATAGTTTTTATTCAAATAATAATCAATTGTTGAAACAAAAAAAAGAATAACACCGTATAATCCAACAAGAAAAATGCTTAACTCTTAAAAAATAAAAATTATGATGTTAGATTTTTCCAAAATGATTTTAAGTAAAGTAAGTTTCGACCCACTGCTCTTCCATAAGGAACTGAGAAAACTAATTTTATGGATTGGCGACGACCTTGACGAAATTAACTGCCTGCATGAATGGTGTGAAGAAAATTATGGCGAACTTTATGGCGAAATTATTGCAGAGGAGTTTAAAGATTATGGTCGTTACGACTAACAACAGTTATAGCATGGGTTGATTTACCTACTTTAAAAAACTTGGCAAAGGGCACAATCAAATTGTGCCCTTTTTTTTGCCACAAAAAAGAGATACCCACTCATAATAAACAGCCACTATAATTTATTTTTTGTAATTTTGCTTCAAAAAAAAGTTATGACTACCAAAGAAGAATTTCAGCGTTTGATAATTCAGGGCATACCCGACGAATTGCCCAATCCAAAACCTTATGATACAACAGTCAATCATGCTCCCAAAAGAAAAGATGTTCTTTCCAAAGAAGAAAAAAAACTGGCATTAAAAAATGCGTTGCGTTATTTTCCACCTAAACATCACGCTGTGCTGGCACCCGAATTTTTGAATGAATTGAATACTTACGGAAGAATATACATGTATCGTTTTCGTCCCGATTACGAAATATATGCACGCCCCATAGATGAATATCCGTGCCATTCCAAGCAGGCTGCATCTATTATGTTGATGATACAAAACAATTTGAACAAGGCTGTAGCCCAGCATCCTCACGAATTGATTATATACGGTGGCAATGGCTCCATATTTCAGAATTGGGCACAATACTTGCTTACCATGAAATATTTAAGTGAAGTTACCGACGAGCAAACACTGGTCATGTATTCCGGTCATCCACTGGGCATATTTCCATCCAAAAAAGACGCCCCCCGCATGGTTGTTACCAATGGCATGGTTATTCCAAATTATTCATCCAAAGACCTATATGAAAAATTTAATGCCATGGGTGTATCTCAATATGGGCAAATGACGGCTGGTTCGTATATGTATATTGGTCCACAGGGTATTGTTCACGGCACTACTATAACTATACTGAATGCCGGTAGAATTATCAATCCTTCGAGTCAAGACCTTCGTGGAAAATTATTTGTATCGAGTGGATTGGGTGGCATGTCGGGAGCACAAGCCAAAGCAGCAGTGATTGCCGGAGCAGTGGGCGTTATTGCCGAAATAAACCCCAAGGCTATCCATACACGTCATTCGCAAGGCTGGGTAGAAGAAGTGATAGATAACCTTGATGAATTGATGAGTCGCATTCGTCAGGCAAAAAAAGAACAAAAACCTGTATCTATAGCCTATCAGGGTAATATTGTTGACTTGTGGGAACGATTAGCAAAAGAAGATATTCCCGTTGAACTTGGCAGCGACCAGACTTCATTGCACAATCCGTTTGCCGGTGGCTATTATCCCGTTGGAATATCGTTTGATGAAGCCAATGTGATGATGGCAAAAGAACCCGACCGCTTTAAGGAAATGGTTTATGCATCGTTGCGACGTCAAATTGGTGCTATAAATACTTTATGTCAGCGTGGCATGTATTTCTTTGATTACGGAAATGCCTTTTTACTCGAATCAAGCCGTGCCAAAGCCGATGTATTGAAGCCCGATGGCTCGTTTAAATATCCATCGTATGTGCAGGACATTATGGGCCCCTTGTATTTTGATTATGGCTTTGGTCCTTTTCGCTGGGTTTGTACGTCGTGCAACCCCGATGATTTGGACATTACAGACCGCATAGCCTGTGAGGTGCTTCAAAAAATTATAACACACGCTCCTGACGAAATAAAACAGCAATTGCTGGACAATTTGAAATGGATACAGGATGCCAAAAAGAATAAACTGGTAGTAGGCAGTCAGGCGCGTATTCTTTATGCCGATGCCGAAGGTCGCAGGGAAATAGCCCTTGCCTTTAACGAAGCCATTCGCAAAGGGAAACTATCTGCTCCGGTGGTGTTAGGTCGCGACCATCACGATGTGTCGGGTACTGATTCTCCTTTTCGTGAAACGTCCAATATTTACGACGGTTCGCAATTTACTGCCGATATGGCGGTGCAAAATGTTATCGGCGATGCGTTTCGCGGTGCAACTTGGGTTTCACTTCACAACGGCGGCGGCGTAGGATGGGGCGAAGTTATCAACGGTGGATTTGGTATGGTGATTGATGGCTCTGCCGAATCTGAAAATAAGATTAATTCCATGCTTCCATGGGATGTAAACAATGGACTTACGCGACGCAGTTGGGCTCGTAACAAAGGTGCCATTTTCTCAATAAACAGGGCTATGGAAAAAGAACCACGGTTAAAAGTTACGTTACCCTATTTTGCCGATGATTCGTTAATTAATAACGTCTTATCGTGATAAAGCGTTGTTTTCTTTTTTTTATTGTCATTACTTTTATTACGTCTGCTTGCCAAAGAACACGCCCGGTATTTGTTTCTATAACAGGATATACACAGGGAGGCAGTTTTCATATTAAATACCAGCCCAATACCGATTCTGTTTCATCCGAAGAAATATATCAACTGCTGAACGATATTTCGCATTCGCTTTCTATTTATGATACAAACTCTATTATCTGTCATATCAACCGAAACGATACGCTTGTAAAGTTAGACCGTTATTTTTGTGAAATTTTTCAGAAAGCCTATCATATATATCAGCAAACAGACGGATTATTTGATATAACCGTGGCACCGCTTGTTAAGCATTGGGGCTTTATACCCAAAGACAGCATTGTTGACCAATACAAGCCCACAGACAGTTTGCTTGACCTAATCGGTATGAACAAAATTCGTATGGAAAATAACCGGTTAATAAAGAAAAATAAAAATATGCAGATAGATGTCAATGCTATTGCACAGGGTTATACGGTGGACAAACTTGCCCTGCTTTTGGAATCAAAAGGAATAAAAAATTATATGATAGAAGTTGGTGGCGAAGTTCGCGTTAATGGCGTAAATGATAAAGGTGAGCCATGGAACGTAGGCATAGACAAACCCATAGAACAGAGCGACGAAACAAACCGAGAATTGCAAACCATCGTGAGCATTACCAATACATCGCTGGCTACCAGCGGCAATTATCGCAAGTTTATTGAAATAAATGGCGTTAAATATTCACATATTATCAATCCAAAAACAGGAATGCCTGTACACCAGCGATTGTTGAGCGTTACCGTTGTAATGCCCTCTTGTACGGATGCCGATGCGCTGGCTACGGCTATTATGGTGATGGGGCTTGAAAAAGGAAAATCGTTTGTATTGCAGCATTCGTCGCTGGATGCGTATTTTATTTATTCGGACGAAAAAGGCAACCTGCAAACATGGATGACCAAAGGATTAGAAAAAAATTGCACTGAATAAAAGATGTACAACTTTTTTACGCTATAAAACGGATGTTCACACTAATAGAATATTGATAAAACGCCGAAAGTGATTGATAATGTTCATACCGACTTGCTAACAAGATAATTAAAACCATTCGCTTCGCTTTTTTTAGTCTGTCGGCATTAACCAAAACACGCAAATCCAGACCATCTCGTCAATTATGACGAGACGGGATTATCGGTTTGGTTTGAAAACTTTTTTAAAATAAAATTTGGTGGAATGAAAAAAAAGTTATATCTTTGTGCGTGTAAAATTATATACGGAGTTACAAAATGAACTATTTAATACACACATTCAATATTGCTCACATGAACAGCATTTTATAAAAACAATCGACTATGGATAATGAAGATATAAACGTAATCGTAAGTTTACACAGATGTTACCTGCAAGGTTGAAAAAACGATTTAAACTACGAAACATTAAATAAATATTTAAATGAAATTTGGAAATATATTAGTTATTGTACTTATATTTTTGACAAGTTGTGCTACACAAAGAACAAGTACTATTGTAGGATGTGATTATGATAAAAATAAAAACCAAACGGATTATTTTGTTTTTCCATATGGTTCTGTTTCTATTCCAGGAGAATGGAAAAAAACATCATATAATCAAATAGCCAAACAACAATTCTTTAAAAATTCAGATAGTATAACAATAGCAATTGCATTTGGACCTTGTGATAAATACGAGTTTAATGCAACTAATCCCAAGAAAGGTTTTGAATTTGTTAAAGCATTCTATGAATGGGACTCTGAATTTTTTGTAAAAAATTATCGTTTGACTCAAGAATTAGTTGAATCTAACGAAAATGATAATTTTATAATATGGAGAGCATTTGGAGAAAATAATAATACATATTGGGACACGTATTTTCTGTTTGGAGAAAAAAATGGTTTTGCAAATAATTTTTCTGTTATGACAACTGACAAATGGACAAAAGAAGATAAAGTGACCTTTTTAAAAAAAATATACTTACAGGAGAAAACAGAATAACAACCCAGCAGGTAACATGCGGTCATACGCAATGCGGGGTGCTGTGCCTGTTTTTATATCAGCTCATTTATTAACCATTGCAGTAACTCGACAAGTGAGCGACCTGAATCCCGCACTGCGCATACCGCCAGCCGTTACCGCCAAGTGTAAAAACCAATACGACAGGACTAAAATAGAAAGTAATCCATTGTGAAAGGACAGAAAAAAAGAAATATTGACAAGACCATAACCCAACCCACATGCTGACCCGAGTTTTTTTATTTTAAACCCATCACACAAAACTGATATTCCCTATAATTAGTCGTCCGTTAAAACGATGCAATAATTTTTATATTCAACCGACGTGACGAAAGGTAATTTGGTACAGCATACTGATGACTACTGATATCACTTACCCATTGGTACGATACCGTATTGTCTATATCGAGCAGGTTAAATACTTCCAACCCTATCCACAGTTTGCTGAAATATTTCAATACACTCTTGTTTACTTTTTTTTCTGGTGAAGTAATGATTTTAGCAAAACCTATATCCACACGCCTGTATGCAGGCATACGGTATATTGCTTCATAACGGGGCGATTTGGGTGGCCCAAACGGTAAGCCGCTGCCAAACAACAAACTCAACTGCATGGTATAAGTAGGGTCCATAGGCAAGTAATCCTGAAAAAACAAACCCACATTTACACGCTGGTCGGTAGGACGTGGTATATAACCCGGTTCTACACGTTTGGTAACGCCATTTTCCGTTTTATAATAATAATCGTCTGTTAGGTCTTCCATGGTTTTAAGCAACGATACGCTTGCCCACGATTCTACACCGGGCACAAACTGTCCGTTAATTTTCATGTCAAGTCCAGCCACATATCCATTGGAATTATTGTTTCCCAGATAAACTATTCGCACATTTTCTATCTGATAGGGAATTAAATGCGTATATTTTTTATAGTATAATTCGCTTATAAAACGGAATGGTCTGTCCCATGCCAAAAAGGTATAATCACTGCCAAGTACAAAATGAAGGGACTTCTGAGAAATCAATGTTTGCGACAGGGAACCATTGGGCAGACGAGTCTCTTTATACGATGGTGGCTGATAATAATATCCTGTTGCAAATTTAAACCTTATATTACTTTTCCAGTTGGGCTTATAAAAAAAGGATGCACGTGGACTTATTAACACTTCGTCTATATAGGTGGTATAAGTTTCACGAATACCAATGGTGTAGGATAGTTCACTGCTGTCCATTTCTATACAACTTGAATACTGTTGAAAAGAAGACAATTCATTTTGAGTAAAATCATTTTTTCCATAAATTAACGAATACATGCCAACAATAGAATCGGTATAGGGAAGTGAATAGCCTGCCGAATCTATCATTTCCCATTCGTGAAGATTGTTTTGTGTAGATTCATGCTGCATAGAAATGCCCCACATCAAGGTACCATTGTTATTGTATGAAATTTTTCCTATATGTTGTGCATTAATATGAATAGAGTTCAAATAATTGCGTGCATGGTTCAGGAATGTGCCTACACCAATATTCATCAGGCTGTCGCCCATCGTGTTTGAACCAAGTTGCTGGTCCAATTCATTTAAAAAATACTGACCCAAAATATCAAATCGTTCCTGTTCGTCTGAATAATATGCCGATATGGTAAACGAAAGTTTTGTTTGCTCATTAGGAAAATGTGTTAAGGTAAATGCTCCCATCGACGTTGTATAGCGGTCATTTTCCTGACCGTCAAAATAAATTTTTAATTTAAGTGCTTCGTCTATGGTGCCAAACGATGTTTCGCGTGTTTGAGGAACAAAGCGATAATCGTTTTGAGAAATATTTCCCAGAAAACTAAGTTCTGTCTTTTCGGTAATATCATAAGTCAGGTATGTTTGATAGTCAAAAAAACGAGGTTTGTAGTCGCCTTTGGTGTCCATAGAATTTAAAAGATATTGCGATGTTTTGTAACGAAATCCGCTGATATGAGTAAACCGGTGATTACGACTGCAATTTTCCAAAGTAAAGGACGCACCCAATAAACTTGCCATTACATCCACGGCATTTTTGGTAGGTTTTTTATATTGTATATCCAATACCGACGACATTTTATCGCCATAATTGGCATCAAATCCACCGGACGAAAAATAAATATTGGAAACCATGTCAGGGTTTACAAAACTTAATCCTTCCTGCTGCCCGCTACGAATAAGGGTAGGTCTATACACCTCAATATTATTCACATACACTAGATTTTCATCAAAATTACCTCCACGAACGGAATATTGTGAACTAAGTTCATTCGTTTTGGAAACTCCCGGCATACCCTTCAATGTGGCTTCTATTCCGCCAGACACATCGGGTATAACGTTAATTAATTTTGGGTCCAGATGTTGCATCTGTATATGTTGTTCTTTATTTTCAGTAATAGTAAACGTGGGAAGTTCTTCTACTTTTTCGGTAAGATGAATATAAACCGAAGATGTTTTTAAAAGATTTATTTGCACTAGCGTATCACTGTATTCTACATGAGTTATGGATAAGGTGTATATTTTTTTTTCAGGAAGTTTTAATTCAAATTTTCCTTCGCTATTAGTTACGGTACCTGTATTTCCAAGTTCCTTTACCAGTATATTGACATCATGCAATGGCTGATTATTTTTTCCTGATATAATTCCTTTAATAACGAAAGGCTGAGCACACAAGTTTAATGAAAAAAAAAGTATAACAATGCTGGTAAAAAATTTCATTCGAAAAAGTTTAACACAATAACGGTACAGTCAAAAAATTATTGCAATCCCAATACTTCTTTGCCCTGTTCAAATTTGATATCAATAGGAATACCTGCTTTGCTAATTTTCTGAATATCCTTTTGCAGTTCGGGAGACATGGTGCCATATATTTCAATCCACGATTTTGCCGTATTGTAATCGCCTTCGGCTAAAACGGTAAGTATATTTTTGGTTATCTTAATAATTACTTCTTTCATTTTGTCTGGATTTACTTTGTATGTGCCAGTTGTACTGTCCCTCTCAAATGCTTTCATTTTATAAAGCATGTTAAATGCCATAATATTGGACGACCCTTGCGAAAAAGCAGCCCCAAAACGGACTGACCGAAGTACATTGGCAATAAAAATTACATAATTGTCTAATAGCGTTGCTTCACTAATAACGTTTTTTTCTTGCAATTGAGTAAGAATATACATATTTAAAATATCTGCCTTGAGCGAATTAATGGTAGGAAAATAATCTTTCAATGCATCTTTAACAGCACCCTTGCCATTGACGGTGGTTTTTACCATAATGGCATCGGCTATTTCGTAAGTAACATTATTAATAAAAAATCCTTCAAACTTAACATTCTCTCGTTCATTTTTATCAATAAGAATATCTGAAATAGGTTTAAGAATCTTATCAAATTTAGCTTTCATGCTGTTTTTAAATTGAAGTTTGCGACCGCCTTTCTCCATCAAAATTCTACCATCTTTGGGGCGATTGGTAGATATTTGCTTAGGACCGGCATTTGGCCAGCCAGCATAATAAATAGCATCAAACACACCAATATTGGTATTGGCAAGAACAATTTGGCTTTTATAGTTTTCTGGAATGTCAAAACTGTTCTTTATTTCTGGAAGATATTTGGAATAGGTTTCCAGTTTTTTGCTCCATGCTTTATCTTTTATCATTAAAATAGCTTCATAAGCGGCTTTAGTATTGATAAATCTGTCATCTTCAAATTCGAAAGGACCAATGTCCAAATCGTACGTTGAGTTTAAGTCAACCCACAACAAATCGCTGGCATAAAAATCATCGGTTAATAATGCCGTAGCACGTTTTTGTAAAAAGTTAGCAAAGGCTTTATCGGGCGATTTTTGAGCAGCCTTTCTCAATAATTCGGCAGCCTGTTTTAAATAAGATTCATACGCTACATGATAAGGTTGTGTATATAGGGAACCATCATCGGAGCGTTTAATTACAGTAAACATACTGAGTTTATCTTCAAACTTCATGTCAATAAAAGGAAAATATTTGATGTCGCTTG
Source organism: uncultured Bacteroidales bacterium (assembly GCA_964431135.1). Lineage (GTDB taxonomy): Bacteria > Bacteroidota > Bacteroidia > Bacteroidales > GWA2-32-17 > Ch61. The sequence goes on from CAYSIN010000004.1 coordinate 63,937, forward strand.
GATAAAAACCTGCACCCATAGGCTTTTTACCAACTCCCTCTATAAAAGGTTCATTATCATTTAATCTATCCCAGGGTCCATAATTTATTTCGCAATATTCTTTTTCTTCAGGAGTTTTAAGTTTTGGAAACAATGTATCTTTATTACCATACGTTTGAAGCCAGTATATTTCATCCATAATTTTGGCAGCATCGATTAATAAACTCAGCATTTCCTTTTCCTGTTTGCTGTATTGATTTAAATCAGTGGTCAATGTAAAAGAAGCGTACTGATTAAGTCGTTCCTTAATGGTTAATTTTTTAACGGTAATCGTGTCTTCAGCAGTAAGGTTATTTCTCTGACTTGTATTGGAGTTACAGGCAATAAAAAATACCATTGAGACAAAGATAAAAAAAACTATATTTTTCATACACATCATAATTCTTTTATTTAAATACTGGTATCATTTTTATAAAATTGAAAACCTAAACGTTTTGCCGATTGAGATTTAACTTTATTAATAATGAGTTTTATTTGTTCAACCGTAATAATACTTACATCTTCGTAAGGTGGCACAAGCATTTCAAAATCAAGACAATAAAGTATAGCCGATTGAACAATCTTGATAAAATCATCTATAGACGATAGATTGGCAGCAAAATCGTTATATAAAAATCCCAACTGTCGCTTGCCTTCTACAAAATAATGATTTTCCTGATTGATAAAAATACGGGCAATTAAATAGCCTACATCTTCACTTTGATTATTGATAAACGAATCGCGTAAAAAATTATGAACAGAAATTATCCCAACAAAGGCATGAAGTGGATTATCCTGAATATACGAATGAGACCAGATAGAATGACTTTTGTCTATTTCAAAAACAATATTTTGATAACTGAATACAATTACTTCTGTACCAAAAAAAAGTTCGATATGAGTTGGTTCTATAGTGCATTCCAGTTTTTGATTATTGGACACTTCTTTAAGACTGCTGTTATAGTCATTCGTTATTTCCAGCACCGCTTTTTTTAAAAACTCAAAAGAAGTATTCAACGATTGAAACACTTCTTTTTTTACAAGAATTTTGTCTTGTAATGTATTTAATATCAGCGATTTTGTTTTTGTGCCGTTAGAATTCATTTATTAAAAATTAGTGCCAAACAATGAAAGCATAAAATTAATAAAAATATTAATAAGATTTTGCAACAATCACTCTTTTTTTTGACGGCTTTCCCGAAACAATGCATTTACCGTCTTCTTCAGGTTGATTAAGTGGAATACAACGTATAGTTGCCTTCAATTCCTCATTAAATTTTTGTTCTGTTTCTGATGTTCCGTCCCAATGGACACTAAAAAATCCACCGCTATCTATCCTTTCTTTCAATTCAGCATAATCATCTACTTGATAAGTATGCTCATTTCTAAACGTGAATGCTTTTTGATAAATATTTTTTTGAATGTCCGATAATAATTGTTTAACCTCAGATACAATGTTCTGACGTGGTACATTTACTTTTTCCAGTGTATCTCTTCGTGCCAGTTCAACCGAATTCTGTTGAATATCTTTGGGTCCTACCGAAATTCTTACAGGCACTCCTTTTAATTCATATTCGGCAAATTTCCAACCGGGTTTATGAGTGTCGCGGTCATCCAATTTTACCGTAATGTCCTCATTTTTTAACTCATCAAAAAGTTGCTTACCATGCTGGCAAACAATATTTTTTTCCTCATCTGTACGATAAATAGGAACAATAACAACTTGCAAAGGAGCAATATTGGGAGGAAGAATTAATCCGTTATTATCGCTGTGCGCCATAATTAATGCACCAATAAGACGTGTAGAAACACCCCACGATGTTGCCCATACGTACTCTTGCTCGCCTTTTTGATTGAGAAATTTTACATCAAACGCTTTGGCAAAATTTTGTCCTAAGAAATGAGAGGTGCCTGCCTGCAATGCTTTTCCATCTTGCATCATAGCTTCTATGGAATAGGTATGTATGGCACCGGCAAAACGTTCGGTCTCTGTTTTTTCGCCGGCAATAACAGGAATACCTAAATATTGTTCGGCAAATGTTGTATAAACATTCATCATTCTTATGGCTTCTTCCATGGCTTCTTCTTGTGTGGCATGTGCGGTATGCCCTTCCTGCCATAAAAATTCCGATGTTCTTAAAAATAACCTTGTGCGCATTTCCCAGCGTACCACGTTTGCCCATTGATTAATAAGCAGCGGTAAATCACGATACGACTGTATCCAGTTTTTATAGGTATTCCATATTATGGTTTCGGAAGTAGGTCTTACTATCAATTCTTCTTCAAGTTTTGCTTCTTCATCCACAACAACACCTTTGCCGTCGTTGCTGTTTTTTAAACGATAATGCGTAACCACAGCACATTCTTTGGCAAAGCCTTCTACATGGCTTGCTTCTCTACTAAAATATGATTTTGGTATGAATAACGGGAAATAAGCATTTACATGACCGGTTTCCTTAAACATTCGGTCCAGTGTTTGTTGAATTTTTTCCCAAATAGCATATCCATAAGGCTTTATTACCATGCATCCGCGTACGGAAGAATTTTCAGCCAACTCAGATTTTAAAACCAAATCGTTGTACCATTGGGCATAATCTTGCTCCTTCGGTGTTAAAACTTTTGCCATCGTGTTCTTTTTTGGTATAGTATTTGTATCTTGTAATTAAAATTGTTGCAAAATTAGTATTTTTACACCATAAAAAAGAATGGAGGTATCCATGAAAACAAAATTATTTTTAATCGGAACAGCAGTCTTAGGACTGATGAGTTGTACTTCAACTCGCTGGGCAACATCATCTATTCCCAGTGATGATGTTTATTATTCTTCCAAAGATGCCAATACAGCATCGGTTTCCAAACCAGCCGAATCATCGCAGGCAACCAGTACCAATACGGAGAATAATTATATAAGTTCCAACAACAACGGAAATACTGCTAATAATAATTATTCCGATGATACTTACAATCAAAATGAAAAAAGTGCACCGGCAAACTCCGAAACTTATACCGACAATAACGGGGACAATTACATCACCAATAATTATTATAACGATGATGATTATTATGATTACGAATATGCTTCCCGTTTAAAAAGATTTCATGGCCCATACTGGGGCGCTGGTTATTACGATTCGTATTATACCAATACTTACTGGTACACTTATGACCCGTTTGACTGGGGCGTAAGTATTTATTTTGGTTATCACTGGTGGCCCTATTACGGAATAACTTTTTGCCCATCCTATTATGCTTTCGGTTTTTATTATCCATGGTATAACCCATGGTGGGGTTATCATCCCTATTATTACTACGCCGGATATTATGGATATGGCTATTGGCACGGTTATCATGATGGCTATTGGAATGGATATTGGGATGGGTATTACGACGGACATCACGGCGATTATGCTGATAATTATTATTACAACAGTCACGACGGCACCTTTTACGGACATCGCGGCGATGGCTCTTCTAATGGTTCCTCAGGACACAGAAGCAACTATAATTCATTTGTAAGTACTTATCAAAATGAAGTTTTACAAATTCCTGTTACCAATGCTTCTGCTAACAGTAATGTAATAAAACCCGACCATCTTAATAATGGTGGTATTTCTATTCAAAATAATATTAACCCCATAACAGGTAGTCAGGGAAATGTAAATACGATTAAACCTCCCGTTTCACCTTCTAATTCCAATACTATTTCTTCTCAAAACAGTTTTGACAAACCCGTTTCACCTAATAAACCTGATAATGGAAACATCCCTGTTCAAAATAATTTTACTACTTCACCGAACAATACCGATAAACCTATTTCACCATCATCCAAACCATCCGTTAACCCATCGGTAAATCCTACACCTGTAAACCCCGTGCCAGACAATCGTAAGCCGGGAATGGGAACTTCTCCTCAAATCAATACAAATACAGATAGACCTGTACAACCCAAACCAAGTTCCTACAATAATAATCGTCCACAATACAGCCGTCCCGATAATTATTCCAATACACAACGCCAAAACGATGGAACTATAGAATACAGACGTCCTGAACAAAATTCATACAACAGAGAGACATTTCCACAGGAACAGCATAGCAGTGGGAATGTGCGTCCTTCGTCATCACCCTCTTCTTCACATTCCTATTCACAACCATCTTCAAAACCGCCACGTCAAAGTACGCCATCGTATTCTGCTCCCAGCAGAAGCAGTTCAGGAAGTTCAGGGTCTTTTAACAGTGGAAGTAGCAGCAGTGGTGGTTCAAGAAGTTCCAGTGGGTCCAGCAGTTTTGGCTCTTCTTCCTCAGGTGGACATAGAAAATAAATTAAGTACCCTTTCATAATTAAATAATCATGAAAAAAAATAGAAACATGAAAAAATGGATGTTCATTATCGCCAGTTTTTATTCCATTTCATTGTTTTCACAAAACGAAGTGGATGCCTTGCGATATTCAACCATAAATTATGGCGGAACCAGTCGCTTTATGACCATGGGAAGTTCTTTTGGCGCATTAGGCGGTGATGTATCTGCCATTAGTGTTAATCCTGCATCCCTTGGTATTTATAGAAGTTCTGAATTAACTATTACACCTTACTTTTCTTATAACCAATCGTCAGCACAATACCTTGGCAGTACCCTCGATGATTATAAATTCAGATTTCAAATGGGAAATGTAGGTGCGGTTGCTACTCATTTGAATGGTAAAGACGAAGGTTGGGTTTCGGTGTCGATGGCACTGAGTTATAACCGCATAAACGACTTTGGCAATTATATCAAAATACAGGGATATAATAATACTTCTTCCATGACCGATTATTTTGCCTCGCTTGCCAATGGACATAATTATGAGAATTTTGATTACTTTAACGAAGGGCTGGCATGGGACTCATATTTGATTGACCCCGACACATCGGCTACCAACAAATACAAAACAACTTTTCCCAATTATGGTGAAATGCAAGAAAAAGATATTAATACTCGTGGTGGTATGGGAGAATATGAGTTTGCCATTGGAGGAAACTATGAAAATAAACTTTATTTAGGAATGAGCCTTGGCATTGAAACCATTCGTTATAAAGAATCAAGCGAGTACAGTGAAATAGATACCAAAGATACCATTCCTTCCTTTAATTATTTTAATTTCAAGAAAGAATTAAAAACTTATGGGTCTGGATTTAATTTCAAATTTGGCTTAATTTATCGTCCACTGGATTGGTTTAGAGTAGGGCTTGCCCTTCATACACCTACCTTTTTTAATTTAAGCGACACGTACAGCAGTTCCATGCAATCTTCTTTTGATGACACGTTGCATGGCGATGGTCATGTAATTAATTCACCCGCTGGAAATTATGATTATGAGTTGACAACTCCATTCAGAGCCGTTGCCAGTGCTGGTGTTTTAATAAATAAAATAGTTGCTTTATCGGTAGAATATGAATTTGTCGATTATTCCATGGCACGGCTTCGTGCCAACGATTATTTTTTTAGAGATGAAAACGATGCTATTGAAGAATCATACAGGGCAGTAGGAATTATTCGCGCAGGTGCAGAGTATAGAACGGGACCCATTTCGTTCAGGTGTGGCTATGGTTTTTATCCAAGTCCTTTTAAAAGTGGGTTAGCCAACGAAGATGCCAATAAATCTATATACAGCCTTGGCATTGGTATAAAAGGTGACGATACCTATTTTGATTTGGGATTTACTTACTCCACCATGAAGGAAAAATATTTTTTGTACGATAATGCCGTTATTGCAAATACACCTGCAACCATTACACATAATAATGTAGGATTGATTGCTACTTTTGGAGTGAAATTTTAATTTCAGAATCACGGGTGCTATAATGGAGTTATTAAGGAAACTTCTAAAATTTGTATTTTTGTAACTATTCACCCCCTCTCGTCATTGCGAGCGTAGCGAAGCAATCTCACCATGCAGCCACTTCTTTATATAAT